>CAVXZR010000115.1:0-89440 GCA_963765965.1 uncultured Pseudomonadota bacterium
TTACAAGCCTCCACCAGCGAAGTTTACGGTGATCCGGAAGTACATCCCCAGCCGGAAGCGTATTGGGGTAGAGTTAATCCTATCGGTATCCGCAGTTGTTACGATGAAGGCAAGCGCTGTGCCGAAACCTTGTTTTTTGATTATTACCGGCAGCATGGGCTGGAAATAAAGGTGGTGCGTATCTTCAATACTTATGGACCGCGAATGCTGCCCAATGACGGACGGGTAGTCAGCAACTTTATCGTTCAGGCCTTGAGAGGCGAAGATATTACTATCTATGGAGACGGACAACAGTCGCGCAGTTTTTGCTACGTGGATGATATGCTAGATGGCATGTTAGCGATGATGGATAGTCCGGCTGATTTTATCGGGCCAGTTAATATCGGGAATCCTAACGAGTTTACCATGCTGGAATTGGCTGAAATTATTTTGCGTTTAACAAAATCAGGTTCGAAATTAATCTTCAAGCCCTTGCCCGAGGATGATCCGCGTCAGCGCCAACCTGATATTGGTTTAGCGCAAGAGAAGTTGGGATGGGTGCCGAAAGTAGGGCTGGAAGATGGTTTAAAAGAATCCATCCGCTATTTTAAACAGGTGATTGAAAATGCTGAATTCGAAGTTCGTGCTTGAAACAGGAATCCATGCTACTGCCGTGTAATGTTCGTGCTATGAAGCTGGCAATCGGCTTCACTTTCCGATACAAAAACTACCAAAAATCTCCCCCAACAAATCATCCGAGCTAAATTCGCCGGTAATTTCCGATAGGCAGTGCTGCGCTTGCCGCAATTCTTCCGCGACCAATTCCGGGGAATGATTTTGCAATTGTTCGCCGGCAATTTTTAACGATTCTCCGGCCAGTGTTAAGGCATGAATATGCCTTCTGCGGGCGACAAATACGCTTTCGCCTGTTTCTATAAAACCGACGCTTTGTTTTAGGTGTTGTTTTAGCAAGTCCATACCGGCACCGGTTTTTACAGACAGGTATATTTCTGTGCCTTGTATTGTTTCAATGATTTTGGCCGGTTCGCCGGTAAGGTCTATTTTGTTAAAGATTTTGGTAATGTCGATCTCAGCCGGCAGGCTTTTGAGGAAAGCATCGTTATCGGATTGGGTGCTGTCCATTAATAACAGCACCTTGTCGGCTTTTTCGATTTCCTGATGCGCACGGCGTACACCTTCCTGCTCGACAATGTTGTCGCTATCGCGTAATCCCGCAGTATCTATGATGTGTAGCGGCATGCCGTCCAGTTGGATACGCTCCCGCAAAACATCGCGGGTAGTGCCGGCTATTTCGGTAACAATAGCCGCATCATGTCCAGCCAAGGCATTAAGTAGGCTGGATTTTCCGGCATTGGGCTTACCGGCCAGCACGACGGTCATACCGTCGTGCAGTAATCTGCCTTGCTGGGCAGTGGCGCAAATTTTCAGGATTTTGCCGTGTAGTCGTTCGATTTTACCGGCGATAACGCCGTCGTTGAGAAAATCGATCTCTTCATCGACAAAATCGATTGCGGCTTCAATATAAACCCGCAACTCGATCAATTCATCGAGAAGCTCGTTGATTTGTGTTGAAAACACACCCTGCATGGATTGCTGAGCCGAGCGCACGGCTTGTTCGGTGCTACTGGTGATCAGGTCAGCTATCGCTTCGGCTTGGGCCAGATCCAGTTTTTTATTTAGAAACGCTCTTTGGCTGAATTCGCCGGGACCGGCTAATCTGGCTCCCAAAGCCAACACCCGGCGCAATAACATATCCAGCACGACTCTGCCGCCATGTCCGTGCAATTCCAGAACGTCTTCGCCGGTATAAGAAGCGGGAGCGGGAAAATAGAGAATGAGCCCGGAGTCGATGCTGCTGCCGTCTGCGTCCAAAAAACCGGAATATAGGGCGTATCTGGGTATCGGGGCTTTTCGGCAGAGCTGCCGGGCAATGCCGGTAACGGCAGGCCCGGAGATGCGGATAATGCCGACGCCGCCGTTACCCGGCGGCGTGGCGATGGCTGCTATGGTATCGCCGTCAGCAATCATTTTTGCTTAGTGAGCGGGCTTATCCTCTGCAAGAATGTGCTTGGTGATGTACCACTGCTGGATAATGGACAGACTGTTGTTGCAAATCCAGTACACGACCAATCCCGAAGGGAAGAACAGGAAGAAAACGGTGAAAATGATAGGAAACATTTTCATGACCTTGGCCTGCAGCGGGTCGATCGGAGCCGGATTCAGTCCTTGCTGAATTTTCATGGTGATGCCGTAGACAATAGGCAACAAGTAAAAGGGATCTTGTGCCGAAAGGTCCTGTATCCATAGTATAAAATCGGCCTGACGCAATTCTACGGTTTCGATCAGCACCCAATACAGCGAGATAAATACCGGAATCTGCACCATGATAGGCAAGCATCCGCCAAGCGGGTTAACCTTCTCGCGCTTATACATCGCCATCATTTCAGTGTTGAACTTCTGCCTATCATCGGCATAACGTTCTTGCAACTCTTTCAGACGCGGCTGAATTTTGCGCATTTTCGCCATTGATTGATAACTGGCTTTGGAAAGTTTGAAGAACAGCAATTTAATAGTGAAAGTGATGCCTAAAATCGCTAAACCCCAATTGCCGATATAGCTATGGATTTTGTTCAACATCCAGTAAATGGGTTTGGCAATCACCGTTAACCAACTGTAATCGACTGTCAGTTCCAGTCCGGGGGCAGTAGCTTCCAGCATGGGCTGAATTTTCGGCCCCGCAAACAACTGGGCGTTAAAGATCCCCTCGCTGTTAGGCTGAATGGTCAGATCTGGGGAATATGAACCGATCACATAGCGAAAATCGTTAAGGGCTTTAGTGTAAAAATGATTTTCCTGGTTGACCGGGGGAATCCAGGCACTGGCGAAATAATGCTGAATCATGCCGCTCCAGCCGCCTTGAGCGGAGATATTCAGATTGTCGCCCATGTCATCGTATTTAACTTTTTTGAACTTGTCTTTATCCGTATAAATGACGCCGCCGGAATAAGTTCTGATGAAGTTATTATTGTTTTTATCGCTATGCTCTATTCTCAACAATTGGTCGTACTGACGTCCCGACCAGGATTGCGCCGTTTGGTTGAGGATTTTTTGTTCAAGTTCGATGCTGTAACTGCCGCGTTTGAAGATGAAAGTCTTGGTCACTTTCAAGCCTTGCGGGTCTGTCCAGGTTAAAGGAACTTTTAATTGATCCTGACCTTCTTCAAGGGCATAGGCGTTTTTCTCGGCACTGAATTGGGCATGATGATCGGGTGCCGCCGCCGAGTTGTCGCTGGCAACCAAGCCGCTTTGCGCTAGAAAAAGGTGATCGGGACTGTTATCGAACAACCGGATTGGCGATAGATCTCTTCCCGGCGCTTTCATGCCGATCAGGGCGTAAGCTTTATTGACATAGGTGTTTTCTTTTTCGTGCGGGTATTTCACTAAGTCAAGATTACGAACAGTTCCGCCTAAAGTATCGATTTCCAGTGCAAAAACATCGGTTTTGACCGTAATGATTTTGTCCTCCTGGGTTGCAACTGCGACCGGATTACCTGTTTGTTGGGCAGAAGCACTTGCATTTTGCGGACGTTGGTCTGCGCTTGGGGTGGTGATGTTATTGCCTGCAACCACAGGCTTGTCGGAGATGATGGCCAGGGGTTTGGGGCCATAATCGTTCTGCCATGATTCCCAAAGCATATACGAAATCATCAACATCGCCATGACAAGTACAAATCTAATGTTTTCCATTGTTATTTACTCAATTTTTCTGGAACAGGATCTATGCCGCCCTCGTGAAAAGGGTGGCATTTTAATAATCG
Organism: uncultured Pseudomonadota bacterium; assembly: GCA_963765965.1. Taxonomy (GTDB): domain Bacteria; phylum Pseudomonadota; class Gammaproteobacteria; order Methylococcales; family Methylomonadaceae; genus Methylomonas. Next base: position 3,819 of record CAVXZR010000115.1, read on the forward strand.
GCGAAGGGTGAGGTAGGAGCCTTTGGCTGCACCATGCAACTGGATTGCCTCCAAGCCATAGCTTGAACAACTGGGATAAAAACGGCATCTCGGTCCCAGTAAAGGACTTATGAAATATTTGTACGTCTTAATTAAAGATATCAGCAGGATCCGCATCGTTCTACCAGTTTAAGCCAATGCTTTTCCAATGACTTCCTCAATATCAACAAGGGTGCATTTGCTGCATCCCCTCGTGCCAAAACCACAATATCAATGTTGACGATATGCTGCCTTTGCAATCTAAAGCTTTCTCTGGCAGTTCTTTTTATGCGATTCCTTGCGACTGCTTTTTTTATTGTTTTTTTTGCAATTGCCAATCCTAGCCGCGGATGCGGCAAATGATTGGGGGTCGCTAACACTGTAAAATATTTGTCTATCGATTTTACAGGATTGCTAAATACATTTTTAAATTCAGCAGGCGTCCCTAACCGTAACTGAACAGGAAAGCCAAAATTTTCCGCCGACAATTAAACCGTCAACGAAGCGCGGCCTTTGGCTCTACGCGCATTGATCACTTTGCGTCCGCCGACTGTAGCCATTCTGGCACGGAATCCGTGAGTTCTGGCGCGTTTTATTTTGCTGGGTTGGTAAGTTCTTTTCATGGGTAAAAGCCTGTTTAAGAAACGGATAAAAAAGGCTGCGGATAATACGTGAAGTGCGGGTATCTGTCAATTTGAAGTGCTAATCGACGAGGTTGCATCACACGTATTTGCTCTACAGCGGGAAATATTGTTAGGTTTGCCGGCAAGCTATGCAAAACGATAACATTGGCTTGCGTTTTTATACTGTGTGCAAAGGTGCTATTGACACTGTACGCTAATCTTCATAGCATGGTGGGCTAAATTATTCCACGCTACGTGCTACCGAACTTCACTAATATACCCATGATAGCAAATTATTCAACGACAGCTTCGGTAACAATCGATTTTGACACAATTAAAAATTTGACTGCTTCGGAAACTCAGTCTGTCGATCAATTAATTCTCGACGAATTAAGTTCTGATGTGGTGCTGATTAATCAAATCGGCCATTATATCATAGGCAATGGCGGCAAGAGACTTCGCCCCATGCTCCTGTTATTGGCTGCAAAAGCCCTGGGCAAGGTCGAAGATCATCATCTGATCATGGCCGCAGTTATCGAATTTATTCATACGGCAACTCTGCTGCACGACGATGTGGTCAACGAGTCGGTACTGCGGCGCGGCAAGGAATCCGCCAATGCCGTGTGGGGTAATGCAGCCAGCGTATTGGTCGGCGATTATTTGTATTCCAGCGCCTTCGAAATGATGGTCCGCACCAACAACATGCGGGTCATGGAGATTTTATCCAAGACCACGACCGCGATTGCCGAAGGCGAGGTCTTGCAGTTGTTAAATTGCAATAATCCCGACACCAGCGAAGAAAAATATCTGGAAGTCATAGCCCGAAAAACGGCTATTTTATTCAGCACGGCAACACGTTTAGCGGCGGTTATTTCAGAAGCCGATCCGGCTATTGAAGAGGCTCTGGCCATCTACGGCCAGGAATTGGGTGTTGCTTTTCAGTTAATTGACGACGCTTTGGATTACAAAGCCAGTACCGAAGAACTCGGAAAAAATCTCGGCGACGATCTTGCCGAGGGCAAGCCTACCCTTCCCTTGATTTATGCCATTCAGCGCGGTGACGAGCATCAGGCAAAAATCGTTATAGATGCTATTCGCCAGGGTTCTCGGGACGCATTTAATGAAGTTTATGAAGTGGTTAAAGCCACTCAGGCAATAGAATACACCGAACAATGCGCAACGAAGGCGGCAACAAAAGCCATCGAATCCCTATCTGTATTGCCCGATTCCGAATTCAAACAGGCGCTTGAATTACTGGCAAGGTTCTCGGTGCAGCGAGACCATTAAATGCCGCTATTCATCTTCCAGCAAAGCGAACAAATTCTGAATATTCGTTATCATTCCCGCGTGGCATTTGCCGATTTTTTCCAGTAATTGCTGCAAAAACTCACCGATACCGCTATCGGCATGATTATCCAGTTCGGCAAAAAAACTCTCTTCCAGAGCGCTGATCACATCATTATCGATAATTTCCTCCAGAACCGACAGGGCTTCGGAATCGGCGATTCCTTCTCTAAATTCCGCTTTTTTCAGTTCCGCTATTTGTAAGCTGAGCTCTGCTTCCGCGCTTAATACTTTTCCGGCAATTTGCTGGATTTCGCTTAACAGCGTTAACCCTTCGCTGAGCAGGGCCAACTCGGATGCCGAGCTTTTAATGGCAACCAATATCTCCTTAAAGCGTTTTTTGATCGATTTCATTGGCTTTTTCCGTTTGGTAATTGAGTAATTTGTTCGCCAAACCACTCTGGCGTTGAACCTTATGAGCAATGCAATTCATGAAAACAGACTGATCGGCGGCAATTTTGACATAGGTTTTGGCACGGGTTATAGCCGTGTATAACAGTTCCTTGCTGAGCACCGGGTTAATCCGGTCAGGCAACATGATGAGCACGCGCTCGAATTCCGATCCCTGACTTTTGTGTATGGTCATAGCAAATACGGTTTCGCAACTTAGTAACCGAGCCGGTTGAATTTTTTTGATGCCGCCATCGCCTCGTAAAAAAAACACCCTTAATTGTCCATCGCTTTCAGCGTCAGCCAAGCATAAACCGATGTCTCCGTTGAAGAGTTGTAGACCGGGGTTATTGTCCGTTACCATAATCGGCCTGCCTGAGTACCATTGTCCGCCGGGTCTGATTCGATTTATTTTACTAAGCTGCTGCTCAACACGGGCATTAATATCTAAAACGGCGTTGCGGCCATGCTGATTGGAGCATAAGACCTGAAAGCGGTTGAAAGCGGCAAAAATGCTCGGAAAATCGGCATGGTTTGCGATTAATTGCAGATAGTCCAGATAATTTTCGACAATAAAATCGATCGGATCCACATTTAGCAATGACACTTCGCCATCGCACAATAGCTGCCAGGCAAGTGCCGCCTGTTGCCGATTGACGGCATCGGCCAGTACCTTGATGTTGCCTTGGAAACGGTGCGATTTCAACAGTTCCACAGTCTGTTTTGGCAAACTCTGCGTCAAATCTGCCAGTACCGCACCGGATTCAACAGAGGCCAATTGGTCTTTGTCGCCCAGCAAAATCAGGCGGGTCCCCGGTTTCAAGGCATCGACCAGTTTGCTCATCAATGCCAGATCGATCATGGAGCTTTCGTCTATCACCAGTAAATCGTAAGGCAAAGGATTGTCGGCAGTGTGTTTGAAATACGGCGTGGGCGGTTTTGCGCCTAGCAGACGATGTATGGTCGTCACCTTTTCCGGAATGCGATCCTTGATGCTTTGCGGACAAGGTAGGAGCGTTTTGTTGGCCGCAATCGATTCTTGCAGGCGCATCGCTGCTTTGCCGGTCGGAGCTGCCAAGGCAATGTATAGCGGTACTTCGGCGATTTCCTGTAGTAATGCCAAAATTTTCACGACAGTCGTGGTCTTGCCGGTACCGGGTCCGCCGCTGATGATGGTCAAACCTTGAGTGAGCGTGCTTTTGGCTGCCTGTTTTTGCCAATCGATGTCTGTATCGTGAGACGGAAAGTAAAGATCCAGTAGATCATCGGCTTGCTTAGCTTCGAAACGCTGCCGAGACAACACAATTAACTGTTCGGCTAAACGTTTTTCATACCACCAGTATCTATGCAGATACAAACGGTTCTGATCGATAATCAGTGGCGTGAGCCGATTGCTTGAAGCTTGGCCAGAGGCCGCAACAAGCGCTTCGTCGTCGGCAGTCAGTGCGATACAACTGTGGCCTGCCGCTTGTTGCGCCGACAATTCCAGCAATAGACCTTCAAAGCGGGATCGTTGCTCTCCGCTCAATTTGCAACGCTCGCCCAAAAAGCGTGCAAAACCGAAGTCTAGGCGGCTGTATTGCCGTTCTTCAATGTTTGCCAAAATCTGTTTTCCGTTCATTAAAAAATTGCCGATTATCATATCAGCAGCGGATTCGTAGCAGGCGTTTACAAGCCTGTTACCGTCTTGTATTTATAAAACCCATTGTTTTATAAGTGATTTATATCTGCAAGCCTTTTCAACAGTCTTGCAATTTAATCCATTATCATTTACTCTGCTTAACTACTTAAAGGCTAGGGGTGCTTTTGTGGCGATATATGCCTATAGAAGCTGAGAAAAACCCTTTGAACCTGACCCGGTTAATGCCGGCGTAGGAAAGCCCGTTCTTCCCTGCGCTCGCTATTGTTTGCTATTTTGGAGATAAGCATGAGTGCTGTCCGTAAAGAAATTACTGCCGATAGCGGCAGTAGCCTAAGAATCGATTCTTACCCCGCATCCGAGAAAGTCTATATACAGGGCAGCCGCCCGGACATTCAGGTGCCTATGCGTAAAATCACCCTGTCGGATACGCCGGCGCATTTCGGTGCCGAAAAAAACCCGCCGCTCTATGTTTACGATACCTCAGGCGTGTATACCGATGTCAATGTCGAGGTTAATCTTCACAAAGGTTTGGGTTCTGTTCGCGGCGCCTGGATAGAAGAGCGCGGCGATACTGAACAGCTTTCCGGACCAAGTTCCGCGTTCGGGCGCGAGCGTCTGACCGATGCCGCTACCGCACATTTGCGTTTCGAGCATATTCGCAATCCACGCCGCGCCAAAGCCGGTAATAATGTCAGTCAGATGCATTATGCCCGCCAAGGCATCATTACCCCGGAGATGGAATATATCGCGATACGCGAAAACCAGAACCTGGAGGCCATGCGCGATAGCTATCAAGGCCAACATCCCGGCTTTTCCTTCGGGGCAGCAATCCAGTCAGTCATAACCCCTGAATTTGTCCGCTCGGAAGTGGCTCGCGGCCGTGCCATCATTCCAGCCAACATCAACCACCCGGAACTGGAGCCGATGATCATCGGCCGCAATTTTCTGGTAAAAATTAACGGAAACCTTGGCAACTCCGCGATTACCTCCTCAATTGAGGAGGAAGTCGAAAAAATGCTGTGGGGTATCCGCTGGGGCGGCGATACCATCATGGACTTGTCAACCGGTAAAAATATCCACGAAACCCGCGAATGGATACTGCGCAACTCACCGGTCCCTATCGGTACGGTACCGATCTATCAGGCTTTGGAAAAAGTCGATGGCAAGGCAGAAGAACTGACCTGGGAAATTTTTCGCGATACCCTGATCGAACAGGCCGAACAAGGTGTGGACTATTTCACCATCCATGCCGGGGTGCGCCTGCATCATGTACCGCTGACAGCGAAGCGCATGACCGGTATCGTCTCGCGTGGCGGCTCCATCATGGCAAAATGGTGTTTGGCGCATCATACAGAAAGCTTTCTGTATACTCATTTCGAGGAAATCTGCGAAATCATGAAAGCCTATGATGTATCGTTTTCTCTGGGCGACGGCCTGCGTCCAGGCTCGATTTACGACGCCAACGATGCCGCGCAATTCGGCGAGCTGGAAACCCTGGGCGAATTGACAAAAATAGCATGGCAACACGATGTGCAGACCATGATCGAAGGTCCGGGACATGTGCCTTTGCATATGATCAAGGTCAACATGGAAAAACAGTTGGAAGATTGCGGCGAAGCGCCGTTTTATACATTGGGCCCGCTGACGACTGACATCGCCCCCGGCTATGATCATATTACCTCGGCTATCGGCGCCGCCAATATCGGCTGGTACGGTTGCGCTATGCTGTGCTATGTAACCCAAAAGGAACATTTAGGGCTGCCGAACAAACAGGATGTACGCGAAGGCATCGTCACCTACAAAATTGCCGCACATGCCGCCGATTTGGCCAAAGGCCATCCCGGCGCACAGATTCGCGATAACGCCATGTCGAAAGCCCGTTTCGAATTCCGCTGGGAAGACCAGTTTAATATCGCCCTGGACCCAGAGAAAGCCCGCTCGTTCCACGATGAGACCTTACCCAAGCAATCTGCCAAAGTCGCGCATTTTTGTTCAATGTGCGGCCCACACTTCTGCTCGATGAAAATCAGCCAGGATGTACGCGATTACGCGTCGGAAAAAGGCATTGCCGAACAGGAGGCTTTGTTGACCGGGATGGATGAGAAATCCAAGCAGTTTTTGGAGGAAGGCGCGGCGATTTATCGCGAGATTTGATAGTTTATGGGGTTCCCATAACTCTACTGGGAACCCCATTTTTATTGACTAGATAGTGTCGATTTCTACGCCAACGATGAAGTATTAAGGCGTTTGTTTTAGAAAAACACGCTTTACCAAATAGCTGCGGTTAGGCATACATCAAGCGTCGTCCCTTAGGCTCAGGAATAGAATCGCCAAATTCAACAGCCGTAGCTATCCACAATTCAATAGCTTCTTGGGCATTCGCAAGCGATTTCTCCGCCGTATCGCCATGAGCCAAACAACCCGGTAATTCGGGTATTTCGGCGATATAGGCCTGATCTTCTTCGTTCCAAAAAATAAGAATTTCGTATCTATACATGATTTATCCTAAATTTTCAGGTGGTATCTAAGCAAAATATGACGTACCTGTTTCACTTGATAAGGTTTTGCATGTTGACCTTCGCGTTGTAAATTAATTTTTTCCTCTATACCAGTCTTCCGAAACAAATGATGGCTGCCGCGAATACGCTCTTCAAAACCCAGTCTTAACAACAGACAACGCAAATCATCGAAGGCAATGTTTGCATCAGAGCCACCCTTTAAAATCAGATCAATTAATTTATCCCATTTACCCATAAACTTGGCCTTTGAATCAAGGAGTAGAATTATTCGCTAATCCTGTACAACTCGGCATTCAGCATATTTTCTAGCGGTTAAGTAAGGTTCGTCAATGCTTGCTTATCCGGCCAATTAAAATCCATCGGTATTAAATGTGTTGATGCCACCATATTTACTTCCAACTGCGTGGCAAAGGCGATTAAAGAATGCATTGCTTTCCTTTTCTATTTAATTTAGTTTGCGACACTAGAATTATAGCTGATAGTAATCACAATCAGTTGCTGAGCAATGCGTATAAAATAAAATCGATAAAGATTAAGAGGTGGACCACGCTCTTTCTCCAGGAGGCTCGATTAATCAGATAAACAAATCTGCTGTCGGAATAATGGTTATGTTAAATTTTGGCCAACATTCTTAAATAGCTGAGGAAACTATTTCATGCGTACTCCATAGCCTCCTTTCCCTATCAATTCAAACCAATCAGACTTTACAAGCAACCATCGCAAAAATAGCACCCTGCGGGTCGAGACATTGCACAATCCAACTGCCGCCTGGAACCTGATGCGGGCCGTATATGACTTGACCGCCTGCCCCTATGACGCGTGCAGCGGCAAGCTCTATGGCATCGACATTGAAATAATACAGCCAGAAAGGGACTGGCGTTTCCGGGGTTTTGGTCATCATACCGCCGACTTGCACACCGCCGATTGCGAATGTCTGATAAACACCCATCGGCCCCATGTCAATGGCTTCGGCCTTGGTCCAACCGAAAAGATCGGCATAGAACGAGAAGGCGCTTTCCATTTCACCAGCGTGCAATTCATGCCAACCGACATGACCCGGCGTACCTGGTGTTACTGGGGCGGATTCCTGAGCGCACGCCGGTTTATAGATCATGAACACAGCCCCGTGCGGGTCGGCAACGACAGCAAAACGGCCAACGCCCGGAATGTCATCGGCAGGACGGCGCACAGTGCCGCCAGCCGCTATGACGCGCTCGGCAAAAACATCAACATTGTCAACCGATACATAGCCGGTCCAACAGGGAGGAATGCCCTTCGCGGCGGCCTCTTCGGGAATAGGCATCAGCCCGCCTATCATTGCCGTCCCTGCTGAAAGAATTTTGTAGACACAATCAGCCATCCCGGAATCTGCCGAATCCCAACCTATAACGTTTTGATAGAAAGATTCAGCTGCATTGTAATCGCTGGTCATTAGTTCGTACCAGACGAATTTTCCTGTATTATCAGACATAAACATTTACTCCTTTGGTTTTATGGGTGAGAGTCGCTGCCGGAAATAACCTGAAATTCTCAGGTATTCAGCCGTGAAATGCGGAGGATTTTGTCTTGGCAAAGGACACTCCTCCTAGAATAGGGGTTACGTGTAAACCAAATACTGAACTCTATCGGGATGCTTTATGAAAGTTAGCCGTGGCAATATCCTTGGCGGCATACTTCCATAGAGATTTCTATCGATACCGACTGAAACATTTGCAAACCGACAGGTATAGCTAGATAAAGCTATGAGAAAGAAAAATCCCGCCGATTTAAATCTGTCTACCATGCGGGAGAATGTCACGCTTAAGCTTTTCTGAGAAATAGATCAGTAGCTTTCGGTTAAAGATAATATCGAAAGTATCAAGAACCGTAAAGGACTTTAGAAAACTGAATGGTTGTAAGCTAATGTTGGCTAGCTTAGCTAGTTTTGGCTTTGGATATAATGGCGCATTAGCTTAGGCGCGACCAATATTTCGATCCCGAATGTGCTCCTGTATGGCTTTCATCAACAAATCGGGCTCAAATTTAGCCAAAAACTTATCGGCACCGACTTTCTGTACCATAGCTGTATTAAATACGCCGCTCAGCGATGTATGCAGAATTAGATAAACCTTTTTCATGGATGGGTCGGCCTTGATTCTACTGGCCAGGGTGTACCCGTCCATACGCGGCATTTCAACATCGGAGATTATCATCAGATAATGATCCTGAATATTAACGCCATCGGCATTCAATTGCGATAAATGCTCCCATGCCTCCAGACCGTCCTTTAAAAGCGTACATTCAATGCCGATTTGCTGACAGACTCTTTTCACCTGATTTCTGGCTACAGAAGAATCATCGACCACCAAAATATGATCGTTTTTGCCGCTAAGCTCACTGTCTATCGCTTCGGCTGAGGCTTCTTCTTGTCCGCCAATGACTTCTTTCATCACTTTTTCGACATCGATCACCTCAATCAGCTCACCTTCCACTTCGGTCACTGCGGTCAAATAACTATTTTTACCGGCACCGGATGGCGGTGCCTTAACTTGTTCCCAACCTATATTGATAATTCTATCAACAGACCCGACCAGAAAGCCTTGAATGGATCGATTGTATTCCGTCACAATCACATAGCAGCCGGCGTCACGAGATAACGGCCTCATGCCAATTGCCATCGACAAATCCAGTACCGGTATGGTTTTACCGCGTAAATGCGCCACACCACATATCACGGAGTGGGAGTTCGGGATTTGCGTTAGAGGCGGGCACTGGATAACCTCTTGAACTTTAAAGACATTAATCCCAAAACGCTGACGGCTTAACAGTTTGAACAGCAATAATTCGAATCTATTGTGCCCTGCCAGTTTGGTTCGTTGATCAACATTATCTAAGATGCCAGCCATAAAAATCCCCTCCGATATTTCTTTTGTAAGTATAGCGGCATTACGCTGATTTACTTTAGAAAATTACTGGTACGTTTTGTGCTTGAACAGATGTAAAGTCAAAAATACGACAGCCTTATGAAAATACATAAATTAATGACTATGCTTCTGTTGATTATTTCGCAAGTGTCTATTGCCGAATCGACACAACCATTGCAGTCAATTTCCGATGCTGTCATGACTTACGTAAAATCAAGTCTAGAAGCTAACGGCAAGCACGAAATTGAGGTAAGCCAGCTCGATTCCCGTTTACAATTGCCGTTGTGCGACAACCCATTGCAGGTTTATCCGCAGGCAGGGGAAATTAAAGCCGGACGTAACACCATCGCCGTTCGTTGTACCGGTAGTCAGAATTGGATGATATACACCTCTGTGTCCATCAAATCCTATAAAGAGGTGGTTTTACTAACTAAAGCTTTGCGGCGCGGCGATGTTATTCGTGCGGAAGATCTGGTTAGCGAACCCAGAGACATTAGTAAATTAACTCAGGGTTATATAATCGATCCTGCCGATGTAATCAACAAACAAGCGGCTCGCAATCTATCCATAGGCAGCGCTTTGAACAGACTCAGTTATCAGGCCTTAACTTTGGTGAAGCGTGGCGAGCGTGTCAATATTCAGACGGGAAATACGGGTATTTCGATCACTTCTACAGGGTTCGCACTGGCAGATGGAGGCAAGGGCGACAGAATTAATGTGAAAAATATCAGTTCGCAACGCATTATCCAGGCAGTCGTCATTGATGCCGGCCAAGTTTCAGTCAATTTCTAGAAATTAGTTAAAGGAAACCGATATGATGCCGATAAAACCAGCAGAGAAAACTCATTTAGGAACTTTGTCATGGCCATCGAACCTCTTACCGGTAATACCATTATTGTGTCTTTGCCCACAAAATCAGTCGCCAAGGATGCAAACAACGTTCAGCAAGATAGCGGCAGAACAGGCTCTGCCGATACGATTGCTTTTACCAATACGTCACAGGATCTTAAAACCGCCATGACGGCGGGCGCAGCTACTCCGGTGATTAATGAAGACCGTGTTGCAGCCATAAAATTAGCTATCCAGTCCGGCACATACAAACCTGATGCCGCTCGCATTGCTACCAAAATGCTGCAATTTGAGGCTAAGCTACCCAATACGACGTGAACATCATGATAGAAAAAACTTTTCCGATTACTGAAAATTTACTCAACAACGGTTTTAATGCCACTCAAAAACTGTTGGAATTGTTAAATTCCGAGTCGGAAAATCTTGGGAAACAGACCGATCCCAATGCATTATTGTTGATTGCCAACAACAAACGGGATGTCGTTTCCCAACTTGAGTTGTTTTCAAAACAACTTGGTCAAGTCTTAGCCACAGAAAAACTGATAGCCAATCACGAAGGCATTAATACCTATTTCACTAAGGCGGAAGCCGCCGGAATTAATATCGGCGAATCGCGGACCTGCTGGTCAAATATAACCGCATTATCAAAAAAATGCCGGATGCTCAATGAGCAAAACGGTGCCTGCATCGATCTGCTCAGCAGAAACACTCAGCGCGCACTGCAAATTTTAAGAGGTAAATCGCAATTGGCGAGTACCTATGGACCCGATGGCTCAACCAGAAGCGAGTTATTTTCTCATACGCTCATTTCGGTGTAGACTGATAACTAAATTTTATAATGCCGGTCCAGCATGTTAGGAAAAATCAAAAATATTTTCTCGAAACCAACCGCTCTTGAGGAAGAGGCGGCAGATGACGATTTTTCGTCGCTTCAGAACCCGAATTTTCTCACCGATCCGGAAAAAATCGTTAAATTACTGCTTGATATTGAAGCAAACGCACCTCTTTGCACCATTCAAGTTGAAAACTCAAACGAGAACTTCACATCATCCATTCTAGGCATCAAGCTGGATAAAAACAGTATCATGCTCGACGAATTGCTACCGAAACCGGGAAACGCAATGTTGCAGCAGTGCAAATCCCTCAAGTTTTTGGCCGTTCATAAAGGCATACATCTATCGTTTACTCTCAATGGTGTAGAAACGGGTTTCTCACGAGGCATTACCTACTATAAAGCATCATTACCCGAACGTATCTATTATCCGCAACGCAGGCGCTCGCACCGTATTGAAATTGCCACGCTGAATATCCCGTTTAACGGTATCGTGCAAAGAACCGGCATTTCTATTGGAGGTTATCTTTTCGATTTATCCAGAGACGGAGCAGGTGTCGAACTGTCTAACAACCGGGCCAGAATCCAGCGCGGCGATACGATTAAAAGCTGTCAGATCAGCTTCGAAGAATATGTCATGGACTTCGAGTTTAGCGTCCGCTTTGTAAAACAAAGCCACATCGGATCGCCGAAAGTTAAAATAGGCGGCTTGTTCGGCAGTCTTTCTTCGCGCAGCCAGACCAAACTATCCTACTTCATCACCTCGTTAGAACGTGTCGAAATCAGAAGACAGAAATCTTAATTTTGTACCTTATGATAAAATGACTATAGCAAGTCCCGGTAGCTCAGCAGGATAGAGCAGCCCCCTCCTAAGGGGCAGGTCGGACGTTCAAATCGTCTCCGGGACGCCATTTAAATCAATTACTTGCGTAGTTTTTATTTTGGTAAATTTTAAAAATGTCGCATTTCTGTCGCACTCTGAAAAAAATCACTGCGACAAACCGCGTTAAAAACCCCACTTAGCCTTTACAGATTGCGGGTTCTCGATTCTTTATCTGCTGTCAAAACACCCTTTTTTATTTTCAACTGCCCCGCTATTGCCCCATTGTGAAAATCTGTTTTCTGTAAGCCTTGCCTGTAAAGGTGTTAAAGCAATAAGGACACCGCATTGATACGCGGCTATCACTATTGTAGAAACCTTAAAATAGGCGAAAAAAAGCCGATAACCATTAAGACTATCGGCTAGGGATAAGCTTGAAACAAAGATGTGCTTAACTAACTTTCAAAATTAGTTTAATAGCCAATCTCAATAATACCTAGTGTTTTAGTATGGATTTCTAGCTAAACTTTGAACTCCATCACAAAAAAGCCGATGACTGCAAAGGTTTCCGGCGCTGAAAATTCTGGATGAATTTTTAGTCCCAGTTAGCCGTAGCGCCGGGCGGTTTTCCGATTAGGAAAACTGCAAGGCATCGCGAAACGGCGTAGAGTCATTGTGGCGCTAAGTGAAGACCCCTTGTTGGGTCTGAACGAGCGCCGCAGGACGGAACTGGGCCACCGAAGGCATACACGTACCGGTGGAGCGGAAAAATCAGCCATGGATGGCTGATTTTTTATATCGCGGAAGCCGGTACTCGCCGAGCTCCAATCAAATTGGAAGGCCTCGCCGAGTTCGAATTTGAGGGGCACATAAGCCGACTTGCTTGAGGTTGTTAAACCATTCCGCCAATCGCGGACATAATCCGTCAGAATCGAATAACTGCCGGTATAGCCTTCTTTCTTAATCGCTTCAAACAGCATCAATGCAGTTCGTCGATCTCGCTTAGGGCGTCGTGCATCCGCTTCCAAAGCAAGTATAAGGCTAGGAGTAAACGGCGTCAGTTTGCCATTAACCTTGGGTCGTTTGGGATACTTATGTGTGGCACTTTTGGTTTCTTTTAGCCAGGCTTTGATGGTATTGCGGGACAGACTCGTCCGACGTTGAATTTCACTGATGGTTAGGTGATCTCGATGAAACAACCGTCTTACTTTTGCGAACATTGACATTTCATGCACTCTCGTTTTGCTCCTGCAAAAAAACTCAGCAGGATACGTGAATTACCTGGTCAAAATTCGATCGGTACAACCTTCTTTAAATCGTCAATTTTCAATCGGCGCCAACAATTTAAAGCTGCGGCTGAAAATTGAGTTTTGCATTTCTTGAGTCGTCATATCAGCAGCAAGCATTTCAATTTACTTCATGTGGGTTTTCAAGATAATTTTCCATAAGATTCGAGATTTTTTTATATGGGAAAAAATCTAATGCATTGATAAAAAATGATTTATGTTGGAGAATTAAAGATGTCAAAACCACGTGTTTACAGAAAATCATCTCCATGCCTGTATTTAATCACCATGAATTGACATTACTCAATCCAGCATTTGACTCCCCGTTGGTGGATGTATTGACGGAGTTGGAGCATTTGCGGCGCTTGCAGTTGGGTGGTACAACTCCTCCACAGGTATTTTTTCAACTGAAAGCGATTTTCCACATGCTGGAGAGCTTGGGGTCTGCTCGTATTGAGGGAAATCATACGACATTGGCCGATTATGTAGAAAGTAAGTTGGAGGGAGAGCAGCAAAATCCTTCTGATCAATTCCGGGAAATGACCAATATTGAAGTAGCTATGGCTTTTATTGAAGATCATTTTCATAGTGGCGATGAGCTTACCGAGTTTTTTATTCGTGAATTGCATAGTATTACCGTTACAGAATTAGAACGTGAAGGAGATGCTACGCCTGGAGCATATCGGCAAACACCGGTTAGGATAGCTCAATCAGAGCATTTACCTCCAGATGCTGTTCGAGTGCCGGATTACATGCGTGAGTTGGTATCATTTATCAATGCAGATCATCCGCGTAAGTACGACCTGATCAAAGTTGCCTTGGCACATCATCGATTCGGCTGGATACATCCGTTTGGCAACGGTAATGGTCAAGTAGTGCGTTTACTGACTTATACGCTTTTAATTAAATACGGCTTTAATGTCAAAACGGGTGGTAGGGTTCTTAATCCAACCGCCGTTTTTTGTAACAACCGAGACCGTTACTATGCAATGCTGGCTGAAGCTGATAAAGGCACTGCCCAAGGTTTAGAGGCTTGGTGTGAATATGTACTGCGAGGCGTTCTAGACGAATTAAGCAAAGTAGATCAGTTAGCCGATTTTAATTATTTAAATAGCAAAATTCTGGCTCCTGCGTTAGCTTATGCTAAGGCGCGTGAGCTGATTACGGGTATGGAAGAAAAAATACTGCATATCGCAGCGAAAGCAGGAATTGCTAAGGCAGTTGATTTTGAAGTAGTTATGCCTGGGATGTCTCCAGCTCAGCGCTCCTATCAAATTAAGAAATTGGTCGAGCGTAATATGTTACAACCCATCAAGGATGGATCAAGACAGTACACGATAGGTTTTAGTAGTAGTTATTTGATACGCGGGGTGATTTTGGCTCTTTCAAATCAAGGTTTTATCCCGGCATCACTCAATAAACCTCCCTAATTGCCTAATATAGATTTGGTATATGAATTGTTGATAGTAAATTTGAGTTGGAAAGATTTACTCTGTGTAATTTTGGTGTAATCATGCCTGGAAATGCTGAGTTTTTGATAGAATAAACTAGGATCAAAAACCGAATCAGTTGATTGTTTTATATAATTAAATCAAAAAGTTGATGATTTAAAGAACAACTGCGCTGCTTACTCCTAGGGGGGGCAGGTCGGACGTTCAAATCGTCTCCGGGACGCCATTCTTTCAGTGACTTAGAGTTGTCTAGGAGCCGGTCGGACTGATGTGGCAACACTAAATCGGGCACATCACCTTAATAAAGCGCAGGGTTGCTATTTTATTCGACAAGGAAAAGGAAACTATGAGATTTTGTTAAGGCCTATATCTCAAAAAAACCTTGTCGTTGATGACAAAATTAAATCTTGCCGCTCTGCAAATTCCGCCTTGCACAAAGTAGGGCTAAAAAAGCAATTTTAGTCTATCTTTTATCTGACAATGATAATCTTTATCGGTTATATCCGAGCAAAAAAAGCCAGTTAAGTTAGTTGAAATCAACCAATACTATAGGTTCACTACAACCGGATTTAACAAGTTTTTCCTTTCTCGACCACCTCTGAGACTTATTGTTAATGAACACCATGTTTTGGCATATTCATTGCTTTTTTATAATATGCACACCATTAAAAAGTAAGGGGAACAACTGTGAAACTAAAATCTTCAAAAAACATCATCGCGGCTGTAATATGCTGCTTGGTCGCTGTAATTGCCACGCCAACCACTGCATCAGCGGCTGGCAGATGGAATCAAAACCATCCGCGACGCGCCGAAGTCAACGCCAGGCTCAATAATCAAAACCGGCGAATCCACCAGGAAAGAAGAGAAGGCGAAATTAATGGCCGCCAGGCGGCACAATTGCACAGGCAAGACCGTCAAGTTCGACAAGAAGAACGTCTAATGGCTAGGCAGAATGGCGGACATATCACTAGACAGGAACAAAGAACGCTAAACCAGCAAGAAAACCATATTAGCGGAGAAATAGGGCGGTAATTACCAAGCAAAAAACCGATATTTTGCTTATACAACTTCGGACAAGATTGGTTAACACCTTATCTTGTCCAATGTTTTACCGTTGGTTGAGCGAGATTGATTCAAGCAGCTATATTCTTCATTTGGCGTTTAAATGGAGAGGGGATGTGGTCCGTTCATATAGCCAGAGGTAGTGCTTGATCAGGAAATACGGATGACACGCGAGTTACCGACAACCTAAGCCGCTATTTTGGACTTTCAAATCCACCAAATTGGGTGGTACCAAATATTATGTTGCCAGGAAAATCTTAGTCAGACGCTCCATCTATCGTATGTCAAATGATTCATACTAAGTCACTAACCCTCTATCCATCCTGCGCCCCTTATTTCAACAATGGCTGCAGATAAGTCCATATTTTTTCGGCAATAATCGGCTGCGCCGACTGATTGGGATGCAGACCGTCACGTTGCATCATTTCCGGATTCAACGCCACATCTTCCAGAATAAACGGTACATAGGGTATTTTTAATTCGGTTGCCAGTTGCGGATAGATGTCATAAAACATGTCAATATAGCGTTTACCGTAATTGGGCGGTATCTTCATCGCCAGCAATAACACCTTGGCGCCTGACTTTCTGGCTCGCGTCACTATTTCGGTCAAATTGTTTTTCATTTCTTCAGGCGGCAAACCGCGCAGACCGTCATTGGCTCCGAGTTCCAACAGCAGCAGATTCGGCTTATGCAGCCTCAAGGCCTGGTCTATACGCGCTAAACCGCCCGCCGAAGTATCGCCACCAATACTTTCATTACTGATAGCATAGTCATAATGCTGTTCGGTGAGTTTTTTTTGCAACAACGCAACCCAGCCTTGCTGAACTTCTATACCATAACCGGCACTAATGCTATCTCCCAGCACGACGATCGATTTAGCCATCCCCATTAAAGGCATTAAACTCAGAAAAACGGCAAGGACAACCTTATACATGATGCAATCTCGTAATGATAAAAATACTCCCCCCATTATAGTCACCAAAAATCTAGGCAAAGCGGTTTCAACATCTGAAGGTGTTTTGCATATATTGTCATCGGTAGATTTAATCATCAAGTCCGGCGAAAGCATTGCTATCGTCGGCGAGTCCGGTTCAGGCAAATCAACCTTGTTGAGTTTGCTGGCCGGCTTGGATACGCCCAGCAGCGGCTCCGTTGAAATTAACGGCCGCGATATCACCCGTCTGGATGAAGATGGCCGGGCCTTAATTCGTAAGGAGTTGATTAGTTTTGTGTTTCAATCGTTTCAATTGCTGTCCGGTTTATCGGCTCTGGAAAACGTGATGTTGCCGCTGGAACTGATTGGGAACAAGGACGCTAAAACAGTTGCACTCGCCTTTTTGGACAGGGTTGGCTTATCGCATCGTTTACATCATAATCCTAAACAACTGTCCGGCGGCGAACAACAGCGGGTGGCTTTGGCACGGGCTTTCGTTACCCAGCCTGCCATTCTGTTTGCCGATGAGCCTACCGGCAATCTGGATAGCAAAACCGGTGCTCATATTATCGATTTGCTTTTCGAGCTCAACCAGGAACTGCGCACAACTTTAGTTCTAGTTACCCACGACCCTTCCTTGGCGGCACGTTGCCTGAGCACTATCCGGCTTGATTGCGGGAAGCTGATATGAAACGTTTTAATTTAGCCTTGAAACTATTATGGCGGGATGGCCGTTCCGGCGAGTTGAGTTTATTGGCCCTAGCCCTTTTAATTGCCGTCGGCAGTTCAACGGCGATTACATTATTCGCCGACCGTTTGCATCGTACCATGAGCAATCAGGCCGCTGAATTTCTGGCTGCCGACCTCGCCATTACCGGCCCCATGCCGTTTATCCAGGCAAGGCTGGATAAAGCCGTCGAGCTGGGTTTGACTCAGTCGCGAACTACCGAATTTACCAGTGTACTATTGGAAAACCGGGAAATGTTGCTGGCTTCGATTAAAGCGGTGAGTGAAAATTATCCGCTACGCGGTTATCTGAAAACCAGTGATGCCGATTTTCTTAACGAATCCGTCAGCCGGCAGGGGCCTGAGCCGGGCAAGGCCTGGGTGGAGAACCGAATATTATCGGCATTACACCTCAAATTGGGCGACAAACTGAGTATCGGTGAAAAACCCTTAAATATTAGCCGCATACTAAGTTACGAACCCGACAAGCGCGGCAATTTTTACAATTTTTCGCCGCGAGTCATGATCAATCAGGCCGACTTGCAGGCTACCGGGGTGCTCCAACCCGGTAGCCGTGCGCAATATGCCTATCAATTTATTGGAAACGAAACGGCATTATCTACTTTCAAGGACTGGGTGAAACCTCAATTAACAGCTTCGCAGCGTATCATGGACATTCATGATGATCGCCCGGAGTTAGGTTCGGCTTTAAGCCGTGCAGAGCAATATCTGGGTTTGTCCAGCATCGTGGTCGTTATGATTGCAGGAGTGGCAATTGCTATGACCACGCGGCGCTATACTGAACGTCACTTTAATACCACCGCCTTGTTGCGCTGCATGGGATGCAAGCAAGCGGACATCATCTGGCTGTTCGGTTACCAATTCTTGTTGCTGGGCCTGCTAACCAGCATCGTAGGCTGTTTGCTGGGCTGGCTGGCACAGTTCGGCCTGTTTTATATTTTGAGTACATTGCTGCCGCAACAACTGGCTAGCCCAAGCTGGTTAGCGTTTTTTTTCGGCATTATCACCGGCATGGTAATTTTATTGGGATTTGCGCTGCCGCCGTTACTTCGCCTGCAACGGGTTTCGCCGCTACGCGTGCTGCGCCGCGACCTAGAACCCTTGCCAAACAGCGGCTGGCTGATTTACGGCATGGCCTTAGCCATTGTCGGCGTGTTGATCTGGCGTTATACCGCCGATCTGAAAATGACCGCCACTATTCTCGGTGGGATGTTCTTAACCTTGACCGTACTTGGCTTATTGGTCTACGCACTGTTGACTTCGGCTCGCAAACAAATGAGACGTATGAATCTAAGATGGCGTTTCGGCTTGCAAGGCCTGTTAAGAAACAGCCGGGCTAGCGTTAGCCAGATTTTGGCTTTCAGTATTACATTAACCGCCATGGCGCTTAGCTTCGTGATCCGCAACGATTTGCTGGACAACTGGCAAAAGCAATTGCCCGAGCAGGCACCCAATCATTTTGCGCTAAATATATTTCCAGAGCAGCAACAGGCCTTTCAGGAGTATTTGAAACAGGCAGATATTGCCGGCAGCCGCTTTTATCCGGTCGTCAGAGGCCGCTTAGTGGCTATCAATAGCGAACCGGTACAACAGCGGGTGAGTAAGGATAGCCAGGGCGAGGCCGCAACACAACGCGAACTCAGCCTAACCTGGACAGAGAGCTTACCGGAAGACAATAAAATCACCGCAGGAAATGATTGGCTAGCCGATAAACCCGGCATGGTATCGGTGGAACAGAAACTGGCGGAGAATTTGAAGATACGGCCCGGCGATCAATTGACCTTTAGTGTCGGCAGCGAACAATTCACAGCTATTGTCGCCAATTTACGTACTGTGCAATGGGATACCATGCGGCCAAATTTTTACATGATTTTTTCGCCTGGTTCTTTAGACTCATTTCCCAGCACTTTTATGACCAGTTTTTATTTGCAGCAAAACCAGAAAAGTTTGTTAAACGGTCTGATAAAAAAATTTCCGGCTACAACGATTCTGGAAGCGGATCTGATTTTGCAACAGTTTAAGACCGTTCTTGCTCAATTGACTCAAGCCATTAATCTGTTGCTGTATTTTGCCTTTTTGGCTGGCTTTACCGTGTTATTTGCAGCCGTGTACGCCAGTATGGATCAGCGTATCTACGAGAGTGCACTCATGCGAACATTGGGCGCCCGCGTCGGTTTTTTAAGAATGAGCCATATCATCGAGTTTGTGATGTTGGGAGGTTTGGCTGGGGTATTGGCTGCAATGAGTTCCGAGGGTTTATTGTATGCCTTGTATAGTCAGGTTCTGCATATTGATTACAAGCCGAGTATATATCTCTGGGCGGTATTGCCGGGTATAGGCGCCGCTGCTATCAGTATTGCCGGTTACTTGAGCGTTAAGAATGCGTTTAAACAACCGCCGCTAACAGTGTTAATGCGTCTGCAATAAACTTTTGCCGCCATGCCTGTCTACGCTCTAAATTTGCGAAGATTTGGGGTAGTCGCGATCTTGTCAATTGGGAAACCAAGTCTAACTGAATGGATTTACGGTGCTGCAAGGGAGTCCTGGACAAGTCAAAAAAAAGGCGGTAGAGATGGATATCTCGACCGCCCAAGCATCTTGCTTTCAAGAGGATCATGCCAACTGTAGGAAGCAATCGACATGGGCTTAATTTAGCAAACAGGCCTAACGAATTATTGACGCAAGTCAACGTTAGCTTATTTAGTTCAGCAAACCTTCAAATAAGTTGACAATTTTTGCATAGCCCTTGGATTTCAATGGTTTTCAGCTGCGGGTTAAAACCGGCAACTTGAAGTTCTTCGCCAAGAGCCTGAATAACCGAAGTAGCAGGACGCTCTTCAACATTGTGGCACCGGGAACAAATCAACAGTAATAAATCATGCTGTGAACCCGACAAATGACAACCGACAAAAGCATTCAGACTTTCTACACGATGAATCAGCCCTTGTTCCAGTAAGAAATCCAATGCCCGATAGACCGTGGCTGGTTTTGCGGCATCGTTAACCGGCCGGATCTGATCGAGTAAATCGTAGGCTTTTACAGCTTTATGACTGTTCAACACCAGTTCCAGTACCTTGTGGCGAATAGGCGTTAACTGTACACCCCGCGTCTGGCAAAGCTGTTCGGCAAGGGTTATTGCTTTGTGGATGCACAAATCATGATCGTGTTCGGCTAGCTGTGTGATTTTGCTGTTTGGCATGAAAAAAGTTGTCTGGTTCATTATTTAGTTAATCATAGCTGCTTATAGTATCATCGCAAACCTGCAATGCGGAAAAAGCCGAACACACGCGAAATACAATGAATAGTTCTGTCTTTCGTATCCTTTATTTAAGCAATGAATTAAACTTAATTTTCTTTTCTGACATTAATACCTCACCATGCTTGAGATTGTCCAGATCCCGGTTCTGAGCGATAACTACATTTATCTATTACATGATGCCGATTCTGGAGAAACGGCTGCGGTCGATCCTGCACAATCCGAACCGGTTATCGCGTTTCTCAAAGGAAAAGGTTGGCAATTAAACTATATTTTCAATACCCACCACCATGACGATCATGTCGGCGGCAATCGTCAACTAAAACAACAAACAGGCTGCCGGGTGATTGCTGCCTCTGTTGACCGGCATCGCATTCCCGGCATTGATATTGAAGTTAACGACGGCGATCAAATCCAGCTTGGCAATCAGTCCTTTGAGATCATTAGCACCCCTGGCCACACATCCGGACATTTGGTTTATTACTGCCGGAACAGTGAGGCGCTGTTCTGTGGCGATACCTTGTTTTCCATGGGTTGTGGTCGCCTTTTTGAAGGAAGTGCAGAGCAAATGTGGCAATCGCTGCAAAAACTGAAAAGCTTACCGGCATCGGCCAGGGTTTATTGCGCTCACGAATATACTCAGGCCAATGGCCGATTTGCCTTGACACTGGAAGCCGACAATATTCAACTTAAGATGCGAATGCAAGAGGTTGACCGCTTACGACTGCAAAATCTGTTGAACGATACCTTCGACCATCGGCCTGGAATTAGCCACCAATCCGTTTTTTAGAGAAAACAGCACCTCTATCCGCCATTCACTTGGTATGAGCGCGGAGATATCTGCTACCGAAGTATTTAGCCGGATCAGGCAGATGAAAGATTATTTCCGCTAATTCATTGCCGGATATGGCCTTCATTTCGTATAAATATTTTATCCCCATTGATATCTGTAGGCTTTGGGTAAACCTCGGCAGTAAGGTACAATTATCTCATGGCAGAGATGATGCCTAACCCCGAACGGCTTAAAACTTGTCCCTGCGATGATTAGCCTTGCCATACGACGCTCAACGTCCATGAAAATACATATTTACGCTCGGGTTAATGAAAAAATACAATTCGCTTGGACGTCGTTTACCGGCCCTCTCCATAAGGACGATCGGGTATTTGCGAAACTTTGTGACTTTAACAATAACTAAATAGAGGAATAACACATGAAAATAAAATTGCTTTTGGTAATGGCAATGCTGGTGTCCGGCAGTGCATTCGCAGCAACCGATCACTTTATCCTGCGCGATGGCAACCATGTCCAGCATTTAAAAATCACTAAACTTGGCGATAATATTACAGTCACTAGCGATATCGATTTCGAACCGAATAGTACCGAGACCGGTCGCCATGCTTGCTCGGCTCAAGTTTCCGGCGATGCTAAAAGCGTTGCCGAAAACGAGTTAGTAATGAAAAAACACATCGAAGGCGAAGCCCGCATTTGTTCGATAAAAGTCCATCTGACCACAAACGGCGCCATACTCGAACAATCGCAAGAATGCGGCTACTTTGCAGCCGGCATCTGCCATTTCTCAAGCGACGGCAAAGAATTGCTGAAAATTAAATAAAAAACCAAATGCACTTCTGTCCCGGCCAGTTACGATTTTTCGGCAAGGTGATTGGCAAAGTTTAAGCGGACACTGGCGGATATTGGCTACTGCAATATCCGCATACACCGTTGGCATCGGTCTAAATTTGATCCTTTAGATAATTACAAATCGAGTTCGCTTTTCGATCTAAGATTTGGCCAAGGACTGAAGGCAAAAATCCAGATCATGATGATATTGACTACCGGCACTAATAACACTAGTGTCCACCACCCATCAAAACCAGCTCTTTTGAGGATCCGGAAACCCAGCCATAAACAAAACAAGCCGAACACCGGCAGTAGCAACCAAAAAAGCATTTCCATCCTTTAATCCCCCGAGTTGGTTTTGGCATTTGGCCAAGGCAGCAATGCCAACAGCAGAAAAATGATAAGCAAGCCAAAACCTGGCAAAAAAACCAGAGCGGCCCAGAACGGATTAAATCCGGCTTTTTTGAAAATAAAACACAAGGGTATAAGAATCGTCAGGCCAACTATCACCACATGAAATACTTCCGGAACCATTACCCCCCCTTATAAATAAAATTTGCCGATCAAACTGACTGCCATAATATACGATAGCAATTGCCCTTGTCTTGTTC
Organism: uncultured Pseudomonadota bacterium; assembly: GCA_963765965.1. Classification (GTDB taxonomy): domain Bacteria; phylum Pseudomonadota; class Gammaproteobacteria; order Methylococcales; family Methylomonadaceae; genus Methylomonas. Next base: position 26,728 of record CAVXZR010000115.1, read on the forward strand.
CCAAACCGACTCATCAACCCATAAACCCGCAACCGCTATCAGACGGTCATTTAGATACACCAAGGGCCTGAGATCTCGCTCCCACGGCGGAATCCCCGCTTCCTGGTAAAGCTTCTTTAAGCAGTGACGCCCTGCTCGACCAGGCAATTTGATTTTTTCGCCTCCAGCACGATTTTTGACATAAATCTTATGCATATGCCATAGTTCTTTTTTAATACCTTCTGAGGAGTCAACGCGGCTTAGCATAAACCCATTTTCCATTTGCAAGCTATCCTCTTTATCGCACCAATATCTGTTTTCCGCTGACTTACGAAAATAATCGCCATGAATACAAAACAACTTGTGCCGATATTTTCTGATGTAATAACCTTGGGTTAGTATATGCGAATTAGCTGTAGTTTTGGCGTTGATGACATTCACTATGATGGCCTGCGAAATCGCCTGACTAGGCGGTTTTAGTCCGAATCCCTGCAACCAGCATCGTAACAGCCAATACCTTTGATTTTCGTTAAATTGCCACCATTTATTGATCAATAAACTGCCATCTTGCGGATCAATGCTGGTTTCTAAAAATCGCTCGGCCCACTCATCCAGTAATTGCCCGGCATTTCCGCAATGTTTGGCTGTCCGCGCAACGGTTTTATCTAATGAGGGCCAGCGCTGCTTTAGAAGTGGTGTTATATGATTTCGCAAAAAATTGCGATCAAAATCATCGCAACGATTTGAGGGATCTTCAACCCAATGCAGTTCATGTAAGCCGGCGTAGTGCTGGATATCGATTTTAGCAATATCTAACATCGGTCGTAGCAGCAATCCTTTCCCAAACCCCATGGAAACCGGCATTCCAGCCAGACCTTGGATGCCGCTGCCCCTAAACAATTGCAACAATAGCGTTTCCATCTGATCTTCTCTGTGCTGTGCCAATAGAAGTACATCACCGGCATCCAGCAATTTTTCAAAAGCTAAATAACGGGCATTTCGAGCCGCTGCTTCCGGGCTTTCTCCGGTTATTGGCTTAGCGTCTACATTGATCATCACAAAGTCAACAGCCAATTTAAGGCATTGCTGCCGGCAATGCAGGCCCCAATTATCTGCTGCCTTTTGCAAACCATGATTTATGTAAACGGCAGTTATTTTATTTTTAATGTCGGATTGGGAAGCACATAAATGCAAAAGCACATGCGAATCCAGACCACCGCTATAAGCAATATACAACTTTCGGCGCTGAACCGGGAAAACGGAGCATATGGCTTGAAAAGAAAGTTCGGTCATCGGTTCTTATACAAAAAAGGCCGAAAATAATCGGCCTTTTTTGTTTTACCTATTTTTTAAGTCGATTATTTGGTAGGTTCTTCAATGTAGGAACCGAAACGCATGATGCGCTGATAACGTTTCTCCAACATTTGCTCTATAGTTTGGGACTCATATTTTAACTCGTCCAGATGCCTTAACAGACATTCGCGTAGATTTATTGCAACTTTTTGGAAATTACGGTGCCCACCACCAATCGGCTCGCGCACCACTTCATCAAGAAAACCTTGTTCGCGGACTCTATCGGAAGTAATACCCATAGCTTCTGCGGCTAATTGCGCCTTATCGGCACTCTTCCATAAAATTGATGCACAACCTTCCGGCGAAATCACCGCGTAAGTGCTATATTCCAACATTATCAAACGATCACCGACACCGATTGCCAAAGCCCCGCCAGAACCGCCTTCTCCGATCACGGTGCAAATGATCGGTGTTTTCAGCTTAGACATTTCAAATAAATTTCGAGCGATGGCTTCGCTCTGACCGCGTTCTTCCGCACCGATACCGGGATAAGCGCCAGGAGTATCGATTAGACAAATAATAGGCAGCTTAAAGCGCTCGGCTAACTTCATGACCCGCAAAGCTTTGCGATACCCTCCGGACGCGGCATACCAAAATTACGATAAATCTTTTCTTTGGTGTCTCGTCCCTTCTGATGTCCGATAACCATGACAGGCTGCCCCTCTAATCGGGCCAAACCGCAAACGATTGCCGGATCGTCGGCATAAGCACGATCACCGTGCAATTCGTGGAAATCTGTAAAGATCAAAGAGATATAATCTAAAGTATACGGACGACCGGGATGTCTGGATAATTGCGATATCTGCCAATCCTTCAAGTCGCTGAAAATGCTTTCTGTCAAACTCTCGCACTTTTGCTCAAGCAACTTAAGCGTTTCGGATATATCGAAATTGTTATCAAGCTCAACTTTACGCAGTTCATCAATCTTGGCTTGCAGTTCGGCAATTGGTTGTTCAAAATCTAAAAATTTTAAATCCATTTTTTATTGGCTCGGAATCGGAAAATATTTATCTAATTTTAAAGAAAAAAGCTGTTATTGCCTATTAATTTCGCCCATTGGATCAATCATTTAATTTCTCCGGTGCAACCAAAAACCAAACATCGCTAATTTGTATGCACATAAACTCAAATACTGACTTAAAAAACAACGCACATGCACCGTTAGCAGCCAGAATGCGACCATGCAAAATCGATGAAGTTATCGGTCAACAACACTTATTAGCCAAAGGTAAATCGCTAAGATCGGCTATCGACAACGGTGTGTTGCATTCGCTTGTGTTTTGGGGGCCGCCCGGCGTCGGTAAAACTACCTTGGCTAAAATCATTGCCAACACCACTGATAGCCACTTTATCGAACTGTCTGCCGTGATGGCTGGCGTTAAAGAAATAAGGGCTGCAGTCAGCGAAGCCGTACAAATTAAAGAAGAACAGAACTTACAAACTGTTGTGTTTATCGATGAGATCCATAGATTCTCGAAAAGCCAGCAAGACTCCCTATTAGCACCAATTGAAAACGGCTCGATTATCCTATTTGGGGCAACAACCGAAAATCCTTCATTCGAATTAAATAATGCCTTGTTGTCACGGCTACGAATTTATGTGTTACGCAGCCTGGAAACCGAGGATTTAAAGGTTTTAATTGCCAACGCTATCCAAAATAAAGAGTGTGGTTTGGGAAATCGTAAGTTGGTAATAGATGAAAATGTTATTGAACTAATCAGTAAAGCAGCAGACGGCGATGCCAGACGCTGCCTCAATATCCTACAAGTTGCGGCTGACTTGGCAGAAACAAAAGATGGACGAGAATTTATTAGCTATCAAACCATAGACGAAGTATTACAAGGTCATGCCAACCGATTCGATAAACAGGGAGACATATTCTATGACCAGATTTCGGCATTACACAAATCCGTTCGCGGCACCGACCCGGATGCAGCCTTGTACTGGTACTGCCGGATGTTAAATGGCGGATGCGACCCATTATATATTGCACGCCGCTTTATCCGTATGGCCTCAGAAGATATTGGCAATGCCGACCCGCGCGGACTCCAGATTGCTTTGGATGCCACGCATGCTTATGAAAGACTGGGAAGCCCGGAAGGTGAACTCGCTCTTGCTCAGGCTATAGTTTATATGGCTTGTGCTCCGAAAAGTAATGCAGTTTACGTTGCATTCAAAGCCGCCATGTCTGATGCTCGAAATAGCGGTTCGCTGGAAGTTCCTCTGCACTTACGCAATGCCCCGACTGGATTGATGCGCGATCTGGGTTATGGGAAAGATTATCGTTATGCACATGACGAGCAAAATGCATTTGCTGCCGGTGAAAATTATTTTCCGGAAAAAATGAAACCTAAACGCTACTACCAACCTGTAGATCGTGGGCTGGAGGCGAAAATAAAAGAAAAGCTTGAATTTCTAAGAAATCTCTAATTCGATAGAGAGAATACATATATGACAAGAACCTGAGCTCAGATTTGCTGATTTCAGGTTCCTGATATGTGATATTTAATCTTTTGTATTATTCGGCAACAGGTGCTATATCTTGTCTATCAACAAGCTCTACATATGCCATAGGCGCATCGTCACCAGTTCTAAAGCCACATTTAATAATTCTTAAATAGCCGCCGTTTCTTGCTTGATAACGTGGACCTAACTCGTTAAACAATTTAGTTACGACATCTCTATCTCGTAACTTAGAAAAGGCTTGACGGCGTTTTGCGACAGAATCAACTTTAGATAAAGTAATAAGCGGTTCGGCCAACATACGCAGTTCTTTGGCTTTAGGCAAAGTGGTTTTAATTAGCTCATGTTTGAATAAAGAGCATGCCATATTACTAAATAAGGCTTTTCTATGACTGCTATTCTTGTTTAACTGTCTTCCAGATTTACGGTGTCTCATTTCTAAAGTGCCTTAATTTCAAATTCCAACTTGGGTCTGATCCGCCAAATTCTCTGGGGGCCAGTTTTCCAATCTCATGCCTAATGACAAACCTTTTAAGGCCAGTATATCCTTAATTTCAGTCAGTGACTTTTTCCCAAGGTTAGGTGTACGTAATAATTCGACTTCTGTGCGCTGAATAAGATCGCCAATATAGAATATATTTTCAGCTTTCAGACAATTTGCCGAGCGAACGGTTAACTCTAAATCATCAACAGGTCTTAATAAGACAGGATCGAAAGGTTGTTCTTCGATGACTTCTTCTTCTAGGACTTGCTCATTGACCTTCTCAAAATCAACAAAAACCGAAAGTTGATCATGTAGAATTGAGGCCGCCAGTTTAATCGCTTCCTCAGGATCTACAGTTCCATTTGTCTCAAGTTCGATAATTAATTTATCAAGGTTAGTCCGTTGTTCAACACGCGTGCTTTCGACATGATAGGCTACTTTTACTATAGGACTATATGCCGCATCAACCATCAGGACACCGACCGGCGCATCATCGTACTGTTCTTTTCGAACACTCGCTGGCACATATCCTCTACCACGTTCAATCTTGATTTTAATGTTAAATGTACAATCCTGAGTGATATTTGCAATGATCAGTTCGGGATTTACTATCTCAACGTTATGAGGCAAATCGATATCGCCGGCAGTTACAGTACCCACTCCGGTTTTGGATAATGTTAATGTCACTTCATCTTTGGAATGCAGTAATACTGCCAGTTTCTTAAGATTTAAAATGATATCAATAACATCTTCCTGCACACCTTCAATGGTTGTAAATTCGTGCAGTACGCCTTCAATAGCAATTTCGGTGACAGCACATCCCGGAATGGAGGAAAGCATTACTCTACGCAATGCATTCCCTAACGAATGCCCAAAACCTCGCTCTAAAGGTTCAATCACAATTCTGGAATGGTTGGCCGTTTCGCTGATAACCTCGACTAATCGTGGCTTCAAAAGACCAACAATAGAACTCTGCATAGTTTAAATCCCGGATTGATTACTTGGAATAAAGCTCAACAACTAGCTGTTCATTGATGTCAGACCCTAAGTCAGCGCGATCAGGAACAGCTTTAAATATACCACTCATCTCTTTAGGGTTAACTTTAACCCAAACAGGAAAACCGTATTGTTCTGTAACGGTTAATGAATCTTTTATTCTTTGTTGCTTCTTGGCTTTTTCTCTTATTTTTATCTGATCACCAGCAGCTAGCTGATAAGATGGAATGTTAATGGCTTGTTCATTAACAAGAATAGCCTTATGTGAAACCAATTGCCTCGCTTCGGCACGCGTTGATGCATAACCCATGCGATAAACAACATTATCCAAGCGCGATTCCAATAAATTCAACAAATTTTGGCCCGTTGCACCTTTCTGCAAATCTGCGGCTTTGTAATAATTTCTGAACTGCTTCTCAAGAACCCCATAGATACGGCGTAATCTTTGTTTTGCACGCAGCTGAATTGCATAATCGGAACTTCTTGTCCGTTTCGCACCATGTTGACCGGGTCTTTGATCCAGTTTACATTTGCCTTCCAGAGACTTGCCTCTGCTTTTGAGAAATAAATCAGTGCCTTCTCTTCTACTTAACTTGCAGGCAGGCCCAAGATATCTTGCCATTTAATTACTCCAATATCCTAAACGCGACGTTTTTTTGGTGGACGGCATCCATTGTGCGGTATCGGTGTGACATCCACAATGTTTGTTATTTTAAAACCCAGGCTATTCAAAGATCTGACCGCTGATTCGCGTCCAGGACCGGGACCTTTTATCATGACATCAAGATTTTTCATTCCGTATTCTTGTGCAATTGCACCCGCTTTTTCTGCGGCAACCTGAGCAGCGAATGGCGTACTTTTTCTTGAACCGCGAAAACCAGAACCACCGGAAGTAGCCCATGACAAGGCATTTCCTTTCCTATCTGTGATAGTCACGATAGTGTTATTAAAGGATGCATGTACATGCACTATACCGTCGGATACTTCCTTTTTAATCCGTTTTTTTACTCGATTTTGAGTTGCCATCAACTTACCTTATTTCTTAAATCTTATTTAGTAACAGGTTTTCGTGGACCTTTTCTAGTCCGCGCATTTGTTCGCGTTCTTTGACCTCTAAGCGGCAAGCCTCTGCGATGCCTGATGCCTCTATAACAGCCGAGATCCATTAACCTTTTGATATTCATAGAGACCTCTCTTCTAAGGTCTCCTTCTACCGTCATGGAAGATATCACTTTACGGATAGACTCTATTTGATCTTCCGAAAGTTCACGAATTTTTACAGTTGGCTCAACACCTACTTCACTACAAATGTCTTTTGCAGTCTGTCTGCCAATTCCATAAATCGCAGTTAACGCAATTCCCGCATGTTTATGATCAGCTACGTTAATACCGGCAATACGCGCCATTCAGATACTCCCAGATCGGTACTATAAATATAAAGTTAAGCAGGCCATTATAACAGGCCTGTGAATTTATTGCAAAAAACTATCCTTGACGCTGCTTATGCCTGCCGTCTTTGCAGATAACTCTCACAACACCATTTCTTTTAATTATCTTGCAACTTTTACAAATCGCTTTGATTGAGGCTCTAACTTTCATGACTTACTCCACTAATTTATACAATTATTTTTTAAGGTTGGCTTTTTTCATTAAACCTTCATATTGCTGGGACATCAAGTGTGTTTGCATTTGCGATATAAAATCCATAACGACAACCACTATGATCAACAATGAAGTGCCACCAAAAGAAAAGGGAACATTCCAATAAACAATTAGAAATTCCGGCAATAAGCATATCAATGTTATGTAAACAGCGCCTACCAAGGTCAGTCTTGTCATAACCTTGTCAATATAATGCGTTGTCTGAATCCCTGGTCTGATACCCGGTAAAAAAGCGCCCGATTTTTTCAAATTCTCTGCTGTTTCTTTAGAGTTAAAAACTAAAGCTGTATAGAAAAAACAGAAAAATATGATAGCCAGCGCATAGCACATCACATAAACAGGCTGTCCCGGAGACAAGACGTTGATATATCATGAAGCCAGCCGAAGCCCTCAATATTCCCAAACCAGCCGGCAATTGTAGCCGGAAATAAAATGATGCTTGAGGCAAAAATGGGTGGAATAACTCCGGCCATATTAAGCTTCAAAGGCAAAAATGAAGTCTGCCCTGCATAAACCTTGTTACCCTGCTGTCTTTTTGGGTAATTTATGGTTATGCGTCTTTGACCTCTTTCAACGAATACCACGATGCCGGTTACGATTATTGAAATAGCAAATAAAACCACAATAAACGCACTATTCATCTCGCCGGTACGTGCTAATTCAAGAGTACCGCCTATTGCATGCGGCAAACCCGAAACTATGCCAGCAAAAATAATTAATGATATGCCATTTCCAATACCGCGTTCCGTAACCTGTTCTCCAAGCCACATTAGGAATATTGTACCGGTCACTAAGGTGATAGTCGTGACGAGCACAAAACCTATTCCCGGTTGTATTACAACAGCCATACCGCCTGCCGTCTGATTTTCTAACGCTATAGATATCCCTATTGACTGAAACATTGCCAGTACAACGGTACCATAGCGTGTAAATTGCGATATTTTTCTTCGGCCCGACTCACCTTCCTTCTTTATCTGCTCCATGGCTGGAATGACTATAGTCATCAACTGCATGATAATAGATGCAGAAATATAAGGCATAATACCGAGCGCAAATAGACTCAGCCTCATCAATGCCCCACCGGAGAACATGTTAAACATGTCCAGAATCGACCCGGATTGCTGTTGAAACATTGCAGCCAAAGCTTTTGGATCTATGCCCGGAACGGGAATATGAGCGCCTATTCTATATACAACAAAGGCACCCAAAACAAATAGCAATCTGGATTTTAGCTCGCCAAAACGAAATTTTCCAGCTGGAACATCATACCCTTTAGTTGTCACTTAGGCCTCTACTTTGCCGCCAGCAGCTTCTATCGCCTGCCTGGCGCCCTCAGTTACATTGATTCCTTTTAATGTGATTGATTTAGAAATTGACCCTGTATTTACCAGCTTAACTTTCTTAGAAAAAATTGGCACTACATTATTATCGATCAACACTTGTAAATCGATGACAGCTAGATCAATCGAGTTCAGTTCACTTAATCTGATTTCAGCAGTAAATTTCTTTGTTCTAGATGTAAAACCGACTTTCGGCAGTCTACGTTGCAACGGCATCTGTCCGCCTTCAAAACCTACTTTATGGTATCCACCGCTTCGTGCTTTCTGACCTTTATGGCCTCTTCCGCATGTTTTACCATCGGTTGAACCTATGCCTCTACCAACGCGTTTTGCTTTTTTTCTAGCACCATATGCTGCCTGGATAGTATTTAAAAACATTAGACTTCCTCAACTTTTAGCATATAGGCGATTTTATTAATCATCCCACGATTTTCAGGGGTGTCAGCTACATCTACTACCTGACGTATTCTGCTTAAACCCAAACCTTTCAAGCATTCCTGATGACTTTTCAACCGACCATGTTTGCTCTTGGTCATCATTACACTGATTCTTTTGCCCAACATCTCTGTTATCCTGTTATTTGCTCAACGGTCAAACCACGTTTGGCCGCAATCTGTTTTGCATCATGCATTGAAGTAAGCCCATTAATTGTCGCTCTGACAACATTGATCGGATTACTGGTTCCAATACATTTTGCTAATACATTGTGCACACCAACAACTTCGAAAACAGCGCGCATCGCACCACCTGCAATAATACCCGTACCTTCTGAGGCAGGTTGCATATAGACTTTAGCTGCGCCGGTATTGGACATAACGGAGTATTGCAAGGTCCCACCCTTAAGAGCGACTTTCCGCATGTTTTTTCTAGCTTGTTCAAGCGACTTTTGAATCGCCACCGGAACTTCGCGAGCTTTGGAAACTCCATAACCGACCTTACCGTCGCCGTCACCTACCACAGTTAAAGCGGCAAATCCGAAAACTCTACCACCTTTAACAACTTTTGCGACGCGCCTTACGGAAACCAACTTTTCCTGCAAACCGTCTGTACTACCTTGAGCTGGTGCTGTTGCCATTCTATTCCCCTAAAACTTCAATCCGGCTTCACGTGCAGCATCAGCTAATGCTTTCACGCGACCATGATATTTAAAACCCGAGCGATCGAAAGCAACCTCGGTCACCCCGGCAGCAAGCGCTTTTTCAGCGATTGCTTTGCCAACTTCAACAGCCGCATTAATGTTACTTGTATTTTTTACCGTAGTTCTAATGCCCTCTTGCACAGTCGATGCTGACGCAAGAGTGGATTTACCATCAGTACTTAATACCTGAGCATAAATATGTTGTGATGTACGATGTATTGTCAGTCTGTTAACATCAAACTTTTTAATCTTACAACGTAATTTCAATGCTCTTTTTAATCTTGAAGACTTCTTATCCATCGTATTACCTATTTTTTCTTGGCTTCTTTTCTGGCGACATATTCATCAGCAATTCTTACGCCTTTTCCCTTATAAGGTTCGGGTGGACGTAAAGATCGAATCTCCGAAGCTACTTGACCGACCTTTTGCTTATCGCTTCCTTTGACCAAAAGTTCGGTTTGTGTCGGAACTTCAACAGTCACACCTTCAGGAATCAAATATTTAACCGGATTGGAATAACCTAACGCCAGGGTAAGTAAATTTTCCTTTACTTGCGCTCTATATCCAACGCCTACCAATAGCATTTTTTTGACGAATCCTTCTGAAACGCCTTTGACCATATTATTGATCGAGGCCCTGGCAGTTCCAGCTAAAGCCTTAGCACCTTTGCTATTGGCATCCCATTTTATTTTTATTGAATCTGATTGTATATCAAGCTCTAAAGTATCACGTATTCCGAATGATAACTGCCCAAGTTTTCCCTTGATTTGCACTAAATTTCCATCCAGGCTGATTTCCACCCCTGATGGTACTGTTATTGGAGCATTTGCTACTCTTGACATGATGACTCCTTATAACCTTAACAAACGGTGCAAATAACTTCGCCGCCATGCCCGATGGCGCGAGCCGCACGGTCAGTCATAACACCGTTAGATGTTGAAACGATCGCGATGCCTAATCCGCCTAATACTTTAGGCAGTTCATCTTTTGATCTGTAGATTCTTAAGCCCGGTCTACTGATGCGTTTCACATTTTCTATAACTGGTACGCCGTTGAAATATTTCAATTCAACAGTCATCTCTAAATGATTGCCATTGGCTTCAACTTTATAGTCTGATATGTAACCTTCTTCTTTTAAGACCTTCGCTATAGCTGTTTTCAGCTTAGAGGAAGGAATTTTTACATTTTTCTTTCCCGCAGATTGACCGTTTCTTATTCTGGTCAACATATCTGCAATTGGATCTGTCATGCTCATTAATAATTCTCCAAAAACTTTAATTGACCAGAGTTACCAGCTAGCTTTTGATAAACCGGGTACATCACCACGCATGGTAGCTTCTCTCAATTTATTACGGCTTAGCCCGAATTTTCTGTAGTATCCATGTGGACGACCAGTCAATTTACAACGATTGCGCAATCTTGACTGACTCGAATCTCTTGGTAGTTTTTGCAACTGAATTTGAGCATTTTCTTTATCCTCAAAAGAAGTGTTCGGTGATCTGACCATCTCTTTCAGGGCTTTTCTTTTTGCATCGTATTTTTTAATAAGATTTTCACGTTTAGCTTCACGTGCAATCATTGATTTCTTAGCCATCTTAGTTGCCCTTAGTTTTTAAATGGAAAATTGAACAGTTTCAACAACGCCAAACCTTCTTCATCTGTTCTAGCTGTTGTCGTTATACAAATATCCATTCCACGAAGAGCATCGATTTTATCGTAATCAATTTCAGGGAAAATAATTTGTTCTTTAATACCCAAAGAATAATTTCCACGTCCATCAAAGCTTTTGGAACTCATTCCCCGAAAGTCGCGGATACGAGGGATAGAAATTGTTATCAATCTATCGAAGAATTCATACATCTTTGCACCGCGCAGAGTAACCTTACAGCCAATCGGCATATCGTCTCTTATTTTAAATCCCGCTATGGATTTTCTTGCCAGTGTAACCACTGCTTTCTGCCCGGCTATCTTTTCCATATCGGAAACAGCGGATTGTAAAACTTTTTTATCAGCAACAGCGCCACCGACCCCCATATTAAGGGTGATTTTGGTCAATTTAGGCACTTGCATCACTGTTTTGTAACCAAATTGTTCCAGCAATGCAGGAATAATTTCTTGTTTGTATTTTGATTCTAGTCTAGCCATTACCTTATACCTTACAGACCAACAACGTCATTAGTTGATTTAAAAAATCTGACCTTTTTACCATCGTCAATTCTAAATCCTACCCGATCGGCTTTTTTAGTCTTAGGATTATATAAAGCCACGTTAGAGATATCGATTGGCATATCTTTTTCAACAATACCGCCAGGCACACCTAAATTTGGATTGCCTTTTTGATGTTTTTTGGCTTTGTTGACGCCTTCAACCAATATCTTGTTGTTCTCTAAAATTTTAGAAACTTTTCCCTGCTTGCCTTTATCTTTACCGACAAGAACAATTATCTCATCACCTTGTTTAATTTTTTGCATATTGGTACCTTCTTCTTACAAAACTTCGGGCGCAAGAGATATAATTTTCATAAATTTATCTCCTCTCAGTTCGCGTGTTACCGGCCCGAAGATACGTGTACCAATTGGTTGTAACTGGTTATTCAAAATTACAGCAGCATTGCCATCAAAACGTATAATCGACCCATCCGATCTCCGAACTCCCTTACGGGTTCTCACGACTAAGGCGTTATAAACATCACCTTTTTTTACCCTGGTTCGCGGCATGGCATCTTTTACACTGACTTTGATGATATCACCAATACCGGCATATCGCCGATGTGACCCACCTAATACTTTGATACACATGACCTTTTTTGCACCGCTATTGTCGGCGACGTCAAGGCTAGTTTGCATCTGAATCATTTTGAAATTCCCAACTTGTCTATCGATTAATTATTTATTAAAAGTTTCAATAACTTCTATCAACTTAAATGTTTTGTTCTTGGAGATCGGACGGCATGACGCAATTGTCACTACATCGCCCTCCTCACACTGATTGTTTTCATCATGAACCAAGAACTTTGTCGAACGTTTAACATATTTTCCGTAGACTGGATGCTTCACCAATCTTTCGACCAACACTGACGCAGTTTTGTCCATTTTATTACTAACGACTCGCCCTGTGACTGTACGAACTTTTTCTGTTGTTTCATTCATATTCAAACTCTCGCCTTTTCACTTAACACAGTATTGATACGAGCAATATCACGTCTCACCTGTTTAACCTGACTCGATTTGGCGAGCTGACCAGTTCCCTTTTGCATTCTTAAATTAAATTGCTCACGCGATAATTCAAGAAGCGATGCGGTCAATTCTTCGTTGCTGTTTTTACGTAATTCTGTTGCTTTCATTACATTATGGTCCGTGCAGAAAAGGTTGTTTTAACAGGCAATTTCGCTGCAGCCAATTCGAAGGCTTCTCGAGCCATTTCTTCTGATACACCTTCAATTTCAAACAGCATGGTACCGGGTTTTATTTGTGCCACCCAATACTCTACGCTTCCCTTACCTTTACCCATACGAACTTCCAATGGTTTTTTGGTAATAGGTTTATCCGGAAAAACCCTTATCCAGATTTTTCCACCCCGCTTTACATGCCGGCTTATTGCACGTCGCGCCGCCTCAATTTGGCGGGCCGTCATTCTACCACGACTTATCGATTTTAATCCATACTCACCGAAGCTTACCGAGGAACCGCGTAATGCAGTGCCATTGTTTTTGCCGGTGTGTTGTTTACGAAATTTTGTTCTTTTTGGCTGAAGCATTTTATTATCCCTTCAACTATTTCTTAGAATCGGCATTTAAGGAACTAGTATGAGCATCCATATCGAATACTTCACCTTTGAATATCCAAACTTTTATACCTATGATTCCATAGGTTGTTTTAGCTTCAGCAGTTCCATAATCAATATCGGCGCGAAGCGTATGCAACGGCACACGACCTTCTCTATACCATTCAGTTCTTGCGATTTCAGCACCATTTAACCGACCGGCAACAGTAATTTTGATGCCTTCCGCTCCGAGACGCATCGTGTTTGTTACAGCTCGCTTCATTGCGCGACGGTACATAATACGTTTTTCCAACTGCTGCGCAATGCTTTCGGCAACAAGATAAGCATCTAGTTCAGGCTTTCTGATTTCTTCAACATTCAACTGGACGGGAACTCCCATCATCGCTGAAATTTCTTGCCTTAAAACATCGATATCTTCACCCTTTTTACCAATTACTATACCTGGTCTCGCTGTGTGTACAGTTATATTAGCATTATTAGCCGGACGATTAATCTGAACCCGGCTCACAGATGCGTGTGCAAGTTTCTTTTTAATATATTCGCGTACTTTCAGATCCTGTAACAGAAGAATTGGGTAATTCTGGCTATTTGCATACCATCTGGAAGTCCAATCTTTAACAATCCCAAGGCGTATGCCAGTAGGATGAACTTTTTGACCCATTTTCTACCTCTATTAGTTTTCTGCTACTTTAACTGTTATGTGACAAGTTCTTTTGAGTATATGATTCGCACGGCCTTTAGCCCTGGCACTTACTCTTTTCAACACGGTTCCTTCGTTTACAAAGACTGTTGAAACTCGTAACTCATCAACATCCGCGTCTTTATTATTCTCGGCGTTTGCAATTGCTGACTCAAGCACCTTTTTGATAATACCAGCTGCTTTTTTTGAGCTGAAAGTTAGCAGATTGAGGGCTTTCTCAACAGGCAGACCCCGAATTTGATCACCGACCAATCTTGCTTTTTGAGCAGATAAAGGCGCATTACTTAGTTTGGCTGAAACTTCCACATTGACTCCTTATCTTGATTTTTTATCGACAATATGGCCTTTATAGGTTCTAGTTGGCGAGAATTCTCCCAACTTATGACCGACCATGTTTTCTGAAATCAAAACAGGAACATGTTGTTTGCCATTGTGCACAGCTATGGTCAAACCCAGCATGTCCGGGCTTATCATGGAACGTCTTGACCAAGTTTTAATTGGTTTCCTATTATTTGTTCTCACTGCTTCTTCAATTTTTTTCAGCAGATGATGATCAATAAATGGACCTTTTTTAATTGAACGCGGCACGTTTGATACCTCTTATTTTTGCTTACGGCGTCTAACAATCATGTTGTCAGTACGTTTATTTTTGCGAGTTTTATAACCTTTAGTAGGTGTACCCCATGGCGAAACAGGATGACGTCCGCCAGATGTTCTACCCTCACCACCACCATGAGGATGATCAACCGGATTCATAGCAACACCTCTCACAGTTGGTCTTATGCCACGCCATCTTTTGGCGCCGGCTTTACCTATTGAAATAAGATTATGTTCAGAATTGGAAACTTCGCCAACAACACCTTTACAATCAGACATGACTTTTCTCATTTCGCCTGAACGCAAACGTATAGTTACATATGCTCCGTCTTTTGCGACCAACTGTACCGATGTACCTGCACTTCTTGCAAGTTGAGCACCTTTGCCTGGCTTTAGCTCAACACAGTGGATAGTAGTACCCAAAGGCATATTTCTCAATGGCATGCAGTTACCCGGTTTTACGGGTGTCGTTTCCGAACTTAATATTTCCTGCCCAATTTCAATCCCTTTTGGCGCTATGATGTATTTACGCTCGCCGTCTTTAAATAGGACAAGTGCAATATTCGCTGTTCTATTGGGGTCGTACTCTATCCTTTCAATTATGGCAGGTATGTCTGTTTTATCTCGTTTAAAGTCAACAATGCGGTAGAATTGTTTATGTCCACCACCGATATGCCGAGTTGTTATTCTACCTTGATTGTTCCGACCACCAGTGTTGGTTTTTTTGTCTAATAGCTGTGCAAATGGCTTACCCTTATGCAAATCATTATTTTGTACACGTACTACAAACCGAGAACCTGGAGATGTCGGTTTTGATTTTAGAATAGCCATGCTTTTCTACCGCTCCTATTGATCTTTTAAATTAAGCTGTTGCCAATTCAATACTATGCCCAGATTGCAATTTTACATATGCTTTCTTCCAGTCTGAGCGTTTACCTAGAGAACGTCCGAAACGTTTTGTCTTACCTTTAACATTAAGAACCCGTACGGATGCTACTTCGACATTGAACATCAATTCAACAGATTTCTTAATTTGCAATTTATTCGCGGACTTTGTAACTTTGAAAATATATTGGTTGCTTTGGTCCCCAACGATAGAACTTTTTTCAGTAATAATCGGCGCCTGTATAACGGTGGCTAATTTTATTTCTTGAATACTCATCCCAAACGCTCCTGAATTTGTTTCAAAGCTGCTGTTGTTACAATAACCTTGTCTGCTGAAACCAAAGATACCGGATCAACACTTGTTGGCGTAAGCACGGCTATGTATGGTAGATTCCTAGCGGCAAGGATTAAATTTTCATTTAACTCATCGGTCACAATCAATAATTTCCCATTAACAATTCCTTTGATTTTAGCCAGAAATTCCTTTGTTTTTGGTGCTGTTGGAACAATATCATTACAAATAGCAATTCGATCCTGTCTTAACAATTCGGATAATATTGAACGGATACCGACTTTATACATTTTTTTATTCAATTTCTGTTCAAACGATCTTGGCTGTGCAGCAAATGTAACGCCACCTGTCCGCCAAATCGGACTGCGAGTTGTGCCGGCACGTGCACGCCCTGTGCCTTTTTGTCTAAAAGGTTTTGCACCACCACCGCTTACCGCAGCACGAGTTTTTTGAGCTTTAGTGCCAGCTCTGGCAGACGACAGATATTTCGTCACCAATTGGTGGACTAATGTCTCATTGAAATCCTGACCAAAAACCAGCTCAGAAACTTCTAATGATTGCGCAGAATCTTGTTTACCGATTGCAGGTACTTGCAAACTCATAAATTAACCTTTATTTAACTTTTTTACTGCGGGAGTAATGATTACATCTCCGCCTTTTGCACCCGGCACAGCACCTTTTACTAAAATCAGATTTCTTTCAACATCTATTGAATGAATCGTAAGATTTTGTACTGTTGTTTTAACCGCTCCCATTTGACCGCACATCTTCTTGCCTTTAAAAACCCGGCCTGGAGTCTGGTTCATACCGTTGGAGCCCGGAACCCTATGTGAACGCGAGTTACCATGAGTCGCATCCTGAGTTCTAAAATTATATCTTTTAACCGTGCCCGCAAAACCCTTACCAATGCTTGTTCCCGATACATCGACAACTTGTCCGGCTTCAAAAACATTGACACTAAGTTCAGAACCGGCAGAAAGTTCAACGCCTTCGCTGTCTTTTAACCTGAATTCCCACAAGCCAATACCTGCTGTTACATTAGCGGCAGCGTAATGCCCTGCCAATGCTTTATTGACTTTTGAAGACTTTAAATCACCAGCTGCCACTTGAATTGCACGATATCCATCGTTCTCAAGACTTTTTACTTGAATAACCCGATTCGAATCAATATGCAAAACCGTTACCGGCACAGATGCGCCATCTTCACAAAAAATTCTGGTCATACCACATTTACGACCTACAAGACCTATTGACATCTGCCAATCCCTCTAAAATATAACTCGCTTTATTTAAGCTTAATTTGAACATCAACCCCAGCCGCCAGATCTAATTTCATCAATGCGTCAACGGTTTTATCGGTCGGCTCAACAATATCAAGCAACCTTTTATAAGTTCTCAATTCATATTGATCCCGCGCATCCTTATTGGCATGCGGCGAAATCAATATCGTAAAACGTTCTTTTCTGGTTGGTAAAGGAATTGGCCCCTTAACTTGGGCACCCGTTCTCTTTGCCGTTTCTACAATCTCGCCAGCGGACTGATCAATCAGTTTATGATCGAATGCTTTTAATTGTATACGGATAGTTTGATTTGCCATTTAGCTTACTCAATGATTGAAGCAACAACGCCCGCACCCACTGTGCGGCCACCTTCGCGAATAGCAAAACGCAAACCGTCTTCCATCGCTATCGGCGAGATCAGTTTTACGGTAACAGCGATATTATCGCCAGGCATCACCATCTCTACACCTTCCGGCAGATCGACCGCTCCAGTCACATCCGTGGTTCTGAAATAGAACTGCGGGCGATAGCCGTTAAAAAACGGGGTATGACGTCCACCTTCTTCTTTGGAGAGGACATAAATCTCTGCTTTAAAGTGCGCATGCGGCTTGATCGAATTGACATGCGCCAATACTTGACCGCGCTCGACATCGTCTCTTTTTGTGCCGCGCAACAATACGCCTACGTTATCGCCTGCCTGACCTTGATCCAGCAATTTACGGAACATCTCAACACCGGTACAGGTTGTTTTTACGGTAGGCTTGAGACCCACTATTTCAACCTCTTCGCCCACTTTGACGATACCGCGTTCTACACGGCCGGTCACCACGGTGCCGCGACCCGAGATGGAGAATACATCTTCGATCGGCATTAGGAATTTGCCGTCAATCGCGCGTTCCGGCTGTGGAATGTAGGTATCGAGAGCTTCGACCAATCTGACTACCGATTGCACACCGATTTCGCTTTGTTCGCCTTCCAGCGCTTTTAAGGCCGAACCGACGATGATCGGGGTATCGTCACCCGGAAATTCATATTGATTCAACAATTCGCGAATTTCCATCTCGACCAATTCGATCAATTCCGCATCGTCAACCATGTCGGCTTTATTCAAAAAGACCACGATGTAGGGTACGCCGACCTGTCTTGACAACAGAATATGTTCGCGGGTTTGCGGCATTGGGCCGTCTGCCGCTGAACACACCAGTATCGCTCCGTCCATTTGCGCGGCACCGGTAATCATGTTTTTTACGTAGTCGGCGTGTCCTGGGCAGTCTACATGAGCATAGTGGCGGTTCGCCGATTCGTATTCAACGTGCGATGTCGAAATCGTGATACCGCGGGCACGTTCTTCCGGCGCATTGTCGATTTGATCGAAGGCTTTGACTTCGCCGCCTTGCAATTCCGCCATCACTTTGGTCAATGCCGCTGTTAATGTGGTCTTGCCGTGATCAACGTGACCAATTGTGCCTACGTTTACGTGCGGTTTTTTTCTTTCAAATTTCTCTTTTGCCATGAGTCATTACCTAATATTTATAAAAGAATCAAGAAACTTTTCTAATAATAGCTTCCGCAATATTTGCAGGTGCTTCGTTATATTTATCAAACTGCATACTGTATGTTGCCCTTCCCTGTGTAGCCGACCTTAGATCGGTTGCATAGCCAAACATTTCTGCCAGAGGTACTTCGCACTCGATCGTTTTACCGGCAGGAACATCACCCATCCCATGGATTACCCCCCTACGTCGAGTTATATCGCCTACCACTTCACCCATATAGTCTTCTGGCGTAACCACCTCGACCTTCATAATGGGTTCTAGCAACACAGGACTTGCAGCTTCCGCCCCTTCCCTGAAGCACATCGATCCTGCTATTTTGAAAGCCATTTCATTCGAATCGACATCATGATATGACCCATCGAACAAACTAACTTTTACATCCACAACCGGAAAACCAGCTATTATGCCATTTTCCATTTGTTCTTGTACGCCTTTATCTATTGCCGGTATGTATTCTTTTGGAATCGCCCCGCCAACCACCTCATTAATAAACTGGTACCCACTACCAAGTGCATTAGGCTCTAACCTTAGCCAGACGTGTCCATATTGACCTCGCCCCCCGGTCTGTCTAATAAACTTGCCTTCGCATTCAACCGTTTTCCTGATTGTTTCGCGATAAGCAACCTGAGGCGCACCTACATTTGCCGATACGTTAAACTCCCGCTTCATTCGATCAACAATAATTTCCAGATGCAATTCTCCCATCCCTGAAATTATGGTCTGCCCTGATTCCTGATCACTACTCACTCGGAATGAAGGATCTTCTTGCGCTAATCTAGCTAAGGCAGCCCCCATCTTATCCTGATCGGCTTTCGTTTTCGGCTCAACGGCTATTGCTATCACCGGCTCTGGAAACTCCATTTTTTCCAAAAGGATAGGCGCATTAATATCGCAAAATGTGTCACCTGTTGTCACATCTTTCAATCCGATTACTGCAGCTATATCACCAGCCCTCACTTCGCCAATTTCTTCCCGACTGTTGGCGTGCATTTGCACTATTCGGCCAATACGTTCTTTTTTGTTCTTTGCGACATTTAGGACCGCATCCCCAGATTTCAAAACACCGGAATACACTCTAATGAATGTCAATATACCTACAAAAGGGTCTGTTGCTATTTTAAAAGCCAGCGACGCAAAAGGTTCTTCATCTTTCGCGGCTCGCTTTATTCCGACGGCATTATCCGATAAAACTCCTTTTACGGATTCCTTGTCGGCAGGTGATGGCAGAAAATCGATTACGCCATCTAATAAGCACTGCACACCTTTATTTTTAAAGGCTGAGCCGCAAAAAACCGGAACTATTTTATTCGACAAAACTTGCGATCTTATCCCGCTTCTAATTTCTTCATCCGTTAAAATTCCATCTTCAAGATACTTCTCCGTAAGCGCTTCACTTCCTTCTGCCGCTACTTCGATAATTTTTTCTCGCCATTTCTCGGCTTCGCCTCGCATCTCATCAGGAATATCCACCACCTGATAGACCAAACCCTTACTGGCTCCATCCCAGTAAATAGCTTTCATCCTTAGCAGGTCAATCACTCCCTTGAAATTTTCTTCCGATCCGATCGGTAACTGCATCGCTATCACTAATGCACCGAGCCGACTCTCAATCTGCTTGAATACTCGCTGGAAATCAGCACCAGTCCGATCCATTTTATTTATGAACGCAAGCCTGGGCACACCATACTTATTTGCTTGCCGCCATACCGTTTCCGACTGCGGCTCAACTCCACCTACTGCACAAAAAACCGCACAAGCACCATCCAAAACCCGTAGCGAACGCTCAACTTCAATCGTAAAATCTACATGCCCTGGCGTATCTATAATATTGATACGATACTGTGGGTATTGTTTTTCGATTCCCGACCAGAAGCAGGTTGTAGCAGCAGAAGTTATGGTTATCCCTCTTTCTTGCTCTTGCTCCATCCAATCCATGGTTGCAGTTCCATCATGAACCTCACCGATTTTGTGCGACACGCCGGTGTAAAACAGTATACGTTCCGTTGTTGTGGTTTTACCGGCATCAATATGCGCCATGATACCAATATTACGGTAACGCTCTATTGGCGTCTTCCTAGACACACCAACAACCTACGAACTTAATTACCAACGGTAATGAGCAAATGCTTTATTCGCTTCAGCCATTTTATGAGTATCCTCACGTTTTTTGGCTGCGGCGCCACGACCTTCGGATGCATCCAATAATTCGCCCGCCAGTTTCGCTGACATGGTTCTTTCATTTCGTTTACGTGCGGCGTCTATTAACCAGCGCATAGACAAAGCCAATCTTCTAGCAGGACGCACTTCAACCGGCACCTGATAGGTTGCGCCGCCTACACGCCTTGACTTAACCTCAACTCGCGGCTGCACATTTTCTAATGCCTTGGCAACCAACTCTAAGGTTTCTTTATGCCCCTTACCCTCGATGACATCCAAAGCCCCATAGACTATCTTCTCAGCCACAGACTTCTTTCCGTTTTCCATGATCATATTCATGAATTTTGACAGCATATCGCTGCCAAATCTCGGATCCGGATTAATGATTCTTTTTGCAGCTACTCTTCTTCTTGACATTTGTTACCAGCCTTTATTTCTTAGGTCTCTTTGCGCCATATTTTGAGCGGCCACACTTTCTATCTTTTACGCCAGATGTATCAAGGCTGCCCCTTACTACGTGATAACGCACGCCTGGCAAGTCTTTAACACGTCCACCTCTTATCAGAACAACAGAGTGCTCCTGAAGATTGTGTCCTTCACCTCCGATATAACTACTAACCTCTGAGCCATTGGTTAACCTTACCCTCGCAACTTTTCGCAAAGCAGAGTTCGGTTTTTTCGGCGTAGTTGTATATACACGCGTACAAACCCCTCTTCTTTGAGGGCAAGCTTCCAATGCCGGAACATTGGTTTTTTCTATTTTCTTAGCACGAGGCTTACGGACCAACTGATTGATCGTGGCCATTCTTAACTACTCCGATATGCAATTTGTAACAAACACGGCTAGCGCTTAAATGTACGCCAACCACTGCTGCCAGACCTAAATCTCTTGACTCATGTGAGCAGAGCATAATACAACCACACACTCATAAGGTCAAGATTTTTTTAATTATTTATTCAATATTCAAAGCCTGTTTCAAAGCCTCTTCAACATCAACCGCCTCAACTAGCTGATTTGTGTTTTCCGTATTCACCAGCACATCAGAGCTTCCTCTCTTCCGCCGTTGCTCATGATACGCCAAACCGGTTCCTGCCGGTATCAGCCTTCCTACAATGACATTTTCCTTCAAACCATTTAGACCATCACTGATTCCTCTTACAGCCGCATCAGTCAGAACTCTGGTTGTTTCCTGGAAAGATGCCGCAGATATAAATGATTCTGTCGCCAAAGATGCTTTTGTTATACCCAACAAAATCGAATCGTAACTTGCAGGGATTTTTCCCTCTCTCTCGGCCTGATCATTCACAGCATTCATCAGACTTCGCTTCGACCTGCTCTCCTTTGACGAAATCAGTTTCGCCTGAAGCGGTAATTTCGACTTTTCTTAACATTTGTCGAATGATGGCTTCAATGTGCTTATCATTGATTTTCACACCTTGCAAACGATAAACATCCTGAATTTCTTTAACCAGATAATCCGCAAGTTCTTCAATTCCACGCAAGCGCAATATATCGTGCGGCGTCAATTCCCCTTCGGCAATCGTCTCACCTTTTTCAACAAATTCGCCTTCGAAAACAGTAATATGCCGCCACTTAGGTATCAGCGTCTCGTACTGTTCGCCCTCGGAATCGGTGATGATAACTCTTTGCTTACCCTTTGTTTCCTTCCCAAAGGCCACCATACCGGTCGCTTCTGCCAAAATGGCCGGATCTTTGGTTTTGCGCGCCTCGAATAAGTCGGCGACACGCGGCAAACCACCGGTAATATCACGGGTTTTGCTGGATTCTTGTGGAATTCTAGCCAATACATCCCCGACCTTCACCTCTCCGCCGTCTTTTACGCCGACAATAGCGCCTGCCGGTAAGAAATATTGAGCTGGAATATCTGTTCCTGGAAGATTGATTTGGCCACCTGCCTCATCAATCAATCTCACCATTGGTCTAAGTTCTTTGCCCGCAGAACTTCTTTGTTTAGGATCGGTTACCACTCGAGAAGTCAGACCGGTTACTTCATCAGATTGCTCTTGAACGGTAATGCCGTCCATAAAATCCTGCAACTGAATAACTCCATCCACTTCAGTGATAACCGGATGAGTATGCGGATCCCAATTAACAATGATATCTCCTGCACTAATCGGACTTCCGTCTTCGATCGATAACACCGCACCATAAGGTATCTTGTATCTTTCTCGTTCCCGTCCATAATCGTCCATGACACCAACTTCTCCGGATCTCGAAACCGCGACCAGATTGTTTTCTCTATTTTTAACCGTTTTCAAGTTATTCAGTTTTACGACCCCAGCAGACTTCACCTGAACATTACTAACCGCTGCGGACCGCGATGCGGCACCGCCGATATGGAAAGTACGCATGGTTAACTGTGTTCCGGGCTCTCCAATGGACTGTGCCGCAACAACGCCGACTGCTTCGCCTATGTTCACCAAATGACCACGCCCCAAATCGCGACCATAGCATTTACCGCAAACTCCTTGACGAGATTCGCAAGTAATAACAGACCGTACCAACATTTTGTCGATACCGTTCTCTTCCAGAACAGAAACCAGATTTTCATCAATCATCGTTCCGGCTGGTATCAAAACGTGGTTACCCGTCGGATCGGTTACATCACTCGCCGCCACGCGCCCCAGAACACGTTAACCAATGGCTCGACCACATCGCCGCCTTCGATAATCGGTGTCATGGTTAAGCCATTCTGAGTACCGCAATCAACGTCCGAGATGACTAAATCCTGAGCGACATCAACTAATCTTCGTGTTAGATATCCTGAGTTGGCAGTTTTCAAAGCCGTATCGGCCAAACCTTTACGAGCCCCGTGTGTTGAAATGAAATATTGGAGTACGTCCAGTCCTTCCCTGAAATTCGCGGTAATCGGTGTTTCAATGATCGAACCATCCGGTTTTGCCATCAACCCCCGCATACCGGCCAACTGCCGAATTTGCGCGGCAGAACCCCGAGCGCCGGACTCAGCCATCATAAATATTGAGTTAAAGGATTTTTGCTTGACGATATCGCCTTTAGCATCAACCACTTCATCTTCACCCAAACCTTCCATCATCACCTTGGCAACCTGATCGTTCGCTCGTGACCAAATATCCACAACTTTGTTATAACGCTCACCGTCGGTTACCAAACCGGATGCATACTGGTTCTGAATTTCACTCACTTCTGCATCGGCTGCACGAATAATATCGGCCTTTTTAGCTGGGATTTCCATGTCTTCAATTCCGAACGAAACACCAGCCCTGGTTGCGTATTTGAACCCCATATACATGATTTGATCGGCTAAAATCACAGTCTCTTTGATACCGAGATAGCGATAGCTATAGTTAATCAATCTGGAAATGTTCTTTTTAGTCATATCGACATTAACCAACTCATAGGGCATACCATCAGGGACAATGTCCCAAATCAAGGCACGACCAACGGTGGTTTTTTTTCTACTAACCAAAGTTTCGAACTTCCCTTCTGCATTTTTCAGCTTTTCGGTGATTCTGACTTCGATTTTAGACTGCAATTCGACTGCTTTGCTATCCAATGCTTTCAAAATTTCTGACGAGTCGGTAAAGATACTGCCTTCACCACGCGCATTTATTTTTTCGCGACTTATATAATACAAGCCTAAAACTACGTCCTGTGAAGGGTTAATCACCGGCTCACCATTCGCCGGCGATAAAATGTTATTGGTAGCCATCATCAGGGTCCGCGCTTCAAGTTGCGCTTCTATCGACAAGGGTATGTGCACTGCCATCTGATCGCCGTCGAAATCGGCATTAAATGCACTACAAACCAAAGGGTGTAATTGAATCGCTTTTCCCTCAATCAGGATAGGCTCAAATGCCTGAATCCCCAATCTATGTAATGTAGGCGCACGGTTTAACAATACCGGGTGTTCGCGAATTACCTCTTCTAAAATATCCCAAACTTCGGCACCTTCTCTTTCCACCATTTTTTTTGCTGCTTTAATGGTTGTTGCCAATCCGCGCAATTGTAATTTGCTGAAAATAAAAGGCTTAAACAATTCCAGCGCCATTTTTTTAGGCAAGCCGCATTGATGCAATCTTAAAGTAGGTCCAACAACGATGACCGAACGGCCGGAATAGTCAACACGTTTACCCAGCAGATTTTGACGGAAACGACCTTGTTTCCCCTTAATCATGTCCGCCAATGATTTTAAAGGCCTTCTATTGCTGCCTGTAATGGCACGCCCACGGCGACCGTTATCCAATAAGGCATCTACCGCCTCTTGCAGCATCCGTTTTTCGTTACGAACGATAATATCCGGTGCGTTCAAATCCAACAACCGAGTCAAACGATTGTTTCGATTGATTACACGGCGATACAAATCGTTCAGATCGGAAGTTGCAAACCGACCACCATCCAAAGGCACAAGCGGGCGTAGTTCCGGTGGTAATACCGGAAGCACTGTCCATAATCATCCACTCCGGACGATTATTGCAGACGTCAGGAATGCATCGATCACCTTCAGACGTTTAGATAATTTTTTAATTTTGGTATCAGAATTGGTGGGTTGATCTCTTCACGAAGCCTATTTATTTCGTCCTTCAATATCGATTGATTTAAGCAGATCATAGATAGCTTCCGCACCCATTTTCGCAACGAAATCATCACCGTGTTCTTCTACGGCATTCAGATATTCTTCATCGGTCAATAACTGACCTTTTTCCAATGGCGACATACCGGCATCAGTAACCACAAATGTTTCAAAATACAACACCCGCTCTATATAACGTAAAGTCATATCCAACAACAATGCGATCCTGGAAGGCAAGGATTTTAAAAACCAAATGTGAGCAACCGGACTAGCCAGATCGATATGCCCCATTCTATCCCGGCGGACTTTGGAAAGCGTCACCTCGACACCGCATTTTTCGCAAATTACGCCACGATGCTTAAGTCGTTTGTATTTGCCGCACAAACATTCATAGTCGCTGATAGGTCCAAAGATTTTGGCGCAAAACAAACCATCCCGTTCAGGCTTGAACGTACGGTAATTAATGGTTTCAGGTTTTTTGACCTCGCCATAGGACCATGAGCGATATCATGTCCGGAGAAGCCAAACCAATACGTATCGTATCAAAATCGTCTGTACGACCTTGACGCTTTAGAAAATTCATTAAATCTTTCAAGAGCTTATCCTCTTTTAATATTATACCGGCATTAATCGGAATCCATCACGCAACAACTATGACGATTAATCTTGTTGCATTTCGATATTAACCGCCAACGAACGTATTTCTTTAACCAACACGTTGAAGGACTCCGGCATACCGGCTTCCATTGAGTGATTGCCGTCCACAATGTTTTTATACATACGAGTTCTACCTGTTACGTCATCGGACTTGACCGTCAACATTTCCTGCAAAGTATATGCAGCACCGTATGCTTCCAAGGCCCAAACCTCCATTTCACCGAATCGCTGACCACCGAATTGTGCTTTTCCACCCAACGGTTGCTGTGTGACCAAGCTATATGGTCCGGTAGAGCGGGCATGCATTTTATCGTCAACCAAGTGGTTTAGTTTCAACATGTACATATAACCGACTGTCACTTCACGCTCGAACGGCTCACCGGTCAAACCGTCGTACAACACGATTTGCCCATGCTCAGGTAAATCTGCCAAGCGCAGCATGGTACGAATATCATCCTCGGAAGCGCCATCGAATACCGGTGTAGCCATTGGAACGCCACCTACCAGATTAACCGCCATTTCCAAAATTTCCTTATCGTTAAATGAATTCAGCTCTTCTTTTCTACCGCTACTATTATAGATTTTCTCTAAAAACCCTCTGATTTCAACAACTTTAGCTTGCGCTTCCAGCATTTTGCCTATCTTAATGCCTAATCCCTTAGAAGCCCATCCCAGATGCGTTTCGAGTACCTGACCGACATTCATACGTGAAGGTACCCCAAGCGGGTTTAAAAGAATGTCAACAGGGTTACCATCTGCCGTATATGGCATATCCTCTATCGGTACAATTTGCGAGATAACCCCCTTGTTACCATGACGTCCTGCCATTTTATCGCCTGGCTGGATACGTTTTTTAACAGCAAGATAAACCTTGACCATTTTCAGCACACCTGGAGCCAGATCATCTCCCATGGTGATCTTTTTCTTCTTCTGCTCGAAACGCTCGTCAAATTCTCTACGCTGCTGCTCAACCTGCTCGGTTACTGTTTCGAGACGCAGATTGACATCTTCGTCTTGCGTCTTGATTTTCAACAATTCGGAGTGAATCAACCCTTCAAGATAAGCGCTGGTAATTTCCTCGCCTTTTTTCAAACCATGCGGACCTTTTTCAGCCTTTTTACCGACTAGAATTGCTTTTACCCGTGCAAAAATATCATGTTCGACAATCTTTAACTGATCGTCAAGATCCTGACGATACCGCTTGATCTCGGCCTCTTCAATTTCAAGAGCTCTTTTATCTTTCTTTACACCATCTCGAGTAAAAACCTGAACATCTATCACGGTTCCGCGTACATTGCCGGGTACACGTAATGAAGTATCCTTTACATCGGCGGCTTTTTCACCAAAAATTGCTCGAAGCAATTTTTCCTCCGGTGTCAATTGAGTTTCACCTTTGGGAGTTACCTTACCTACTAAAATATCACCGCCCTTGACCTCCGCACCGACATAGACGATACCGGATTCATCCAGCTTAGAAAGCGCTTCTTCACTCACATTCGGAATATCGGCAGTAATCTCTTCCGGACTATGCTTAGTTTCGCGCGCCACACAGGTTTTCTCTTCTATATGAATCGTCGTAAAACGATCTTCTTTTACCACTCGTTCAGAAACAAGAATAGAATCCTCGAAGTTGTAACCATTCCAAGGCATAAAGGCAATCAGCATGTTTTGACCTAATGCCAATTCGCCCAAATCTGTGGATGGACCATCAGCCAGAATATCGCCTTTTCTTACGATGTCACCAAGTTTAACCAGTGGTTTTTGATTAATACAGGTATTTTGGTTGGAACGCGTATATTTAATTAAATTATAAATATCGACACCAGGCACACCGGCGACTGTTTCATCGTCGTTGACGCGAACTACGATACGTGCAGCATCAACAGCCTCAATACGGCCGCCGCGCGTTGCTACTACTGTCACCCCGGAGTCTTTAGCAACTACACGTTCCATACCAGTCCCGACCAAAGGTTTTTCTGCGCGTAATGTCGGCACTGCCTGGCGCTGCATATTTGAGCCCATCAAAGCCCTATTAGCATCGTCATGTTCCAAAAACGGGATTATGGAGGCAGCAACCGAAACGATTTGCTTTGATGACACATCCATATATTGGACTGTATCAGATGAAGCGAGTGTAAATTCATCTTTATAACGGCACGACACCAAACCTTCAACTAATCTACCATTTTCATCAACAGCCACACTTGACTGGGCAATAACATATTCACCTTCTTCAATCGCGGAAATATAATCGACTTGATCTGTGACCTTGCCTTCGACCACTTTCCGATAAGGAGTTTCCAGAAAACCATATTCATTTGTTCTGGCGTAAACCGACAGCGAATTAATAAGACCGATATTCGGTCCCTCTGGCGTTTCGATAGGACAAACCCGGCCATAGTGAGTGGTATGAACATCGCGAACCTCGAAGCCTGCACGCTCCCTGGCCAACCCTCCCGGACCCAACGCGGAAACCCGGCGCTTATGGGTAACTTGCGACAAAGGATTATTCTGATCCATAAATTGGGACAATTGGCTGGACCCAAAGAATTCTTTCACTGCCGCAGAAACCGGTTTGGCATTAATGATTTCCTGAGGCATATAGCCTTCCGAATCTGCCAACGTCAAACGCTCTCTAACCGCTCGCTCAACTCTGACCAAGCCGATACGGAACTGATTTTCTATCATTTCGCCTACAGAACGCACGCGTCTATTGCCGAGATGGTCGATATCGTCCACAGTACCGTTACCGTTTCTGATTTTAATCAGCTCTTTTAATACATCAATAATATCGCTTTTGCTTAAAGTCCCCTGCCCTTCAATTTCCTCGCGACCCAAGCGGCGATTGAATTTCATCCGGCCTACGGCAGACAAGTCATAACGCTCATCGGTAAAAAATAGGTTCTCGAACAAATTTTCAGCGGATTCCGCCGTCGGCGGCTCACCTGGGCGCATCATCCTGTAAATTTCGACCAAAGCTTCCATTCGATTCGTTGTCGTATCCAAGCGCATGGAATTGGACATATAAGGTCCGCGGTCCAAATCATTCACATACAGAGTGCTGATATCCTCGATGCCGGCATCTATAAGCTTTTGCAGCAATGTTTCCGTCAGTTCGTCGTTGACGTGAGCCAATAATTCACCCGTTGATTTATCGACAACATTGTGGCCTAAAATCTTGCCATACAAATAATCTCTAGGAACTTCTATTTCATTAACATTGGCCTTTTCCAATTGCCGGACGTGTTTAGCGGTAATCCGGCGTCCTTCTTCAATCAGCACCTTGCCGTCATGCTTGATATCGAAAACGGCCATCTCACCTCGCAAACGCTCAGGAACGACATGAAACATGAAACTATTGGCACTTATCGTAAATTTGTTTGTTTCGAAGAAAATATTAATCATTTCTTCGTTGTCGTAACCCAACGCTCTTAACAAAATCGTTGCAGGTATCTTCCTGCGTCTATCTATACGAACATAAACAGCATCTTTATGGTCAAATTCGAAGTCCAGCCATGAACCTCTATAAGGAATAACCCGGGCATTGAACAACAATTTACCGGAAGAATGGGTTTTTCCTTTATCGTGATCGAAAAATACACCGGGTGACCTATGTAACTGAGAGACGATAACTCTCTCAGTACCGTTAATGACAAATGTACCGTTATCAGTCATCAACGGGAGTTCTCCCATGTAGACTTCCTGTTCTCTTATATCCTTGACAACCTTGGTACTTGCTGGAGCCTCTTTATCATAAATAACTAAACGCACTAAAACTCTCAGCGGAGCTGAGTACGTAGCTCCCCGTTGCTGACACTCTCTTACATCGAAAGCAGGTTCCCCTAAGCGATATTTAACATATTCCAGGACAGCATAACCTGAGTGACTTACCACCGGAAATACGCTTGAAAATGCTGCATGCAAACCCTGGTTTCGTCTTTTTTCCGACTCTATACCGGACTGTAGGAAACTTGCATACGAATCAATTTGTGTTGCTAATAGATAAGGAACTTCCAGTACTTCTGTACCTTTCCCAAAATTATTACGGATACGCTTTTTTTCGGTAAAAGAATAGGTCATATTGCTTCTATACCTTCGTCGTCAGAGATTATTTACTACTGTTTGTTTCAGAAACAGTAAAAGGCCGACGGCAAAATGCCGTCAGCCCAGTTTGTTAGGCATATGCCTGATTTGTTATCAAAGTAATTATTTGATATCAGCTGTCGCGCCTGCTGCTTCCAGTTCTTTTTTAGCTGCTTCCGCTTCAGTTTTATTAACACCTTCTTTGATTGTGGTTGGGGCGCCTTCAACCGCATCTTTTGCTTCTTTCAGGCCTAAACCAGTCAATGTACGCACTGCTTTAATAACAGAGACTTTGTTTTCCCCGTAACTTGTCAGGATAACATCGAATTCGGTTTGTTCTTCCACCACAGCTTCTGCCGCCGCAGGCCCTGCGACTGCAACGGCTGCCGCTGCGGAAACGCCAAATTTTTCTTCCATCGCCGATATTAAATCAACGATTTCCATAACAGTCATGTTTGAGACTGCTTCCAGAATATCTTCTTGTGAAATTGCCATTATGTATTCCTCTAAAATTTTTATGAGTTTAAACTGGATGATCGCGAATTATGCCGCTTGCTTTTGATCTCTGATTTCTGCCAGAGTCCGTGCAAGTTTTACGACAGGAGCCTTCATGACCGACATCAATATGCTGATACCTTGATCGCGGGTTGGCAATTTCGCCAAACGCTCGAGTTCCGAACTGTCATAGGCTTTTCCGCCAATAGCCACAATTTTGGTTATTAATTTATTATGGCCTTTGGAGAATTCGCTTATCAGTCGAGCTGCGCAACCAGGATCCTGCATAGAAAATGCCAGTATCAACGGACCTACCAACCCCTCCTGCATACATTCAAACTCAGTTCCGGCAATAGCACGTCTAGCCAATGTATTTTTGACCACGCGCAGATATACGCCAGTTTCTCTCGCGTTTTTCCGCAATTGCGTCAATTCGGTCACTGTTAGGCCACGATATTCAGCCGCAACGGCTGAATGGGCTTTTGCGGCGTATTCAGCGACTTCTTCTACGACAACTTTTTTGCTATCTAAATTAAGTGCCACATCTACCTCCGGTAGTTTTCCGATTGTTCATCGGAATCTATAAAACGCATCACTAACATGATGCCCCTTACGGTCCCTATCACCCGCTTTGTGGCTCCAGCTCCCGTCTGCGTAGGATAATTAAGCATAAATGCCCCTACGGTCTTTGACGATTGCCGTTAAAACGGCAACCCAAAGTCTTATTTTTAAATTTTTGATTTATATCTCAATACTACTTTGATCAATCCAGAGCCCCGGACCCATCGTCGAGGATATTGAAATCTTTTTCAGATACACACCTTTAGCAGCGGTTGGCTTGGCCTTTTTAAGATCCGAAACCAAAAATTCAAGATTTTGTTTTATTGCTGTTTCATCAAATGAAACCTTGCCTATCGAACAATGTATGATGCCGGATTTATCTGTACGGTATCTAACCTGGCCAGATTTCGCATTTTTCACTGCTGTAACGACATCAGGTGTCACTGTTCCAACTTTCGGATTGGGCATTAAACCTCTTGGACCCAGAATTTGACCCAATTGACCGACAACCCGCATAGCGTCAGGCGATGCGATAACCACATCGAAATTCATTTCACCCTTTCTGACTTGATCAGCCAAATCGTCCATTCCTACGATATCCGCACCCGCTTCCCTTGCAGCATCTGCATTAGGCCCTTGAGTGAAAACAGCTACTCTAACCGTTTTCCCGGTTCCATTCGGCAGCACAGAAGCCCCACGCACATTCTGATCGGATTTTCTTGGATCAACGCCTAAATTGACGCTAACATCTACCGATTCATCGAATTTACTATTAGCGAACTCTTTTAACAGGCCGACCGCCTCGGATACTGAATATTGCTTGCTTCTAACTATTTTTTCTTTGATAGCCTTCGCTTTTTTGCTTGCCTTAGCCATTACACGCCCTCCACGTTCAAACCCATGCTGCGAGCGCTTCCCGCAATAATTCTTACTGCCGCTTCGATATCGGCAGCATTCAAATCTTCCATCTTAGTTTTTGCTATTTCTTCCAATTGTGCGCGGGTCACCGTCCCTATTTTATTGGAATTTGGCTTACTACTACCGCTTTTGATGC
Source organism: uncultured Pseudomonadota bacterium (assembly GCA_963765965.1). Lineage (GTDB taxonomy): Bacteria > Pseudomonadota > Gammaproteobacteria > Methylococcales > Methylomonadaceae > Methylomonas. The sequence continues at coordinate 58,817 of CAVXZR010000115.1, forward strand.
CAACCGCTTTTTTCAACAAAACTGTTGCAGGCGGCGTTTTAGTAATAAATGTAAAGCTCTTGTCACTAAATACTGTTATAACGACGGGCAACGGCAAACCTTTTTCAACTTCTTGAGTTCGGGCATTAAACGCCTTACAAAACTCCATAATATTAACGCCACGTTGACCAAGAGCCGGACCGATAGGTGGACTCGGATTAGCCTCACCGGCTTTTACCTGCAATTTGATATACGAATCAATTTTTTTTGCCATTTTAAACTCCCAACGGGTGCAAACGCATTTCAGCTCCCCAACAAACAAAAATCCCCGCCATATTTATGACAGGGATTCGTCAATTACATCAAAATTAAATTAAATTTTTTCAACCTGTCCAAATTCGAGCTCAACAGGTGTAGAACGTCCAAAAATGAGCACAGAAACACGCAAACGGCTTTTCTCGTAGTTTACCTCTTCGATATTTCCGTTAAAATCTTTAAACGGACCATCGATAATTCTAACCACCTCACCCACTTCAAACAAAACCTTTGGCCTTGGCTTATTGACACCTTCTTCAACACGACTGAGAATAGCCATAGCCTCTTTTTCGGATATGGGCGAAGGCCTGTCAGAAGCACCGCCAATAAAACCTAAGACTCTTGGTATATTTCTTACCAGATGCCAGGTTTCATCATTTAGTTCCATCTGTACCAGCACATAGCCAGGAAAGAATTTTCTTTCGCTTTTGCGCTGCTGCCCCATACGCATTTCTACTACTTCTTCGGTCGGAACTAGAATCTTACCGAAAAATTCCTCTAAACCTTCACGCTTAATTCGCTCTTCTAAAGCCTGCTTAACTTTATTTTCAAAATTCGAATATGCATGAACCACATACCAGCGAAGCCCCATTATTTAACTCCCTGATTCATCAGAAGCTGGACACCCCAAAACAAGAACATATCAAGCAGCCAAAGCACCAAACCGACAATAAACACCATCACGAACACCAACAGTGTCGTGCGAACTGCTTCATCACGGGTTGGCCAGACTACACGCTTAAACTCCTGCTTGGACTCAAGAACAAAACCCCAGACACTACGTCCTTTTGCGGTCGTAAAACACACCGCTAATGCCGAACAAACTATAGCAACTAACACCAGAACCCTGTACAGCAACTGAAAATCGGAAAAATAGTAGAAAGCGACCAGCCCGCCAACGATAAAAATCGGCGCCAAAACCAGTTTTACTATATCCCCCACCGACGTAATTTCTTCTGCCTGCGCGCTCATTTAATTAACTTATAAAATTAACAACTATTTTTCTGAATGGCAGGCCAGGAGGGACTCGAACCCCCAACTTGCGGTTTTGGAGACCGCTGCTCTACCAATTGAACTACTGACCTATTCAGAAAACCTGCTTCAAAACAACCTAAACGTTACTCGATAATAGAAGCAACAACGCCCGCACCCACTGTGCGGCCACCTTCGCGAATAGCAAAACGCAAACCGTCTTCCATCGCTATCGGCGAGATCAGTTTTACGGTAACAGCGATATTATCGCCAGGCATCACCATCTCTACACCTTCCGGCAGATCGACCGCTCCAGTCACATCCGTGGTTCTGAAATAGAACTGCGGGCGATAGCCGTTAAAAAACGGGGTATGACGTCCACCTTCTTCTTTGGAGAGGACATAAATCTCTGCTTTAAAGTGCGCATGCGGCTTGATCGAATTGACATGCGCCAATACTTGACCGCGCTCGACATCGTCTCTTTTTGTGCCGCGCAACAATACGCCTACGTTATCGCCTGCCTGACCTTGATCCAGCAATTTACGGAACATCTCAACACCGGTACAGGTTGTTTTTACGGTAGGCTTGAGACCCACTATTTCAACCTCTTCGCCCACTTTGACGATACCGCGTTCTACACGGCCGGTCACCACGGTGCCGCGACCCGAGATGGAGAATACATCTTCGATCGGCATTAGGAATTTGCCGTCAATCGCGCGTTCCGGCTGTGGAATGTAGGTATCCAGAGCTTCGACCAATCTGACTACCGATTGCACACCGATTTCGCTTTGTTCGCCTTCCAGCGCTTTTAAGGCCGAACCGACGATGATCGGGGTATCGTCACCCGGAAATTCATATTGATTCAACAATTCGCGAATTTCCATCTCGACCAATTCGATCAATTCCGCATCGTCAACCATGTCGGCTTTATTCAAAAAGACCACGATGTAGGGTACGCCGACCTGTCTTGACAACAGAATATGTTCGCGGGTTTGCGGCATTGGGCCGTCTGCCGCTGAACACACCAGTATCGCTCCGTCCATTTGCGCGGCACCGGTAATCATGTTTTTTACGTAGTCGGCGTGTCCTGGGCAGTCTACATGAGCATAGTGGCGGTTCGCCGATTCGTATTCAACATGCGATGTCGAAATCGTGATACCGCGGGCACGTTCTTCCGGCGCATTGTCGATTTGATCGAAGGCTTTGACTTCGCCGCCTTGCAATTCCGCCATCACTTTGGTCAATGCCGCTGTTAATGTGGTCTTGCCGTGATCAACGTGACCAATTGTGCCCACGTTTACGTGCGGTTTTTTTCTTTCAAATTTCTCTTTTGCCATTACGTAAATACCCTGCAACAAAAACAAACAACTAAAACTGGAGCTCATAACCGGATTTGAACCGGTGACCTCTTCCTTACCAAGGAAGTGCTCTACCTACTGAGCTATATGAGCGTCATTACGGTTTCAAGAATATGGAGCGGGTGATGGGAATCGAACCCACGCAATCAGCTTGGAAGGCTGGAGTTCTACCATTGAACTACACCCGCAGATCCAATTCAAATTTGATGGTGGAGGGGGGAGGATTCGAACCTCCGAAGGTAGAACCGGCAGATTTACAGTCTGATCCCTTTGGCCGCTCGGGAACCCCTCCGTCACATAATCTGGAAATTATCCCTATTTATTCACTACCGGTCAAGCTAAATTTTAAATATTTGCTATTTATGAAACAAGGCCAAGTCATTCAATGCTGCGACATTACCATTAATCAGCAAATCGATTTCCGAAATCATCATCCGGCATACACTGTCAATAAGCTCACAGCCATGCTGCGATGGCTTGGACAACACATAATCCGCCACACTACTTCCAACCGCCGGCCGACCTATGCCAATTCTTAAGCGATAGAAATCTCTGGATTCAATGTGAGAAATGATATCGCGAAGCCCATTGTGACCGGCATGGCCACCATCCCGCTTGAGCTTAACGGCACCTTCCGGCAGCTCAAGCTCATCATGCACCACCAACATTTCTTCCGGCTTGAATTTATAATATCGAAAAACCTTGCCAACCGACATGCCGCTTCGATTCATAAAAGTCATCGGCTTCAACAACAATAACTCATTACCCCCTCTGGAATAACTTGCCATTTCCCCCTGAAACCGCCCACAACCTGACCAGCCGAGCCCACCAGCTAATGCCAAATGATCTAAAAAAATAAACCCGGCATTATGCCGGGTTTTTTCGTATTGTTGACCGGCATTACCCAAGCCGACAATCAGCTTAATCATTCCGAAAAATAGAACAATGACCTATCCGGCAGCCTCTTCAGGAGCTCTGGATTTCACGATCTGAGCAACCGGGTGATCATGTTCCGCGCCATGTTGCAATGCCAAAATCTCAACACCGGCAGGCAAAACCAAATCGGAAAGATGCACCGTTCCCCCGATGTCAATAGTTGCCAAATCGACCTCTATGAATTCGGGCAAAGCGGAAGGCAAACACAAGACTTCTACATCGGACATTGCGTGAGTAACAATTCCACCTTTTTTAACACCTACCGAAATAGCATCATTTATAAAATGCAGAGGGACATGAACTTTTAATTTGTGAGTTGTGTCAACCCGCATAAAATCCAAATGCAATATCTGCGGCTTTGCCGGATGACGCTGAATATGTTTCAAAACAGCTTTCTCGGTTTTTGCACCGATTTTTATGTCCAGCACATGCGAATAAACAGCCTCATGAGCAAGATGCTTAACAATTTCATTATGATCAAGCACCAACATTTCCGGAGCGCCATCACCACCATAAATCACCGCCGGCACTTTCCCCTGACGGCGAACGGCTTTCGCCGCAATACTACCGACACCACTGCGAGCTTCCGCAACAAATTCAAACACGTTAGCCATTTTTTCTCCAAAAGCCTGTTCTACAAGCGATACTTAATTGTTACTTAACTAATCAACATAAAGCGAGCTAACAGACTCGCCAACAGCTATTCGCCGTATTGTTTCAGCAAGCATTTCTGCTACGCTTAACTGTCTAATTTTACCTATAGCCATCAGTTCTTCCGACAATGGAATTGTATCGGTTACAACCAATTCGTCCAAAACCGAATTACTAACATTCGTTGCTGCCGCACCTGACAAAACCGGATGCGTACAATATGCTACAACTTTATTGGCGCCATGTTTCTTCAAAGCTTCGGCAGCATGACACAATGTTCCGGCAGTATCGACAAGATCATCCACCATAACACAGGTTCTACCCTCTACGTCGCCAATGATATGCATAATTTCCGAAACATTGGCTCTTGGGCGTCGCTTATCGATAATTGCCAGATCGGCATCGCCCAAGCGCTTAGCAAGCGCCCTGGCCCTAACTACCCCGCCAACATCAGGCGAAACCACAATTAAATTTTCATATTCTTGACGCCATACATCGCCTAACAATATTGGCGACGCATAGACGTTGTCAACCGGTATGCCAAAAAAACCCTGGATCTGGTCTGCGTGCAAATCGACCGTTAACGCCCTGTCGGCGCCGGCGTTACCAATCATATCAGCCACCAGTCTTGCGGTGATGGGTACCCGCGCCGAGCGCGAACGCCTGTCTTGCCTGGCGTAGCCGTAATATGGCATAACCGCAGTAATTCTTGCTGCCGACGCTCTTCTCATCGCATCAATCATCACCAGCAATTCCATCAGATTTTCATTTGTCGGCGAACAAGTTGGCTGAACAATAAAAACATCCCTGCCTCGCACATTTTCTTCAATTTCGACAAAAATTTCGCCATCACTAAACCGCCCAACAGTCGCCATACCCAGACGCATATTGAGCTTCCTCACAATACCTTCAGTCAATGCCTTGTTGGCATTACCTGAAAATACCATTATCGAGGCCTCACGCATTCAAGACTCCCAGGGAATTTGTTTATATAGAGATTATGGCTGGGCTGCTAGGATTCGAACCTAGGTATGCGGGGATCAAAACCCCGTGCCTTACCGCTTGGCGACAGCCCATTAAACTGATTAACTATCCCTGTTCCAATTTCATATAGAGAGGCGATCTATTCAAACCTTTTGTCAAATAAACCGTCCAATTATTTTTTAAAGCTTCATACGCCTCATTTGCATTCGCTTCACCAGCAAACAGAGCAAATACACAGGCTCCGGTACCAGTCAATCTTGCATCTGCATAGCTCGATAATGCAATCAAAGCATTTTTTACTTGCGGATACAAATCGCTGACGATATTCGTACAATCGTTCCTGCAATCGCCGCCAAGAAAGTCAGGCATTTTGATTGGATTACTGTCCCTTGTCAACCCCTCAGCTAAAAAAATCTCTTTTGTATTAACATGGCAGTCCGGCTTAATGATAACTATCCAATGCTCTGGAACCGTGATTACCTGCAATTTCTCGCCTACGCCTTCAGCCCAGGACGAATGCCCATAAATAAAAACCGGCACATCCGCACCTAATTGCAAACCTAACTGCATCAAATCATCTACCGACAATTTTAGATGCCACAACTTATTCAGAACCACCAGAGTAGTAGCCGCATCCGAACTACCGCCACCAAGACCTCCACCTAAAGGTAATCTTTTCTCGATCTCAATACTTACACCCTGCCGACATCCTGTATGTTGTTTCAGTAAATTGGCGGCCCGCACAGTTAAATCATCCGGCTCAGGCACGCCGGGGATCGGGTTTAATAAATTAACCTTCCCATCTTCAAGAGGATAAAAAGTCAACCAATCGCAAAAATCCGTCATTTGAAATACCGTCTGCAACAAATGATAGCCATCCATCCTGCGTCCGGTAATTCTCAACATCAAATTCAACTTTGCAGGAGCAGGCCATTTTTCATACCAACCTGTCCTTTTTACTTGACTTTCTATCACGACAAATCCCACTGATCTACAACTAATTTCACTCTTGTTTTATTTTTTTCAGCACTTATTTTTTTCGGCAACAATTCAGCGCCTACCCGTTGCATTTCTCTGAACTTCACCAACCAACCATCTTGAATAAAACCATCATCGAGTTCAATAATAGACAAATTCGGATCGTTAACGCCCAATACCCAAAACTTAAGCGAATTAACCGGCATATCCACACCCAATTGCTGACTGACGACGTTGTCTACCAAACCCCGGTATTCCTGACGATTTTCACCGTCATCAACAATAACGCTTTCCGCAAGCACTGATATTGCCACCCTACCCTGTGACAAGGGGCCGGCCAGTTCAATTTCATCGTGTTCCGGACGATGTTTCCAGCTAATCGATGCAGAAACCGAATCTTTCTCATTGACCAAAGCCAACCGCCCTTCGAAATACCAGTTATTTTGTTTTTGCAGATGCTGCATTTGTGCCAACCGGTAAGTCTCAACCGATTTTTCAGGGAGAAACGAACAGGCATTCAACAATAATAAGAACGCGGACAAAAGGGCAAATCGCATCATTTTTGTTCGTTAGATAAAAAGCGCTTTTTAAACTCGAGCAAATATTCGTCGTCCGGCGATTTCTTATAAGCAGTTTCGAATAAATCCTTAGCTTCTTTTAAATTTCCCATAGACCACAAAACTTCGGCAACATGCGCTGCAATTTCGTTTTCCGGCGCTTTCGCATAGGCTTTTTTCAAATACTCAAGAGCTAGCGCCTGTTTACCAAGTTTAAATTGTAACCAACCGTAACTATCGATGATCACTGCCTCATCGGGTTGTAACTTAAGGGCTTGATCAAGATACTTTTCCGCTTCTTCATACCGGGAAGTTTTATCTGTCAATGTATAGCCCAACGCATTTAGAGCACCTACATCGTCAGGGTTTTTCTGTAAAATTGTATGCAAATCCGCTTCTAGCAAATCCAACTTATCAAGACGTTCTGCAACCAAAGCCCTGGCATACAAAACATCACGGTTATCCGGCGCATCTTTCAGAGCCTGTGACAAAGCATCGAAAGCTTCCTGATATTTCCCGAGCTGATTAAAAAGCTCGGCTTTGACCATTAAAATCCGAAGTTTCTGCTCAGGATATTTGCTTTCCATCCGTTTTGTACGCTGCTCAGCCTCATCAAATCGCTTCTGATTCATCAACAATGAGATAGATGCCAAGTCGGCATCGAAAGCATAATTGCCATCCTTGACTTTATCGAACCAAGCCAAAGCCTTGTCCGGATGATGACGCTCCAACTCAATTTTGCCCAGATAAAAACTGGCCTGCCCTTCCCAGGCGGGATTATTCAATAATTTCTCTAGGTTATTTTCTGCTTTCTCTAATTGGTTTTGCTGTAAATGGATCAAGGCCATCGCAAAAAGACTTTCGCCATCATCAGGTTTCTCATCAAGCACACCCTGACATAGCCGAAGGGCATCATCATATGCACCGGCATTAACCAGAACCTCAAGCAGCATTTTTCGTAATTGAACATCTTCCGGAGCTTGTTTGACAGCTTTTTCAAGATATTTGCGAGCTTTTGACAAATCACCATTCCGGCCAGCCAATTGCGCCTGAAAAATTATGGCTCTATTCCATTCCGGCTGAATTTGTAAAATCTCATCAATTTTCTTTTGCGCCAAATCGTTATTCGGCAACATCGATGCCAATACAGCCTGGGCAAATAACAATTCCGCTTGTTGGGGATGTTGTTTAGCAACTTCTTCCAATGCGTCGTAAGTGAACTGGATGCGACCTTCTTTTTCAAAAAGTTTGACCATTTCCAATAACCCGGCATCAAAGCCGGCCGGATCCTCAGTCAACATCACATCGAGATTTTCCACAGCAGCTTTGTGATCGGCATTTTTTATGGCTAATAACGCGGCAAATTTTCTGGCACCCAGATTTTTTGCGTCTTTTGACAGCCATATTGCCAGCGCTTCTTGAGTTCGCTTCTCATCTTTCAAAAACAAACCGATCTTTACTGCTCTCTCAGCGACCCTAGGATCTTCTACGTGTTTTGCCGCTTGAAGATAAGCATCCAACGCCAAGCTGTATTGGTTGCGCTGTCCAGCCAATTCAGCAGCCATCAAAAGATATAGAACTTCTTCGTCAATCGTCGAATTATGATTCGCTCCCACATCGAGAGTTTCTTGCGGAACTAACTCGCTATCTGCTTCCGACGATTTTTCCGGCGTAGCTGCACAGCCCGCCAAACAAAAAAGTATTGCGATGTTTATCCATTTATTCATGCAATCTAACAACCCATTTTGAAAAAGTAGTTGACATAGATTATCAGAAAAAGTTACTAAATCAGACTGTCGTTTCAATGTATTTGGATAAAATCGGCACATTCCTTAAAATGAGCTTCTTTTCTTGTGTACTTGTTCACAGCCAATGACTCTGCTTGCCGTCGGGATAAATTACAATACAGCGCCTGTCACCATACGCGAACGTCTGGCTTTCCCGACAGAAATTCTAGATACCACGCTGAAAAACTTATGGAACATTCAAGAAATTAGCGAAGCAGCCATTCTCTCCACCTGTAACCGCACGGAGTTTTATTATCAAGCGGAAAGCGATGATCAAACAGCGCTGATAACCTGGATTGCCAATACCAAAAATATCAAACCAGCCGAATTCACCCCTTATCTGTATAGTTACAAAGACAGCCAATCCATCCGTCACATGTTTCGTGTCGCCTGCGGCTTAGACTCGATGATCCTTGGAGAACCACAAATCCTTGGACAAATGAAAACCGCCTACCACGCAGCCAATCAGGCCGGTACTTTGGGCAGAAATCTCAGCAGACTGTTTCAGCATACTTTCTCGGCGGCAAAAAAAGTTCGAACCGACACTGCCATAGGCTCCAGCCCAGTTTCAGTAGCGTTTGCCGCCGTGCAATTGGCGCAACAGATTTTCGATAAACTTAGCGAACAAACCGCCCTGCTAATCGGTGCAGGTGAAACCATTGAACTCACAGCCCGGCATCTATACCAGCACGGTATCGGCCGTATCATCATAGCTAACCGTACCTACGACAAAGCCCACGCTTTGGCAGCTCAGTTTAACGGCTTTGCTATTGCTCTCTCGGAATTGCCTAATCATCTAGCCGAAGCAGACATCGTCGTTTCATCCACTGCAAGCCAGTTACCGATACTCGGCAAAGGTCGAGTTGAAAGTGCCATAAAAATACGCAAGCACAAACCGATGCTCATGATAGATCTAGCTGTGCCACGCGACATTGAAGCCGAAGTCGAACAACTAAGAGATGTCTATTTGTACACTGTTGACGACCTGCAAAACACCGTCAACCAAAACCTGGATTCGCGCCGCCGCGCTGCCGAGCAAGCAGAGGAGATCATCGATACACAGGTCGAACATTTTCTTGTCTGGCTCCGTTCGCAAGGTGCTCAGGAAACAATCCGCGATTACCGTAACCAAGCGGAAATCGCCCGAGATCAGGTATTGCAAAAAGCCCTTGCCCAACTCAACAACGGAGCACCTGCCGACGAAGTTTTACAGCGCCTGGCTTATACCTTGACCAATAAATTGATCCATACGCCATGTACCCAATTACGCGATGCCGGAGCTAACGAACGCCATGATTTAATAGCCGCCTCGCGCGAAATTTTCAAATTAAGTTAAACCGACAATGAAACCCTCTATTCAAAACAAACTGGAAAACCTCGTCGAGCGCTTTGAAGAAATCACAGTCTTGCTTTCACAGCCGGAAGTGCAAAGCAATCAGAATCAATTCCGCAGTCTCGGCCAAGAATACGCTCAACTCGACCCTATTGTTGCCTGCTACAAGAGTTATCAGCACAATGAAACAAATCTGATATCGGCTAAGGAAATGGCCAAAGATAACGATTCGGGGCTAAGAGAAATGGCCAAAGAAGAAATTCAGGCCGCAGAAATACAACGAGAGGAGCTAGAGCAGCAATTACAAATCCTGCTGCTCCCAAAGACCCGAACGACAACCGGAATATATTTCTAGAAGTACGAGCTGGCACAGGCGGTGATGAAGCAGCCATCTTTGCCGGCGATCTAGCCAGGATGTACCAACGCTACGCTGAAAGATTGAACTGGAGCACTGAAATCATCAACGAAAATCGCGGCGAGCATGGCGGATACAAGGAAGTCATCCTCCGGGTTAGCGGTCAAAACGTTTATTCGCAATTGAAATTCGAATCTGGCACCCACCGAGTACAACGGGTACCGGAAACCGAGTCGCAAGGCCGCGTCCACACCTCTGCCTGCACAGTTGCAATCATGCCCGAAGTCAACAGTATCGATGAGATCGATATTAATCCCGCCGACCTACGCGTAGATACTTACCGTGCATCAGGCGCCGGGGGTCAGCACGTCAACCGTACCGATTCCGCAATCCGAATCACACATATCCCTTCCGGCGTAGTTGTAGAATGTCAAGATGAACGATCACAACATAAAAACCGTGCACGGGCAATGTCCTTGTTACAATCACGGCTTTTAGCCGCAGCCCAAGAAAAACAGCATGCCGAGCAATCGGAAAATCGCAAACTGCAAGTCGGTAGCGGTGACCGCTCCGAACGTATCCGTACCTATAACTTTCCGCAAGGCCGACTGACGGATCATCGCATCAATCTGACCTTATACAAACTTGAAGAAATTATGGGAGGTGGACTGGAGCACGTAATACAGCCGCTTATCCACGAACACCAGGCGGAACTTCTGACGCAACTAGGTAATGTCTGAATCGATTCGAACTCTTCTGATTTGCGCCACCGAACAGCTAACAGCATCATCGGATACAGCGCTACTGGATGCAGAAGTATTGCTTTGCCATTGCCTGGACAAAAACCGCTCGTTTCTTAGAGCCTGGCCGGAACTGCAGCTTAGCCTCGAACAGTGCACTCAGTATCGAACTTTAATTGCGCAACGCTTACACGGATTTCCGGTTGCCTATCTGACCGGACAGAGGGAATTTTGGTCGCGCACTTTCAGGGTTAACCGGAATGTTCTGATACCCCGCCCGGAAAGCGAACTTTTGATTGAATTGAGCTTGAAACATCTGCCTCAAAGGAAACCCTGTAAAATCATAGATCTTGGCACAGGATCCGGAATTCTGGCTATCACCCTGGCCTCAGAAATAAATTTTGCAGATGTACTTGCTACTGACATTAGCACCGAAGCCATCTGCATGGCCAGACAAAACGCCACTCGACTTAACACTGAAAATGTCCGGTTTCTGGAATCAAATTGGTTTGCTGAAGTATCAGGAACGCGACTTCGATTTAATTATCAGCAACCCGCCATATATTGCAGTAAACGACCCGCATTTGCAGCAAGGCGATGTGCGTTATGAACCTAGTACAGCTTTGATTAGCGCGGAAAACGGTTTAAAAGATATACGAGTAATCGCCGAGCAAACCCCTGGTCATCTAAAAATCTGCGGACATTTGTTGATCGAACACGGTTACAATCAGCAAGCTGACGTACAAGCCATTTTCAAGGCATTAAACTACCGGAATGTCACTACACATAGTGACTTATCGGGCCAGCCCCGCGTCACCTCAGGATTATGGAAACCTTTATGAACAACAACGAAATCAGTTTTCCGCGAAAGCTAACCAATCAACTACTGCATCTGGCACAATTATCACCGGAAACAGAAATCTGCGGACTGATTGCTGCCGACCAAACCGGCATGCCTTGCTGTTGCTATCCGGTAAACAATAATGCCGTTTCGCCTGGAAATCGTTTTCTAATGGACCCCGGTCAACAAATTGCAGCAATGAAGCATATGCGCGAAAATGGCGATAGCCTATTTGCCATCTATCACTCGCACCCGTTCACCCCTGCCATTCCTTCATCCGCAGATATTGACCAGGCCGTCTATCCGGAAGCGCTGCATTTTATTATATCCCTCAGCACCAAAGGTGTTTTGGAATTGCGGGCCTACCGAATCGTTGATAAAAACCACCATGAATTATGCCTGAGTCTGATAGATGATTAGGCTTTTTCCGAATCAACCGGCAAAGCCAGTATAATATTGCAATTTATCCAGACGAGAGCATTATGAGACCAAGCGGACGCCATCCCGAACAATTAAGAGAGATTCGCTTCACCTGCCATTACACTAAACATGCCGAAGGCTCGGTATTGGTTGAATTCGGCGACACCAGAGTGTTATGCACAGCCAGTGTAGAAAACAGTGTACCGCGATTTCTGAAAGGCAAAGGAGAAGGCTGGATCACTGCCGAATACGGCATGCTGCCCCGCTCAACTCACAGCCGTATGGACCGTGAGGCCGGGCGCGGTAAACAAGGCGGACGTACATTGGAAATTCAGCGTCTGATAGGCAGGTCTCTAAGGGCAGCGATTGATCTGAAAGCGCTGGGCGAAAACACAATCACTATTGATTGCGATGTCATTCAGGCAGACGGAGGAACCCGGACTGCATCAATCACCGGCGGCTTTGTAGCCTTATCGATTGCTATAGAGCATATGTTAAAAAAACGCACCATCAAAAAAAACCCGCTTCACGGTCAAGTCGCTTCAGTATCGGTCGGCATATACAATGGCGTTCCAGTGCTTGATCTGGATTACGCCGAAGATAGTCAGGCCGAAACCGACATGAACGTGGTTATGAATGAAGCCGGTCACTTTATTGAAGTACAAGGTACCGCAGAAGGTCATGCTTTCCGGAAAGACGAACTTAACACCATGCTGGAACTAGCTGAAAAAGGCATTAAGCAGCTATTAATAAAACAGCAGGAAGCACTACAAACAGCACAAAAAGCTGCGGCATGAATAATATTGTTTTGGCTAGCAGCAACCCAGGCAAGATCAGAGAGATACAAGCGATTCTGAAAAATCTGCAAATTCTGCCGCAATCGCAATTCAATATCATTGAACCGGAAGAAACCGGCTCCACTTTTATCGAAAACGCCATCATCAAGGCCCGTAACGCCGCACAATATAGTCAAATGCCGTCAATAGCAGACGATTCAGGGCTTGTGGTCGACGCACTAGACGGAGCACCCGGCGTCATTTCAGCCCGCTATGCCGGTATCGGCGCATCGGATAAAACCAATCTCGACAAACTCCTGTTTAATATGCGCGAGGTACCCGATACCCAGCGTAGCGCCCGTTTTATCTGCGTCATGGTCTACCTGCGTCATAGCCATGACCCGACCCCTTTGATTGCCCAAGGCGTATGGGAGGGTCGAATCCTGCGCAATACCCTTGGCAATAACGGCTTCGGTTACGACCCGATCTTTTGGCTAGATGAATATCAATGCACATCGGCACAAATGCCGCCGGAGCAGAAAAATGCCATCAGCCACCGCAGTCTGGCATTGCAGGCTTTAAGCTTGCAAATCGCAAACCAGTGGACTTAACGCTACAAACCATAGCCCGTCAATTTACCGACGGGCAGATTCGCGTCGATATCGAAAAACTGGGTACCGGCCTGATTAACGATACCTATCGTGTCACTAGTCCGTCTGCAACTTTTGTATTGCAACGCATCAACAGCCATGTTTTCCCGCAGCCGGAACTCATCATGTCCAATTTGCAGCAACTCGGCCGGCATATTCGAGAAAAATCGGCTGTCAACGTGCAATTGCAAATTCCAGCCGTTTTATTAAGCCGTGACAACCAAACCTTATTTCAGGACCGGAATCGACAATTCTGGCGAGCGCTAGAACTCATCCATCCGTCCGAAAGCCGAGAGCAGCTTAGTCGCCAAAGCGAAGCCGAACAAGTTGGATTTACCCTGGCGCACTTCCATAGACTGTGCAGCGATTTACCGACATCGACATTGCATGACACCCTACCCGGTTTTCACATTACCCCAAGCTATTTCCAGCAGTATCAAGACCTGACCCAGCAGCCGTCACCGCATAAAGACCATCCGCAATCCCGATATTGCCAAACATTTATACAATCCTTTCGGCACAACATAAGCGTTCTGGAAAACGCCAGGCAACAAGGAATATTAAGCGAAAGAGTCATTCACGGCGATCCGAAACTGAACAATTTTCTATTCAAGCCGGAGCATGACCAAATCATCAGCCTCATAGATCTGGATACTGTCAAACCCGGCCTGGTGCATTACGATATCGGCGACTGTTTACGTTCCTGCTGTCATGTCCCTGACAGCAACCGGTTCGATCTGGCTTGCTGCCGAACCATACTGGCAAATTACCTGCACGAAGCCGGACACTTTTTCACTGCTGCCGATTATGATTATCTATATCCAGCCATCCTGCTGATCCCTTTCGAACTAGGTCTACGTTTTTTCAGCGACTATTTAACCGGAAACCGGTATTTCAAAGTCCGCGATCCAGAGCAGAATTTGCGACGGGCAGTCGAGCAATTTCAGCTATGTGAAAACATTACCAAACAACGGACTCAGATTGAAAATATGGTTCGTAAGCTGAGATCGATTTAATGAAATTTTGCCAACAAAGAAGCTTTTTAGTCCATTAAATTGATTTTTTTAGCAAAAACATCCGTCACAATAAGACCACTCAATCACACCCGCCAGTAAGATAATGTCGGTTTCCAGGTCACATGCAAGGCGATCAATAGTCCGGTCATTTTCCTTAATCAGAGTCTGAACTAACATTCTCCTTCACAACAATTCTGTTTTGATGTTTAAGGCTTACATTTTTTACATTTAAAGCCCTGTTCAAAGAATTTTTTTTGCTATAGACTCTATCTTAAGTTTGTACATTTCAAGCAGTTGTAAAAATATGCTATATTTGAAATGAGAGTTCGACACTATTCTAACTAAACAAAAGGACTTTCAAACTGAAAAACAACTTTTTATTGTTGGAAAACGGCCATTGTGCGATTACTGCAAAAATTACTAAAAAAACAAAGCGTCGCCCCCGGCATTGTCGCCATTAGTTTTTTTCCATACGGCTTTGCCATAGCCGTCACTCAATATACCGAAGCCAATCGTCCTCGGCTGTTGCATTCTGAATTTGTCACAGCTTCAGCCCAACAAATATTGCCTCAACTTGAGTTATTAATAAAAGAACATAAGCTTGAAAACTACGACTGCCATATTTTGCTGACCCCGGAACAGTACCGAACGATCAGCATTGAAGCTCCGTCTGTTAACAGCGAAGAAATAAACCAGGCTGTGCGCTGGCGAATTGCCGACTTTCTGGATTACCCTGTCGAGCAGGCAACCATAGATTTTTATCCACTGCCGAAATCCAATCGCGCCAATAGCACGCCAATGTTAGAGGTTGTCGCCTGCTCCAATCAACTTGCAGCACACTTGAGCCAACAATGCCGGCAAGTCGGCCTAAACATCAAAGTCATTGACATTCAGGAGACCGCACTACGCAATCTTGCCACTTTATTACGAGAAAACGAGCAAGGCGTAGCGCTACTGCATTTACAAAAAGATGGTGGCCGGATCATCATTCAAAAGAGGGGAGAACTTTATCTTTCACGCAAAATAGCCGGCGGCTATCTGCATCTTGACGAAGACTTACCGAATAACGAAAAAAACCAGTTAAACATAGAGCAGGACAGCCTGGCTCTGGAAATACAGCGCTCGTTCGACTATGTTGAAAACTATTTCGACATTCCGCCGATTACCAGTTTGGCGACTGTTTTAATGCCTATCAACACCCAGAGCATTATCAACTTCTTGAACAGCAACCATGGCATCACTGCACGCGCCATGGACCTTTCGGCGATAGTGGAAGGTGAAAGCCTGCTGAACGATGCTACCCAAAATATTTGCGCACCGGTAATCGGCGCCAGCTTGCGTCGCTATCTGGAAACAAGCCGGCCATGATCCAGCAAATCAACCTTTATCAACAGAGCGGAGCCGACAGCAGCAGGATCATATTTAATCCCTACTTGCTGACTATCTTAACAACCGTTCTGATCCTGATAATTATCGGTGGATTAAACATCAGTAAACTTCATTCGAATCAAGCCAAGCAAGCACAGCTGCAAGCACAGTTGCAAACAGCACATATACAACTACAACAGTTGCAAGCACAATACCCAAACCAGCAAATCGATCCTGCGCTTAATCAGGAATTACAGCAAACCCAAGGTTATTACCAAAACCTCTCGCAAACACTGGAAATATTGGCTGACACCCAATCCGACCGCAGCCGGGGATTTTCCCGATATTTATCGGCATTAGCCAGTCAGGCTGACAGCAATGTCTGGTTGACAACCATCCGTTTCAATAGCGAGACTGATAGCATCACACTGAAAGGCGGTACTTTTAAACCCGAACAGATCCCATTATTATTACAGCGACTGCAAAACACCAATGTTTTCAAAGGCAGACATTTTGCCAAACTGCTGATCCAGCAATCTGAGGAAACACCGGGGCAGGTGAATTTTAGCGTCAGTTCCAGCCTAAAACCGGAAACGGAGGAAGCAGATGCTCGAAAGCATTGAACAATTTGGGCTACGTTTCGAACAACTGAGCCAGCGCGAAAAAATCATGGCCGCAGGAACTTGCCTACTGATCTTGTGGGGCAGTTGGGATAGCCTATTTTATCAGCCTATGCAGAAAGACAATCAGTCTATCGAAATCGAAATCACCTCGCTGCAAAAGCAATTGAATGCTCAACAGCAAATCGCCAAACAAATCGAAGCTATCATCCGCAATAATCCTAATGCCAGCACCCGTCAGCAATTGACAAATCTGCAACAAACGGTCAAAAATCTGAAACAACAACTTAGTTTGGGCGACAAAAAATTCGTACCGTCGGAATTAATGGCTAATGCATTGAACGATATATTGAAACAGCACGGCAAATTGAAATTGATCAAGCTGGAAACCCTGCCGGTCACCCCATTCGGCGATAATGGTCAACAAGAAGCATGGATGTTCCGGCACAGCATGGTAATGACCCTGCAAGGCGATTACTTCAGTACACTTGATTACCTTAAAGCCTTGGAATCGCTACCTTGGCGTATTCATTGGGATAGCATCGACTATCAAGTCAAGGATTATCCGATTGCCGAAACCCGCATTCAGGTTTACACCCTGAGCTTTGAAAAGGATTGGCTCGGTGTTTAAACAATATCCATTTTTTCTAGCTATCCTATTGATACCTATAGGGGCAATTGCCGACCTACACGACCCGACACTGCCAGGTAATTTACCGCCGGTTCAAAGCATCGCCTTGGAAAATAACGGTGAAGCTAAATTAAATCTAACAGCCATTTGGATTTCCAACAAGGCAAGACGTGCCATCATAAACGGTACCACGGTAACTGCCGGTCAAGCCCTGACTGGCGGCACACATATTCTGAAGATTCATTTGCACTATGTGCTGATCAGGCAAAATGGCAGAAACAAACAACTTTATCTCGTCCCATTCGTTAAACACCCGGTGAAATGATTCTAATGCGCAAACTCATTGTTTTTATTACTGCGTGCCTGATTTTGTTGCTGCCAGCCTGCGCTCAAAGGCTCACAGCCCTGACAATGTCGAATGTCGATAATACCTTCCCTGCCACTGCCAATCCGCAGCCAAACCCGGCGTCTACAGCAACACCCAATGCGGTGACCGAAGCCTTGATACCCGATTTCAACCAAACCTTGCTTACAGAACCGCAAACCGTCAGACCCGGGACTTTTAATATCTCGGTACACGAAGTCGATGCCCGCGATTTTTTCATGAGTCTAGTGGCGGACAGTCAGGAAAACATGGTAGTCCACCCGGACGTAAACGGTCGGATTTCCCTGGAACTAAAAAACGTCAACGTTTCGCAAGTACTCAGCACAGTACAACAAGTCTACGGCTACGATTATACTAAAACCGATATAGGCTACATCATTTATCCGGCCACCTTACAAACCAAAATATTTAAGATCGATCGTCTCGACCAGCAACGGGAAGGCAGTTCCAATACCCGGGTATCTTCAGGCCAAATCAATAATGGCCCGAGAAACAACAATTTTAACAATCAATCCAACCCCGGCATGAGCCCCGGCATGAATCCCAACAATCCCAGTAGCATGGCAGCAAATAACTCCATGTCCGGCAGTTGGATTACCACCACCACAAAAACCGATTTTTGGGACGAACTGCTGCAATCTTTATCAGCCGTCGTCAATGTTGTACCTACCGGCAAAAATACTGACGAACTACAAAACCCGCAAACCGGCTCCAAGGTAGTTATCAATAAACAAACCGGAATTGTAGTGGTGCGAGCCAATCCTACCCAAATGCGCGAAGTCGAAAAACTGATAACCAGCACTCAGGGACAAATCGGCCGCCAAGTGGCGATAGAAGCTAAAATTCTGGAAATCGTTCTCAACGACAATCATCAGGACGGTGTAAATTGGGCAGATATCATACATAGCGCGCCGGCCGCGATCACCAGCGGTTTTTTGCCCGCAGCAGCCGCAACTGCCGCTCAGGCTTTCACCATTGGCGTTAAATCCGGCGATTTTTATGCCTTCATCGAACTTTTGGAAGGCCAGGGGAAAACCAATATTCTTTCCAGCCCCAGAATTTCAACCCTGAATAATCAAAAAGCCGTGATTAAAGTCGGCCAGGACGAATATTTTATTACTAATGTCGCCTCCAATAACAGTCTGTCTGCCGCCACCAATACCGTGACTCAGGACATCACATGGACGCCTTTCTTTTCGGGAATTGCTCTGGATGTCACGCCGCAAATAGCGGACAGTAACTATATTACCCTGCACATTCACCCTTCGGTTACCCGCGTCTCTAACCAGACTAAAACCTTCGAAATAAACGGCAACCAAAACAGCATACCCATGGCATTAAATGTGGTCAGGGAATCCGACAGCGTAGTACACGCCGAGAGCGGCCAAATTATCGTCATCGGCGGCTTGATGCAGACAGACATTCAAGACAACCAACAAGGCGTATCCTTGCTTTCCCGTATTCCTTACATTGGCAACGCCTTCCGGGAAAATTCGGGCACAGGCCAAAAATCGGAACTGGTGATACTGCTAAAACCAACCATTATCAACAATAGCAGCGACTGGAATGCACCGCTGGAAAACAGCCGTGAGCACCTACAACAATTGGAACGCAAGCAGTTATGGAAATAGACCGGGGAGTATAGTCTGTACCGCATATGTACCTTCAACATTTCGGCCTAAACCAGCTACCCTTCAATCTGACACCGGACACCGAATTTTTCTGTGAGCTGCCCACGCATCGCGAAGCGCTGAATGTCTTGCTGATCGCATTGGAAAGCGGAGAAGGCTTCATTAAGATCACCGGCCCGGTCGGCACCGGCAAAACCATGCTCTGCCGCAAATTACTTAACGATCTGCCCAAGCCGTTTATCAGCGCTTACATACCCAATCCGGACCTGAATCCTGCTGCTTTGCATCAGGCAATAGCCGGCGAATTGGGAATAAAATACGCTGTTAGCGCCGGACAAAACCGCATTCTGGCGCAAATAAACGACTATTTGCTGAAAGCTGCCGGACTTGGCAACAAAATCGTGTTGATTATTGACGAAGCTCAGGCTATACCCTTAAAAACGCTGGAAAGCTTGCGTCTGCTCACCAACCTGGAAACTGAAAAACAGAAACTATTACAAATAGTGTTATTTGGCCAGCCGGAACTCGATGAAATCTTACAAAAAAAATCCATACGCCAATTACGGCAGCGAATCAGCTTTAGCTATAGTTTAGAACCGCTCAACAAACAACAGGTTCGTGAATATCTGCTGTATCGGCTGTCTATCGCCGGCAATACCCATACCGACTTAATAAGGCCTCTGGCAATTAGCGCTTTACATTTCTATTCACAGGGAATTCCGCGACTAATCAATATTCTGGCCCATAAAGCTCTGCTGGCAGCTTACGGAAAAGGCCAAAGCACCATAGGCTGGAGGCAGGTTTACCTTGCGGCAATTGACACAGACGCTACGCGCCAAAGATTCGGTATTTACCGGTTAGAGAAAATTTTCCCTTGGCTAGCGTTGATTTTCGCTGTTGTCATTTATTTTATATTTCGCCAGTCTTTATGAGCTTGATTAACCAAATGTTACGCGATCTGGAACAGCGTAACACTGAAAAACCGAATTCCAGCCATGAACTTAAGGTAAAAACAAGCGCCAATAGGCGCGACAGGAAATTGAATTGGATATGGCTATTGCTGCTGATTGCTTTGCCGCCGGCCTTTGTCTGGCAACACAATCCAACCAAGCGGACTGACCGCCAATTAGCCGTTACGAACAGTCCCGCTGTGATTGTCGAACCAAAATCGTCTCCGATCCCCAAAGTCAATCCGCAAGTACCGGAACCTGCACCGGCTCAGGTATCAGTTCAAATTGCCAATCCAGTCATGATGGAAACCGAAAAGGCAATCGGCAAACAGGAAATTGTTAGCCGTATTCCGAAACAGGCAATAAACCCGATAATCGCGAAACCCGAAAAGAAGCTGATATCCTCACCACAAAAACAGGTTGATACCCTCTATCGCCAGGCCCAAACAAGCGCTTCTTTTGCGATGACCAAAGAAATTCTGCGCGAAGCTCTGCGTATTGACCCATTTTATCTGCCCGCTCGCACCCTGCTGTTACAGACCTTGTTAAAATCACATGCTTCCGATCAGGAACTTGCTGACTTTACCGAAAACTGTCTGCAGCTTTTTCCAGGAAACTTATCGTTTATAAAAACCCGTGCCCACTTGTATATTCAGCAAAAAAATTTTGCTGCGGCTGTCAATCTGCTTGAGCGAACAGACTCCGAAAGTATCGAAGACAGTCATTATCTATCCTTACTGGCAGCCGGTTATCAGCAACTTCAAAAATTTCCGCAATCGGCTCGCATTTACCGGCAACTAACCAGTATCCAGCCGGACAAAGCGGAAAACTGGCTGGGATTGGCAATTGCCCAAGACAAGCTCAATGAAGCAGGTCCGGCTATAGAGTCTTATCGTCAGGCCTTGAATAAAAAAACCTTGAACAGTGAAGTTGTGGACTATATTAAACAGCGACTCAGTGTTTTAAATTAGACAGTTTATGGAACAACCGCAAAAGAAAATTCGCATCGGCGACCTCCTGGTACAACACCGCATCATCAGCCATGATCAACTGATGGCCGCACTGGCGGAACAGAAAAAGTCCGGCCGCAAACTGGGCCGCACCCTGATCGACCTAAATTACATCAAAGAAACCGATTTACTGAATTTTCTGTCACGGCAATTACAGATTCCATTTCTGGACATATCTCAATACAAACGTAACCCGGAAACATGCAAGGAACTTCCTGAAAATCTGGCTCGGCGCTTCCGGGTCATGCTTCTTGAAAGCAACAGCAACGATGTGCTGCTTGCCATGGCAGACCCCACCGATTTAATGGGTCTGGACGAAATCAGCCGGGTTCTGAAAAAGCGGATTCGTCAAGCAGTGGTCAGGGAATCCGATCTGCTTGCCGCTATCGATCAGGCTTACCGGCGCACTCAGGAAATCAGTACCCTGGCCGGTAAATTAAGCGAAGAATTGGCAGAACACGAATTCGACCTGAATACTCTGGCCTCCAGCAGCGAAATCAGCGACGCCCCCGTGGTAAAATTGCTGCAATCGATCTTTGAAGACGCAGTACAAACCAACGCCTCCGACATACATATCGAACCCGACGAAAAAGTCCTACGCATCCGCCAACGCATAGACGGCGTCTTAAACGAGCATGTGCTGGACAATATCAATATCGCCCCGGCCCTAGTCGTACGTTTAAAGCTGATGTGCGGCCTGAACATATCCGAAAAACGTTTGCCGCAAGACGGCCGTTTCACTATTAGGGTCAAAAACAAAGCGTTGGACATCAGGCTTTCCACGCTTCCTATACAGAACGGTGAATCGGTGGTAATGCGAATACTCGACCAATCGAAAGGCTTGCTCGACCTGGAACTTCTAGGCATGCCGCCAGATCTTTTAAAGCGTTTCAAAACGCATATCAGTAATCCACAAGGGCTGATTCTGGTCACCGGCCCTACCGGTAGCGGCAAAACCACTACCCTTTACGCTGCTCTCTCTGCAGTCAACGATCCGCAAACCAAAATCATTACCGCAGAAGATCCGGTAGAATACAGCCTCCCGCGCATCAATCAGGCACAAATCAACGATAAAATCGGTCTGACTTTTGCCAGCGTTTTGCGTTCGGCACTACGTCAGGATCCCGATGTGATTCTGGTCGGGGAAATACGTGACCGCGAAACAGCCGAAATTGCGGTGCGGGCTTCGATCACCGGCCACTTGGTGTTTTCCACCCTACACACCAACGGGGCAGTCGAAACCGCCACCCGTCTTTTGGACATGGGTATCGAAGGCTTTATTCTGGCGACTTCTTTAAAAGTAATCATAGCCCAGCGTCTGATCAGAAAAATTTGCGACCGTTGTGCCGGAACCATAGAGATTACCGAAGGGCAAACTATCTGGCTGGAAAAAATGTTCAAGGTTAATGTAAACGACATTGTCTTCAAAAAAGGTATCGGTTGCCAACATTGCAACCATGTAGGTTACAGAGGCCGAATAGGCGTTTACGAACTGTTGGAAATGCGCCATGAAACGCTGGATGCCTTAAGGCGTAACGACTCATCTGCTTTTGTCGCCGCAGCGCTTAGCACCCCCGGCTTTCAAGGATTCTCCGTGCAAGCACTGGATCTGGTTAAACAAGGCATCACAACAGTGCAAGAAGCCATGCGCATTTCGGAAATTTAAGATGCCCAATTACGCCTACAAAGCCCGTAGCAAAACCGGCAAACTGGTCAGCGGCATACTGGAAGCCGAATCGGCGCAACGGGTTGCTCAAACCCTGAATTACCGAGACCAGATACCCATTACAATCGAACCGGTTAAAGACAGCACTGACCTATTAGAGCAATTCTCCTACTGGCAAGCGCTACGCCAGCTCAACATCAATGATCTTATCCTGTTTAGCCGGCAAATGTTTAGCCTAACGAAAGCCGGCGTTCCCTTGATTCGAGCTATCAACAGTCTGGCCGATTCCAATCGCAATATCGCTATGAAAAAGGCTTTGCACAACATTGCCCATAAGCTGGAAGCCGGACAATCGCTGTCTCAGGCCATGTCGCAACACAGCAAAATTTTCCCCTTGCTAATAGTCAGTATTGTCAATATCGGCGAAACTACCGGCGGTCTGGAACAGGCTTTTAAGCAGATCGGCAGTTATTTGTATCGTGAAAAAGAAACCCAGGGCCGTATCAAATCGGCATTTCGTTATCCCAGCATGGTGATCGCAGCGATCAGCATCGCCATGATCATCATCAATATTTACGTGATTCCGACATTTAAAGGCGTTTTTGACAAATTAGGCGCAGAATTACCTTGGCAGACCCGGCTTTTGATGTCTATTTCCGATTTCAGCATGCAATACTGGCCGCATATTATTGGTGGACTTCTGGGAATACTGCTAATCGTCAGCAAATACATAGCGACACCGGAAGGCATGAAACAATGGCATAGGCTATTGCTAAAAATGCCGGCTATCGGCAGCATTATCGAAGGGGCCACTATGGAACGCTTCTGCCGCTCGTTCGCGATGATCCTACAGGCAGGCGTACCTTTAATCCAGGGCATCGGCATAGTCGCCAACGCCGTCGGCAACGAATATATCGGCGGCAAACTGCAACAAATGCGAACCGGTATCGAAAAAGGCGACAGTATCAGCCGGATGGCGAAAAGCATAGGCTTATTTCCGCCTCTGGTTATACAAATGATTATCGTTGGCGAGGAATCCGGCAACATCGCCGAAATGCTGCAAGAATCAGCGGAGTTTTATGAAGGCGAAATCGATGCCGAACTCAAAAATCTGTCTAGCATTATCGAACCGGTTTTAATTGTCGTGATCGGCATCATGGTACTAGTACTAGCCTTGGGTATATTCCTGCCCATGTGGAATTTGTCTGCGGCGATGCATTGAGATCAATACACTTCCTTGAAAAAAATATGTTTGCTGCTGTCTTTATTAATACCGAAAATAACCACCGCTACAGGTTTTACCGCTCCCGGAGCCATCAGGTTAAGATTAACATCATAAATCCGCTCCGTGCAAACT
Source organism: uncultured Pseudomonadota bacterium (assembly GCA_963765965.1). Taxonomy (GTDB): domain Bacteria; phylum Pseudomonadota; class Gammaproteobacteria; order Methylococcales; family Methylomonadaceae; genus Methylomonas. The sequence continues at coordinate 83,083 of CAVXZR010000115.1, forward strand.
CTGACAGACAGGACAAATATACCGGCCATCGACGGAACGCAACCAGCCGGCTTTTTCTATGGCCTGTTCCGGAGATCCTTCAAACCACGCCCGGCCATCGCTGATTCTGCGTCCGGAACGAACGCCTTTACGCGCAGAACGGCGGAATTCTATCGAGCGTAAAGCCTGCGGATTGCAGATGTCGCAAAATATAAAAGTTCGTATACTCATAAAGATTTGTCGGAATCTCCAATATTAAAAAAGTGTGACTTCAATAAAGATTTTGTAATTATTCAGCGTAGGGTGGGTTAGATGCGCAATTCGTTGAGTTTAGATAAAGTTAAATTCGTTGGGCGCATCGTAACCCACCAAGGGCGTACCAAAACACTTTCAATTTCATCGAATTGATGGGCGTATAAAGAATTCGCTGAATAGTTACAAGATTTTTATTAGCCAAAACCCCAGTATAGACTACAATTTCCAATGAAAAGGACATAGTCTAAATTTTATTCAAACATCAAAGGCAAGGTAAAACATGAAACGAAATACACAGCAAGGCTTCACATTAATAGAATTAATCATGGTTATCGTGATTTTAGGCATTCTGGCAGCAACCGCCTTACCGAAATTCGTTAACATGGGAGCAGACGCCCGTTCTGCTGCCCTACAAGGAGCTTATGGCGCAGTCAATTCGGCAATGAATTTAGCTTATGCAGAAGCGATGGTTCAAAATCAGACTGGCGCCACCGGCAGTATTACGATGGGGGGTGTTAGCGTAAGTTTGGTTTACGGTTATCCTGCTGCCACCAATCCAGGCATAGGAACAGCAGTTAATTTAAGCCCTGGCAACCTTACCTGGACTACGGCAGGCACAACGCTTGGCTTTACGTCCGGCCCGGCAACCGCTGCAAACTGTGCGATAACCTACACTGCGGCAACCAGCGCCACCGTACCGGCTACTGCAAGCATCCTCACATCCGGCTGCTAGTTGTTCTTGATGTTTTGTCTTTTAGCAATGCTGATTGTTGGCCTCCATCAATCAGCAGCTAACAGCTTTTTAGCAAGGCCCTGACAAAAACCATAAATTTCCCGATTGCAATTCACCACCTTGATACACCCAAAGAATAATTCCTATACTACTCAGCAATCTGCTTTCACATTGGTGGAATTGGTAATGACACTCGTGATTATAGGGATACTTTCGGTTACCGCATTGCCCAAGTTTTTCAGCCTGTCCGTTTTTCAGCAACGGTTTTTTTTTGACGACACGCTCAATGCCCTCCGCTATGCCCAAAAGCTGGCGGTGGTCACTGCCTGCAATGTGCAAGTGGCGATTACCGCCAACGCGTTTACCGTCACGCGTCCGGGCGCTACCGATCGCAGCCAGTGTACATCGACTAACCCGGCCAATTTTACCCAGAACGTAACCAGACCCGGTTCCCGCGAATCCACTTATACAGGCAGTCAATCCGGTATAAGCTTGACTACCGCGACTGTGTATTTCACGGCAAAAGGCAATGCCTCAAGCGGACTGACTATCAGCGTCGGCACGCAACAAATCATTATCGTACCTGACACCGGCTTCGTCTATGCACCCTAAGCTGGTTCTGCAACAAACCGGATTTACGCTAGTCGAATTGATCATGTCGATGGTGATTATCAGCATCGCGCTGGTCGGCATTTTTTCCGTCATCAATATTACCACCCTGCACAGTGCCGATCCGATTGTCCAGCATCAGGCCATAGCGATCGCCGAATCCTATATGGACGAAATTCTCCAGCAAAATTACAGTGGCTCGGCCAGCGGCGTTCGCGCCAATTTCAATAACGTCGATAATTACAACGGCTTGGTCAATAACGGCGTTCAGAATCAGCAAGGCGCAGCAGTTCCCGGTTTAACCCAGTACACTGTCACTGTCAGCGTCTCGGCCCCAAGCACGTTGAGCGGCGGCGTAAATGTAAAACAAATCACCGTCAGCGTATCGGGCCCCGGTGTGTCCGGCCTAACGCTGGTCGGTTATAGGGCGAACTACTAACATGCAAAGCCGCGAGCAAGGCTTTACCCTGATCGAGCTGATTACCGTCATGGTCATCGTCAGCATACTGTCGCTCATGACCACCCAAATCATCACTCAACCGGTGATAAGTTATATGAACCAGCAAAGCCGCAACACGCTGGTAGACGATGCCGAATCGGCGTTACAGCTCATGCAACGCGACATTCGCCGCGCCTTGCCCAATAGCATCCGTATAACCGGCAGCGGCACGGTGCTGGAACTGTTGCACGTCAGCGATGGCGGCCGTTACCGGGCGAAACTGACCAGCACGGGTACGGGCAATATACTCGATTTCACAACAGCCGATAGCAGTTTCGATGTTATCGGCAGTTTAACCGCAGTTCCAAGCGGCTCACTGGTCATCTACAACCTGGGTAATATTTCCGCAAATGCCTACAGCGGCAATAACCTTGCCACTCTAAGCAGCGCATCCACCACGACCTCAATTACGCTGGCAAGCGCTATGCAGTTTCCTTTACAATCGCCGCAACAGCGGTTTTTTATAGTCGATACCCCGATCACTTATAGTTGTAACACCGGCACCGGCAGTTTGTTACGTTACTTCGGCTACGCTATTACTGCCACGCAAGCCAATCCACCCGCAGGCGTGACCGGCGAAATTCAAGCCAACAATGTCAGCAATTGCAGCTTTTCCTATACGCCGGGATCGGCTACCCGTTCCGGTTTGGTGACTTTGCAAATTACCTTAACCAATAGCTCCAACGAATCAAGCACTTTGATTCATCAGGTGCATGTGGATAACGCGCCATGAAGAAACAATCGGGATTTTCCATTGTGACTGCCACGTTTATCCTGGTCGTGCTTGCCCTGCTCGGCAGCTATATGGTGCGTTTGAGCGGCGTACAAATTGACACGGCCATTTATGCCCTCCAGGGCGCCCAAGCCTATCAGGCGGCGCGAGCCGGTATCGAATGGTCCATAGCCAGTATCAGTAACGGCGGCAATTGCACACAAGTCAACGCCCAAACAGCAATGACCTTTACCGGCATAAATGGCTTTACCGTAACATTAACTTGCAGCAGCCAAACCTACTCCGAAGGAAATCTAAATCCGGTCATCTATACAATCACCTCCCTCAGCCAATACGGCACATATACATTCAGCAACTATGCAGCCCGTGAAATTACCATTACCATCGTCAACTAACTTCAGCGATTATTAAAATGTTCATCCAAGCTATATTAAAACAATAAGCCTTATAAGATATGAGACTTTTCAACATCACTGCGTAGGGGGGAGACATTGGTCCGATCGAATGCCTCAATCGTAGCCCCCGAACATCATTAATAAAGTGTCTTCATCTGTTGGATTCATTAAGCCATGCAAATTGCCGCCACGCAACATGGCTAATTCGCCCGAACGCAGGGTTCTAACCTCAAAACAACGCTCACGCTCCGGAAACTTGCACCAATCTCCCACTACCATCAAGCCGCGTCCCTGAATAATAAAGAAAATTTCGGCATTATCGCGATGACGGTGTAAGCCAATGCCGCAAAAACTCTTCATGATATGCAAATCCAAATAATCGACAGCCAGAAACGGCTCTATAGTCTGAGTATGCTGCTTGCTATTAAAGGCATCGAACATCCAGGTTTCCAATGTTCGGCTCAACTCTTTCATTTGATCGTAGCGGCCATAATTCGAGAGTAGATTTCTATATTCCAGAAAACCAACGCCTCCATGCGGGTTAGGACTGATGCCGACACCAAGATAGTTGTCCCAGCCGCGCTTGATCATATTGAATTCGTAAATGTAGTTTGCGCCATTTTGCGAATCCCAAATCTTGGCATCTAAAGTTGCCCAGGCAACTTCCAAGCGCAGCGGCAAAACGGGATGCATGGCATCGGTAGGCGACACTTCATTTAAAAACTTTCCATCCAGGTCTTCGCGCTGGAAATTCGCCACATCGCCATGCACCAAATTCAGATCAACCACTATTTCCTGACGATCGAACGCGGCTATTTCGTTATCGTCGTACAGCTGTGAGCTCAAATCAGTGCCGGGATAAGCCCAAAATTCAATTTCGTAACGTTGCGTCTCTTCATTAAAGGGCACGCGCACCAACGAAGGCGTTTCGACAGCACCCACTTTTAAATATAGGCCGATAGCATCGACATTCAGCAGCAGATTCGTAGCTTGCGCCAGCACGGAGTCCGGACCGCCAAGATAGGAAAGCCGCAGAAACGGCCCGCTCCAATTACCCACAGTAACGATACCGCGAACTATGTAGGTATCGCCGGTCACAAAGGCCTCAACATTCTGCTTTTGGAAGTCGATTTTATTATCTTGCTTGGTTGGATCGAGAATATCCGCATCCGAACCGGAAGGGCCGTACAGGGTTAACGAACGAATAGGAAACAGATATTGGATTTGATCCACATCGTAACGTTCTCGGCCTGCTGCCAATTTTAAATTTTCAATTACCCCAGCCAGTTTAAGCAGCGGATTTGCTGAATCGTAATTCGGTGTTGTACCAGGGGGGACCCGAAAAACGGCGTCACTGTGCATGATCTCCATAGAAGAATTTCCTCCAAAAAGGGTTAAGTGCTATGGTAAAGAAAAGCCACAAACTTCAAATCGACCTTGCCGGTATTGCGGATGCCGTGCATCCCGCCGCTCTTGGTATAAATAACGCTACCCGGTTTGACCGGCAGGCGGCGAAAATCGTTATAACCAAGCCCCATCGTTAATCGGCTTTCAATCTCATAAAGATCTTTTCCAGCAGTATCTTTGGCATCGGTTTTCGGATCATCGCCAACCCGCAGATAGGCGATGCCTTCACCTTCGACGATGTAATAAAGCTCCTCGGAACCAATGTGTTGGTGATTGCCTTCCACCTTTCCGGGCGGAATCGTGACATGGTGGAAGAAAATCATCGAACCACCCAGCTCCCGCTGTACCACCCAGCGCATTTGAATAATATTGTCCGCGCTGGCATCCGGATTGATAGAGCCATCCATCATCGCGTTAACATATAAATTCGGTACGATATCCGGTACTTGCAGATACCAGCCGCGTTGGAAATTCAGCAAATAGTTGCTGTCAAGTACTGTATTTTGACTGCTGCTGGGTTGCGTGGAATTAGGCTCCTGATGAGAACGCAGAAAGGCGTTATCCCAACCGGCATCCGCATCGTTGATAGCGAATCCAAAAGGAATATATTTGTCGTTTTCGCGAAAAGCCAGCTGGATTTTTGTGATCGCATCGAGATTTTCCAGCACTGCCTTGAAGGCCGGAACACGAGTGATAGGGCCGTTCTTACCCATCTGATCCAACACAACCAAGGCGTGATTAACACCATTCGGCGGATTCAATGTTTCCCATATCTTAACCTGAAATACATTGGTCCAGGCGTCGAAGCGCAGTTTTATGTTAGCCTGTGGCGGATTCGCGTCACCATCCGGTAGCGGCTGAATCCAGCCAATCAATTCATCTTTAACGAAACGGCCCTTTTCACGCGCCTGCTCGACCAAACGGCTACCACCGTATTCGATACGTAACACATTGCCCAGCAGATAACCATCCAAAAAGACTTTGGCTTTGATGGCGGTAATATCCAGATAGCTACGCACCTCTGCAACTTTATAGCGGTAACGCGGACTACGCGTCGCATTAAAATATCGATCATGATAGATGCGATCCGGAAAAAAGACTACTTTAAAAATCTCATTATTAACATCGCTAAAAGCCGCGTCAAAGCTGGAAACATGCGCAGTTGCAGGGCTAGTGGTTTCAATCAGGCCGGGACCTGAACCTAGAACCGTGTCAGGGGGTGTACTCATGGTAGCCTTTCTCCTATTTTATCGGCAACTCGGAACGAATTGGCTTGAATAGTCAATGTTGGGTTGGCACCGCCAGAAGTGGGCATAAAAGCGCCATCGGTTACATAAAGATTGTCAAAACCCCAAACCCGACAGTCGGGATCGAGCACCGAATCTTTAGGGTCTTTTCCAAAGCGGGCACCACCCAGAATATGATTAGCGATTCGAGCAATCCCGGTCTCTCCTTTGTAGACGCCACCTGATCCCAAAATTGGATAATCATGGGTAGCGTTGCCCCCGGCTCGTAAGATAAGAGCACATTCGCCAGCTAAAGTGTCCATGAGAAATTTGTCGTGCCGATGCCAGGTTTTTTTGATATAGGCTACAGGCCGGTTCCATTTGTCCTTGATGGTCGGATGCAGTTCAATGCGATTATCGAATTGCGGCACTTGATTGGCCATAAAGCTTACCGACAAACCCTTGCCAAGGGTTTGATCAATAAAATCGTCCATGCCTTGCCCGATTAAACCAAGATCGGAA
>CAVXZR010000116.1:0-12460 GCA_963765965.1 uncultured Pseudomonadota bacterium
GTCGTGCCTGCGGTACTGGTGGTCAGAATGACCGACCAATATAATAGCGGATGAAATTTGTTGCTGAGCAATTGCAGAATAAGCGTTACCAAGAACAAGCTGATTAGAATAACGGAACTGAGGGCATAGCCGATATTCATAGTCATGGATAACAGATCGCCTGCGGTTTCGCCTAAGGTTGTCGCACAAATTTTAATGATCCAAAAGTAAATGGTCACTTCTGCCACTTTATTCATGTAGTTTTGTCTCCAAAGGGTGGTAATGGTTGGTTTATCTTACAAAAAACGTGACTGCCTTTCAAAGCCGTACCTCTTGCAGGCAGACACTTAAAAGCGCAAAAACGTACTGTAGGATGTGCCGACGCCAGGAGGCGCATCTTTCGAGATCGATGCGCTTCACGTTGTTCATCATCCTAAGAAGTTCTCCCTTGCCCGCGCATGACAAAAAACAGCGTAGGCGTAGCTACCAGCGACAGCAATACGGAAATGGTCAGCGCACCGATCACAGCGATAGCCAAAGGTTTCAGCATATCCGATCCTGCCCCGATTCCGTAGGCTAAGGGCAATAAGCCCAAAGCCGCCACCAGCGATGTCATCAGAACCGGCCGTAAACGCCGCCGGCCGGATTCAATCAGCGCTTCCGCCAGTTCCTTGCCTTGTAATTCGAAGCGTTGAACCGAATCCAGCATCAAAATACCGTTTTTGGCAACTACGCCGATGCCGATGATGGCCCCCAGCAAGGAGACGATATTGACCGAAGTACCGGTCAGAAACCAGGCCAACACGGTACCGCATAAGGCCAGCAGGGCACCGAAAACGATGGCGATAGGCTCATGGAATGAGCGGAATTCGATGATAAGCACACTGAAAACCAGAAAGACCGCAGCGAGTAATACCACCAGTAAATTATGAAAAGATTCCTGTTGCTGCTGATAGAGTCCGCCGAATTCAATTACTCCCGGCGGCAGGCTGCTGTCCTGGCCGAGTTTGGCCTTGATTTCCGAAATGGCGCTACCGAGATCGCGATTTTCCAGGCAGGCGGAAACCGCGACCAATTGCCTGAGATCTTCCCGGTGCAACTCCAGTTGACCCGGTTCGGTGATGACGTCGGCCACTTGCGATAACTTGACCGTTCTACCGTCTACAGAGCGTAACGGCAATTCCCGCAGTTCGGCAATCTGCCCGGTGGCGCCGGTATTCATTCTGACCCGGATATTGATGATTCTATCGCCCTCCAGTACATAAGAGGCTTTTTGTCCGAGCATGGCGGTGCTCACCGCCAGGGCGACATCGTTAACGCTGAGTCCGAAGCGTTGCGCATCGTTGTAACGTACCTGCAAGCTCAAGGACGGACCGGTGGTCTCCAGGCCGTCGAAGCTATCCACCACGCCGTTAATTTTGTCCAGCTCGGCTTGAATTTGCGGGGCTTTTTGCCTTAGCCAGTCAACATCGGTGGAAAATAATTTGATCTCGATAGGCCGTGGTGACCAGATTAAATCGCCGATCAAGTCGCCGAGAATACCGGCAAACTCCCATTCGATCCCCGGCACGGCAACATGCAATTGTTGGCGTAGTTCAGCCACCACTTCATCGGTGCTGCGCTGCCGGTCGGATTTTAATTTCACTAAAAAATCGCCCTTGTGGGCCTGGGAAATCCCTAAAGCCAGTCTGGCGCCGGTGCGCCGCGAATAGCTATCCAATTCCGGTATGGCGCGTAACAACTTTTCGGCTTGTTGTAATTGCCGGTCGGTTTCGGTTAAGCCGGTGCCCCAGGGTGCATGGTAATCGAGTACGAAGCCGCCTTCGTCCATAAACGGCAGAAACTCGCTGGCCAATTGCCCGTAAAGCCAGATGCCCATGCCGACGATCAATGCACAACTCAGCAACACCTTACGGGCATGCCTGAGCGCTTGGCGTAACAGCTTTTCATAGCCGGTTATCAGGCGTTCCAGCCAGCAGTGCTTGGTAAATTGTTTACCTTGTACGGTATGCGGCATCCACCGGCCTGCCAAAGCGGGTATCAGGGTTAATGCTAACAATAACGATGTAAGCAGGGCTATCACCATCGTAATGGCCAGGGCGCGAAAAAAACAGCCCGCCACGCCATCCAGAAAGGCCAGTGGAATAAAAACCACCACCGGGGTGAGCGTCGAAGCCAGCAAAGGCCGAAAAATTTCTTTCATGGCTTGCTGTATTGCCGCCAAACCTTGTACGCCGGCGGCAATGCGGGTGTGTATCGATTCGACGACGACAATGGCATCGTCTATTACCAAACCGATAGCGGCGGCGATACCGCCCAAGGTCATTAGATTAAAGCCCAGTCCCAGCACGCGCAATGCCAGCAAGGTGATTAAAACCGTGGCCGGAATCACCAGTGCGGCAATTACAGTCGCCCCCCAATTCTTTAAAAATACATAGAGGATGGCAATCGACAGCATCAGCCCGAGAATGATCGCTTCCCAGACGCTGCGGATCGAGTCGCCGACCAGCAAGGATTGGTCGTAAAAAATGCTGGCTTGCATGTCGGCAGGCAATGCCGATTTCAAATCCGCTAGCTCCCGTTTCAGTTGTTCGGCGATATCCAGGGTACTGCCGTTCGGCTGGCTATAGACATTCAGCAATACGGCATTCACGCCGTTCGCCGTCACCACATTGAAAACCGGCTCCTGGCTGCGTTCGACACGGGCAAAATCCTTGATGCGTATTGGGTGTATAGTGCCGGTATTAGCCGGCATTCCGGCAGCGGGCGGACTATTGCCGGTCACGGAAACCGTCAGGTTTTCGATGTCTTCGGCGTTATGCAGCCTACCGTCTACCACCGTCAGGTAAAGTTTGTATTCTTCTTCCAACATGCCGGTAGGCACAATTAAATTATTGCGCAGCAGCGCATCGCTGACTTGGCTCAGACTTAAATTCACCGCCTGTAAGCGCAAGGGATCGGCGATGATGTGATATTCCGGGGCGCGGCCGCCGACTATGCCGGTGCGGGCCACGCCGGGTATCCGCAGCAAGCGCGGTTGTAGGGTATAGCGGGCGGTTTCCCAGAGTTCGGTCAGTGAGTGGGAAGGGCCGGTTAAACTCAAGCCCAACACCGGAAAGGCGGCAAACGTCAAGCGCCAGACAGCGGCGCTCGCCGTGATCGGCAGGGATTTCTGCACCACGGCCAGCCGGCCTTGTACGTAGAGTTCCGCCAGCACCATATCGGTTTGCCAATTAAAAAACACATTGATTTCCGCAGTGCCGCGCCCGGTTTTCGAGCGTATGGCGCCCACGCCGGGAATGTCCTTCATGGCTTCTTCAACAGGCCGGGTTATGCTGGCCATCATTTCACTCGCCGGCATCACGCCGTTGTCTATCAGGATGACGACCCTTGGGAAGTCGGTCTGCGGGAAAATCGCCGAAGGCATGCCTAGTGCCGCATATGCGCCGGCCAGACACAGCGCTGCACACAGAAATGCAATCGCTAAACCGTGACGGTTAGAAAACGCTTCCAATACAGAATCAGGCATTAGCGATCCGTTTTTATCCGTGTTTCCGCCGGCAGGCCGTAGGCGCCCTGGGTGACAACCGTCATGCCTTCATGAATATTTTCACCCTCCACTTCAACCAGATTGCCATCTCTTAAACCGGGTTTGACGGCATGCTGTTTTGCCGTGTTGTTTTCAACCACAGCTATCACGCTGGTATTTTCTTTGCTGACCAAGCTTTCAATCGGCACGGCTAAGCGGCTCTGATGTTGATCGATCAAAATGCGGACGTAGACAAATTGGCCGGGCCGCAAGCCGGATTGCCGGTGCAGCGTAGCGCGAACTTGTACGGTATCGGTTAATGAATCGACTTGCGGCGAGATAAACACCACTTTACCCGCCGGTATGACCGGCAAATCCTCACGATTTTCCTCCCCTTTGGAAACCGTGCTGATTTCGACGCGTTGTCCGTACTGGATGTTGTTGGCTTCCCGACTGGGAATCTTGATGGCAATGTCCAGACGCTCCAGATCGATCAGTTCCGCCAGGACTGTATTCAGATTGACCGCTTCGCCGATTTTGAAATGGATGGAGGCCATAGTGGCGGATAACGGCGCCCTGATCTGCAATAAGTCGCGTTGGGTTTTGGCATTGCGTAAATCCTCACGGGCAGTTTCTAGTAATTGTTCCGCTTCGTCATACAGTTTACGGGAGACGTTGTCGCTGGCTTTTAACTGTTTCTTACGAGCGAAATTTTTTTGCGCAAATTCCACCGCCACTTTGGCTTTGGCAATCAAGGCATCGGTACTGCGCGCATCCAGTTCGAATAATAAATCGCCGCTGTTAACCTGTTGGCCTTCCTGACAATGGATTTTAGCGATGATACCAGCGATAGGCGCGGCAATTTTCGAACTTGCCGCAGGTTTACCGCCCATGCCCGGTTCCGGTTCGACCATGCCATAAGCCATCACATAGCTTTGTAAATCGGCTTTGACGATTTTAGCGGTTTGCACGGCAACTTCTGTCGTTTGTACAGGTTCGTCCGCCCAGGCAGCCTGAACAGTAGCGATGAGAGAGGCGGGCAAGATCAGGATTTTTAGAAAGTTGGTCTTCATGGCGATGGTTTCCTCAAGACGGATTCTGAAACTAAGGTGCCCGGCAATTGCGAGGCAAGCGGGTAGCGCAAGCTGTCTTCCAGGCTATTCAGAGCTTGCTGGCTTTCAATCAGCATATCCAGTTGTGCACGCTCGCTGAGCGTTGCATCAAAGTCTGTCAACAGCAGAGTCAAACGGTCGATTTCTCCAGCTTCAAACAGGGCTTGTGCGGATTGGCGGTTGGCTTGCTGTAGGCGGATTTGTTTTTCGGTGGTCCGCCGTTTTTCCTCAACGGCAGCCACACCGGCGTGAGCGCGGGCAATGTCGGCAATGATGCGGGTCTGCAAGGCTTCGAATCTTACCGCAAGTTCGCGGCGTTTGGCATCGGCTTCGGCAATCGGCCCTTGGTTTTGGTTGAAAACCGGCAGCAGCATGGTGGCGCCCAAACTCCAGCGATGATCGCCCATATCCCAGGTATAGCCCGGATTGGCTTGAATATTGGGATATTGATTGGCGATTTCCAACTGCAAAGCCGATTGGGCGGCAGCGTAATCGGCTAAAGCAGCCAATATATCCGGCCGGTTTTGCAAAGCCAATTGTTTCAGGTTTTGCACCGGGATACCGGCCAGATCGGGCGGATGGGCAAGTTTGTCAAAGTCGAAGGCTAGATCTGACAAGGCCTCGACAGGGATGCCGATAGCCGCTGCCAGCAACGCACGGCTCTCCGCCGTTCTTTTTGCCGCGGCGTTATTCTTAAGTTGTAACTGGTTTAAGGCTAGCTGCGAACGGCTCAAGTCGAAGCGGGTTATTTCCCCGGCTTGCAACTGCTGCTCCAGGCTGTTCAGCATTTGCTGCTGAATCGCTAGTTGCCGGTGCAACAAACTTTCGGTTTCCTGTGCGGCGTAAAACTCCAGCAGCGCCAGACGCAATCGTCCCCGCAACAGCCAGGCGGTATCCCCGATCCGTAGCCGGGCCGCCTGGCTGAGATGTTCGGCTTTATCGATACGATAGTCGCGCTTTCCGGCGGTTTCGATGGGAATGCTAAGGTAGGTTAGGGCGATGAAAGGTAGTCCGGGGGTAACAGGATTACGTATCCAGGTCGGTGTCGCATTTATCAGAGGATTCGGCCTTTGCCCGGCGGTAATAATCCCGGCCTTAGCCGTATCGGCTTGCGCACGAGACAGTTCCATATCGGGATGGTAAAAAACCGCCGCCAGGGTAAGCAGATCGAGACCCCAGGCTGGGCAGGGCCAAACGCTTTGCGGTCCGCGCACGGTTTCGAAAAAATCTTTGAACGGCTGGCTGGATAAGCTGCGGGCTTCTATTCTCGCTACGGTTTCAACCGGTTTCAGGGGTTTATCCTGGAATTCGGCGCAACCGCTTAAGCACGAACAGAATAGGCTTAAAATAATTAGGAGGGTTAATAGTCGCTGCATATAGCCAATGATAACAATCAATGCCGGATATTGGCAGGTTAAAAAGGCATTTTTTTTCGATTGTAAATAACTGCTCGATGTTGGATGGCTTATAGGATGTTGCCGACGTAATGAGGGGGTATCTTTCGCGCAAGAAGGGTGTCCACGCGGAATAAACGCTATTGGTTCTGAGCGGAGGGTGGGGCCGGGATTTGTAACCTGATAAAAACGATATTCTGCGTATTTGCTACTGTCCGATTAAAAGCCCGGATTGACTGATGTGAGATTTCCTAATTCAGCGTTTGAATTGAGTTGATACGAGTTCCTCAGTATAGGGGATATCCTGAATACAGGAAAAATTGACAATAATTTCAACTCAAAATAAGAACTAACACAATGCTTGCGCGATTCGATCATAATTTATAAGCGATATCTAAAAAACATTTCCTGACAAAAAAAATTCATTGCTTTAATTAATAATTTCAATAGCTTATTTCAGATTCAAACGAATAACTGCCATTAATGTCAGTACCGGATTTGTCAGTGCCGTTATTTTTTAAATTCATTCAGGTTAGTATTTGACATTCTTCACCATCTATTTTTATATGACATTGATTTCAAATAAAATAATTTAGGCTGGCGCATTTTTTGGTGTGGTTTTTTTAACACTCATACGGGTTCATATGAAACAGTTATTACCTTCTATATTTTTATATCATTGATTTTTAAAAATATTATTTAGATGGCTCATTTTATGCTTTGATTTTTTATTAAATATTTAGCATGGCGGGTCCTTTGAATGCATTTAATAAAAACAAGATGCCGATTTTTAATATTAATCGAAACAAATAGCATGCGTTGCCGAGGAAGCAGTCATGCCTCCGTCATGCTATCGCCCGGTTTCGCGCGAATCTTTACGGCTATCTTGGTAAACGAAAAACACTGTTAAATGCAAATGCCAAAAGATAACAATAACCCCGGCTTTTCATTTTCAGCTGCGAATTCATCAGTTAAATCTTATGCTTGGGTGCTTCAAATTCTAGGTCTGGCTCTAGCTTATTTCATCACCGGCAAATTCGGTAATTTTCTAGCAATTCCCCCAAACTATGCAACGGTCATCTGGCCGCCTTCCGGAATAGCTTTAGCGGGTGTTTTGCTTTATGGATTTAGGGTTTGGCCTGGGATTCTGCTCGGGGCGTTCCTGGTTAACTTTTCCCACATTTCAATTGCTCCCCTCGATTTAAATGACACCTCAGTCCTTATTGCGCTGGCCACGAGCGGTGGTGCAGTATTACAAGCATTCTTCGGCGTGTGGCTGTTACGACGGTTCGCCGGATTTCCCAATGCACTTGCCGCTGAAAAGCAAGTTTTTCATTTCATGCTGATTGGCGGCTTGGTAAGCCCCATTGTCAATCCAACTATCGGCGTTTCAGCGCTGTTAGCCAGCGACAGGATTCCAGCAGCGGATTTTTTGGCCAACTGGGGAATATGGTGGGTCGGAGACGCCATCGGGATACTGATCTTTACCCCGTTCGCGTTAGCCTGGTTGTTCCGGCCAAAAGAATATTTTGCGGGAAGGAAACTGCAGATAACGCTAGCGATTTTCTGTACTTTTACTTTGGTGATTTTACTCGTTCTTCATGAAAATAAAATTGAAAAGGAGCAGTTAAAGTTTCAGTTCGATGAAGATGCCGCCGTGATAAACACGGCCCTGGAAAAATCTATCGCTACGCATTTAAACGCGCTCCGCGCACTCGAGAGTTTTTACGTATCCTCAGAGAAGATTGACAGAAATGAGTTTCGCACCTTTGCATCTCACTTACTCCATAATGTTAAAGGAATCAGAGCATTAGAATGGAGCCCTGTCATCCTTTCGACGAAGCGGGTTGAAATTCGAGGCGATGGTGCGAGAGGCCGGTTTTCCTGGTTTTCAGATCACCGAGCTGGATTTCGACAAAACGATTGTTCCGGCGGGCGAAAGGCAAACCTATGTTCCTATTGATTTTGTTGAGCCCTTTCGCGGCAACGAAACTGCGTTAGGTTACGATTTGAATTCCAATGCGATACGTCGAGAGGCCATCGAAAAAGCCAGGGACAGCGGGGATATTGTGGCGACAGCCAGAATTAAATTGGTACAGGAAGGGAGCAATCAGTTTGGCCTTCTTGTATTGATGCCTATCTATCGTAATGGCCTTCCTCATGAAACGCTGGATGAACGGCGTCTCAATATTTCAGGTTATGTGTTGGCGGTATTCAACTGCGATGGCATCGTTAAGGCGGCTATGAATGATAAAAACCGTGGAAAATTAGACTTCCGGTTGATTGATGAGACTGCGCCTGCCGGAGAACAACTGCTTTTTACCAGTCATACCAATCGGTCCAAGTCTAGTCCGATTGATGAAAAAGGACTTTTTGGAATCAATATGTCTCTGAAAAGCAGTTCAGCTTTTACTTTCGGAGACCGCCAATGGCGGTTTGAAATATCTCCTACAGCTGACTATTTGGCTTATCATCGGTTTAATAGCACCTCATTATTTTTATTGATCGGCCTATCGCTCACCTGTATGGTTGGTGCATTTGGCATGGTGTCATCCGGTCGCGCCAGCTTGCTTCGGCAGCTGGTGGAGGAACGCACTGCCGCACTAGCACAAAGCGAGGAACGGTTTCGTTCAACCTTTATGGCTGCACCTATCGGCGTGACAAATTTGTCGCTGGACGGAAGTTTTCAGGAGGTCAATCAAGGATTCTGCGAACTCGTTGGTTACACGCGTGATGAACTGCTTGAAATGACATACCAGCAAATCACGGCGCCTGAGTATCAGCAATCCAATGCCGAGTTGATAAAGAAAACTTTGGCTGGCGAGAGTTCCGGATTCAATTTTGAAAAACAGTATATTCTCAAGAATGGTGAACGAGTCTGGGTTAATTTATCACTGAGGCTAATCTGCAATGCCGATGGCTTACCAGATCATTTTATTACCGTCGTCGAAAATATTGATCGCCGCAAGCAGGCAGAAGCAGAAATAGTAAAATCTTTGTCGTTGTTATACGCCACATTGGAAGCCACCGATGACGCTATTCTGGTGGTTAACCTGAACAACGCCTGGATATTGCACAACCAACGGTTCGTTGACATGTGGCATATCACAGACGAAATTATCGCCGCTAAGGATGATAGTGCGGCCTTGTCCTATGTGCTGAATCAATTAATTGATGCGGATGTCTTTTTGAGTAAAGTGCATGAGCTATATGCTTCCCCGGAAGCGACCTCTTTCGATATTCTTAAGTTTAAGGATGGAAAAATCATTGAACGATATTCCATACCGCAACGTATTGACGGCAAAGTGGCGGGCAGGCTGTGGAGTTTCCGCGATATCACCAAGGGAAAGATGGCCGAACAAACCCTACAAAGGGAATGCGAGAAGAACCTTGCACTCTTGCACAATGCCAGCGACGGCATTTATATCCTTGACTACGATGGCTATATCATTGAAGCCAGCGATTCGTTCTGCACCATGTTGGGTTACGACCGTGATGAGGTCATTGGCATGCATGTTTCGCAATGGGAAGCCAAATTCATCGGAGAGGAGGTAATACAGTCAGTGAGGCGACAGTTTGAGCAAAAGGTACGCGCTCAATTCGAAACTCGCCACCGGCGCAAAGATGGAACTATTTTCGATGTCGAAGTCAGCGGTTTTCCACTTGAGCTTGATGGCAAACCGGTTTTGTTCAACTCTTCACGCGACATTACCGCTCGCAAGGCGTCGGAAGTACTGATTGCCGACTCGAGGAATCTTCTCCTGACGGTCATTGATACCGTACCGATACGGGTTTTCTGGAAGGACCGCAACTCACGTTATCTCGGATGCAATCAGGCTTTTGCTAAGGATGCCGGGATGACGCATCCGCGGGATGTGATCGGCAAGGACGACTATCAGATGGGGTGGGCTGTTCAAGCGGAGCTTTATCGTGCCGATGACAGGTCCGTCATGGATTCGGGTATCGCCAAACTTTCCTATGATGAACCGCAAACGACTCCGGACGGTCAGATGATTTGGCTTCGTACCTCCAAGGTTCAACTCAAAGATTATAACAATGAAGTATGCGGAGTTCTGGGGGTCTACGAGGACATCACTATCCGCAAACAAGCCGAAGAAAAAATCTCTCTCGCAGCGAGCGTCTTCAGTCATACCCGCGAAGGTATCATGATCACCGCTATTGACGGCGCAATCATCGATGTTAATGACGCCTTCACTCACATTACCGGGTTCAAGCTTGACGAAGTTTCCGGCCGCAACCCGCGCATCCTCAGCTCCGGCCATCATGGAAAAGAGTTCTACGCAGCCATGTGGCGCAATCTGATCGAGAAAGGCGAATGGTCCGGCGAAGTCTGGAACCAGCATAAGAATGGCAAAGTGTATATCGCCTTGCAAACCATTAGCGTGGTGCGCGATGCCTCGGGTAATACTCAATACTATGTGGCGCTGTTCTCCGATATCACTCTGATCAAGGCTCACGAAAACGAGTTAGAGCATATTGCTCACTACGACGCACTGACAAATCTGCCCAATCGCGTGTTGCTGGCCGACCGCCTGCATCAGGGCATGCTTCATGCTTTGCGGCACAAGCAACCGCTCGGAGTTGCATTTATAGACCTGGACGGGTTCAAGGCCATCAACGACAACCACGGGCATGAAGTCGGCGACCAGTTTCTGATGGCGTTGGCTACCCGCATGAAGCAGGCTCTGCGAGAAGGCGACACGCTTGCCCGTCTAGGCGGCGACGAGTTCGTCGCCGTAATGGCCGATCTGGAGAATGTCGAAGCGAGTGTGCCGATGCTCGTTCGCCTGCTCGCCGCCGCCGCTCAGCCGGTGAAGATTGGCGACATTAACGGTCAAGTTTCAGCCAGTCTCGGCATCACTTTATACCCACAAGCGGAAGACGTCGATGCTGATCAACTAATACGTCAGGCAGACCAGGCCATGTATATGGCCAAGCAGGCCGGCAAGAACCGTTACCATGTCTTCAATGCGCAGCGAGACAAGAGGATTCGACGGCACCACGAAAACCTGGAATTCATCCGCCGTGCCCTGAGAGAACAAGAATTCGTGCTGTATTACCAGCCTAAGGTCAATATGCGAACCGGGACGGTGATCGGCGCTGAGGCGTTGGTCCGCTGGCAACACCCTGAAAAAGGTTTACTGCCGCCTAGCGATTTCCTGCCGGTAATTGAAGATCATCCGTTGGCCGTCGAACTCGGCGAGTGGGTGATCGATGCCGTCCTTACCCAGACGGCGATTTGGCAGGATGCAGGACTGAACATTCCGGTCAGTGTCAATATCGGCGCCCGTCAGTTGCAACAGAAAGACTTCGTAGAACGCCTGTGTAAGATTCAGGCAGCGCATCCCGAAATCAAGTTGAGTTGTCTCGAACTGGAGGCCCTGGAAACCAGTGCCTTGGAAGATCTGACGCATGTGTCCCATGTCATTGAGCACTGCCGGGAGATCGGTGTGATGTTTGCCCTGGATGACTTTGGCACTGGTTTTTCCTCGTTGACTTATTTGAAGTGCCTGCCGGCCGGTCAACTCAAAATAGACCAGAGCTTCGTGCACGGCATGCTGAACGATCCGGATGATCTAGCCATTGTGAATGCCGTGATCGATTTGGCCATAACTTTTCGACGTCAAGTCATCGCCGAAGGGGTGGAAACTGTGAAACACGGTGAAATGCTGCTGCAACTCGGTTGCGAATTGGCCCAAGGATACGGCATCGCCCACCCATGCCTGCACATGAATTTCCCGGTTGGACTGCCGCTTGGCGACCAGATCCAGCCTGGGTTGATCGGCCTTTGCTGAACCGTAATGGCTTACCCGTGCTGTTTGCCAGCGTCGAGTTTCGCGCTTGGATCGCCGGCATCGAAACTTTGCTCAAGGGGGAGCGTGAAGCACTTTTGTCGTTGGACCGGCACGAGCGCCGCTTCTGCGAATGGATGAATGGCGAGGGTAAATTGCGATTGAGTGCGCAGCCAACTTTTGAGACTATCCGGCCTTTATACCAGAAGATAAATTTGCAGGTGGCGGAAATACTGGAACTTAGGCTGCAGGGCCGAAGCCAAGAGGCGCAGCTGAGAGGTAGCGAACTCTATGGACTGAGAGATGTGTTGCTAACGCAGTTGAATAGTTTGGCTCAATACAATAGTCGTGAGTCAACGCAACTTCATTAACAAAACTCGACAAACATGCCTTTATACAAATTGAATGGGCTGGTGTGGATAGATGTGATGCTGCTCCTCTCAAGCCACCATCCGCAACTCGCTAAGCCCATTCGCCTTTTTCACCAGTTCAATCTGCGTCTTGATGCGTTTTTTCACCGCTTCCACATGCGATATAACCCCCACGGTTTTCCCCTGGATTTTCAGGTTTTCCAACGTACTCAAGGCCAGATATAGCGCTTCGGCGTCGAGATTGCCGAAACCTTCGTCTAAA
>CAVXZR010000117.1:0-7093 GCA_963765965.1 uncultured Pseudomonadota bacterium
ACAGTTCAACTCGCATTAGAGTAAACTTACTGACAAGAGATCTAGCGTTTTGGCTTTATTGTCAGCCTGGTCGAAGCCCAAGCGTAGAAGTCAAAAAGCCGCGAAATAACACCATGGCAAGGTCCAAAAGTTTTTTCCGTTGCGCTATGACGACGGAGTTTTGTTTCATATATTTCTTGAACAAAATTTCCAATTCGACTTCGTCCTGACGTCTGCGGCGACGGAATTTTTCTACATTGCGGAAACATCCATGTCTCCGAGGGTGTATCCGCGATTGCGACCCATATCGTCACTAATCGCGTCAGTCTCGTCCTCGCGTAGAGGGGAGTATGATGATGATGAGATATCTGCATATTAAGATGTTTTCGCGACAACGTCCACGCACGGGAACGGGGACACGTACCTAAAAAATTGGTGGTACATTGGAAACAGTTGGTTAAACGGCGTCGAGTGGAAGTTTCAACGTACCAAAAATCCTCAGACGAATCATTGTTCCGTTTGGAGCCCTTCCTTTCGCTTCAGCGTCCTCGTCAACTTTTTGGCGAGCGAATAATTTGTCCAATATATTCTCGCAATATTCAATGCGAGTTTTCAAAATTCGGAACTGGGTATCATGTCCCTCGTCCCACGTTTCGGGGGCAAAACGCGTAACGGCGATGCTTCATGCGCCGGTCATACGCTTTTATGAACGTCCGGTAGCAGTGACTGAGATAGCTAATTTCTTTCTCGATTTCTTTTGCTCCAAACACCCGTGTGAGATCACACTTTTCTGGGCCTCATTGCACGCGCATTTATAGTTCGCGTAGAGAATTTTGGCGGTGGCGGAATGCGTTTCGCAGTGGAAGCGCTGAACCACAAACAACTACCTTATCGCCACCGTTGGATTCGGCTGGCCGGGTGCGGAACATTGTTGTTCTGGGACATATTTTTCATGAAATACAATGAAAAAGGAAGGGGACGGTGTCGAACAGCGGCGTTTTGTTTTTATTCAGATGTTGCACGAAGGCGCTGATCCCGCCCTCGAATTCAAAGACATCTTCCTTGCCGCTTCTTTCGTCGCGCAGGGAAATCCGTACCCCGGAATTCAAAAACGAAAGCTCACGCAAGCGTTTGGCCAGAATCTCGTAATGAAATTCGATATTGGTAAAAATGGTCGGGCTGGGCTTGAAATTGATATAGGTGCCGGTTCCCTCGGCATCACCGATCACCGCCAACGGCGCTTGCGGTACGCCGAGTTGATACTTCTGCATATGCAACTTGCCGTCCTTGCGTATCTTCAGGATCAATTCCTCGGACAAAGCATTCACCACCGACACGCCGACGCCATGTAAACCTCCGGAAACTTTATAGGCGTTGTCGTCGAATTTTCCGCCGGCATGCAGCACGGTCATGATGACTTCCGCCGCCGACTTGCCTTCTTCCTTGTGAATATCGACCGGAATACCCCGGCCATCGTCGTAAACCGAAATTGAGCCGTTTTCGTGGATGACCACATCCACGCCTTTGCAATAACCGGCCAAGGCTTCGTCGATGGAATTATCGACTACTTCGAATACCATGTGATGTAAACCGGAACCGTCGTCGGTATCGCCGATGTACATACCCGGACGCTTTCTTACCGCATCCAGTCCTTTCAGTACTGTGATATTCGAACTATCGTATTGGTCACTCATGGTGTTTTTTTCCATTGCTTGGTGTTGTACAACAATGCCGTTTCTGTGTTTGCTTGCTAAACAAAGGAACTAAAGAGACGTGCTTGATGCGTTTATTGATGTTCCACGTGGAACAAAATAACTAGTTGATGCAACCGTGTTCCACGTGAAACATTTTGTAATGTTCTAAATTTTTTAAATCGCCAAAATCGGCCATCTCGGTTGCCGTCATAAAAACCTGACAACCTAATAAAGACAGGTATTCTAACAATTTTAGCCTATTAACAGTATCCAATTCGGCGGTAAGGTCATCAATCAAAATACAGCAGTTGTTTTGAGCGGATTGATTTAATAATTTAACCTGAGACAGCATCAAGGCCAGCATCAACAATTTTAGTTGCCCCCGGGACAAATAGTCTTTTGCCGGTCGTTTATCGAGATAGGTCAGAAAATCGGCGCGATGCGGTCCGCTATGCGTGAAACCGTAACGTAAGTCTTTTTCGAGATCAGCTTTTAACATAAGTTCCAGGGATAGGCTGGCATCCCAACCCGCGTTGAACTTTAAATCTATCGCGGTGTTGTCCAGAAAATGTCCGGCCATGTCCATGAATACCGGTTGCAAGGCTTGTATGTACTGCAGCCGAAAATCGTTCACCGGCGCGCCATATTCGACCAGTTCTTTATCCCAAGCCGGCAATTGCCGGGTTTGCCGGCTTTTCAGCAAGACATTGCGCTGCTGTAAGGCTTTATTGAATTTACGCCAATGCGGTAAAAAATTTGGGTTGTGATTAAAAATTCCCCAGTCTAAAAATTCACGCCGCAGTTGCGTACCAGCATCCAACAAGCGATAGCTTTTAGGATGGATCAATTGTACAGGCAAGGCGTAGGCCAGATCGGCCCTTTGTTTATTTTCCTGATCAATGCGGATCTCGCATTGTTTGTGATCGATTTGCAGGCCGATGTTGCTGATGGAACCATTCGGCAAGCGATTTTGCGCGGTGACCAGCAGATGCGGTTGATTATAGGCTATCGCCTGTTTGATATGCGTGGTGCGAAAGGACCGCGCCCTACCTAAAATAAAAATCGCCTCCAGCAGCGAACTTTTACCGCTGGCATTGGCGCCGATAATCAGATTAAGGTTGGGCGAGGGGAAAATGCTTGCCGCCTGGACGTTTCTGACCGAGATGACATCCAATTTTAACAAAGTCATGAATCGAAATCACATGCGCATCGGCATCACGATGAATTTATACAAAGTCTGTTCCGGTTCTTCGATAAAACAGCTGCTGGCGTTGGCGGCAATAGTCAATACCGCCATGTTCGAGTCTAAATTGCTCACTGCCTCCAGCAAATATTGCGAGTTGAAGGAAATGTTCAGCGCCGGCCCTTGATACTGAATGCTCAATTCTTCTTCCGCCTCGTCATGCTCCGGGTTATGGGTACTGAGTCTCATCAAATCTTCGCTAAGATCGCAAGTGACGCCTTTGAATTTTTCATTGGAAAGAATCGCCACCCGGGTTAAGGCGTCTTTTAAAACCTGTTTCTGTATTAACAGCGGGCTTAAAAAACTCTGTTTGTAGACCTTGCTGAAATCCGGATATTTGGCGTCTATCAACTTCGATGAAAACACCACATCCTTGTAATAGATTTTAATATTGTTGCCGGAGAACTGAATGGTCAATTCCGCGTCGGCGTCGTCCAGCAAACGGCTCAATTCCTGTACGGCTTTCCTGGGCAGGATAATCCGCGCTTCATAGCCGGTGGCCGAGCCGATGTCGTCATCATAAATCGATAAACGGTGGCCATCGGAAGCAATCAGTTTCAGACGGGAATTACTGATGTTCAGCAACAAGCCGTTCAGATAGTAGCGCACATCCTGATTAGCCATGCAAAACAGGGTTTTTTCCAAGGCTTTCTTAAATTTGCCGGCATTTATCAAAAACTGATACTCGTATTCGGTTTCGTTGAATTCGGGTAATGTTCCGCCGGCAAGGTGCTAAGGGAAAACCGGCTGCGGCCGGATACCACTTTGACCTTTTCGTCCTGCAACTCAAAGCTGATATCGGCGCCGCTGGGCAATAAACGGCAAATATCCAGAAATTTTCTGGCCGGCACGGTAATGCTGCCAAGGGTATGGATGGCTCCAATATTCAGCTTGGCGACAATTTGGATTTCGGTATCGGTGCCGGTCATGACCAGTTGCTGTTCGTCAACCTTCAGTAACACATTGGAAAGTATCGGCCATGGTCTGCTTTTTTTCGATCACGCTGACAATTTGTTGCAGCGGCGAGAGGATTTGATCTCTGCTAATAATAAACTTCATATAAATATCTTTTATTTATTGTTACTACTATGTGAATGAAAAGCTGTGGAAAACCGGGTATAGCTTATTTAAATCATCATCTTAAAAATGTATAGATCTGTTACCGGGCGCAGGTCCGCCTTGTTGACGGATTGTGGACAAGTTGCGCCGCTCTATTTCAGAACAGCTTATCCACAATTTCCACCGCTAGATAGCGACAGCTTTTTCCACTTTTAAAACCGCTATTATGGCGTAAAACAGCTACTGATAGTCATCCTTCGGCAAATAGATATTTCTAAAGCGATCAGCCCCCCTCATAGAAAAAAGCGATGTGGAGCTTGGGCTAAAACCAACTTCTGTTATTGCTAATAATAAGCCTATATAAAGATCTTAAATCTATTACTACTATTAGCAGTCGAAAAAGCTGTGGAAAAGCGGATTTTAGCCATCACTATCAAATCCTTACCGGTGTTTAAATTTGTAGATTGCCGGTAAGTCCGCTTGTTGAGGGATTGTGGATAAGCCTGTCCGGCGTTTTTACCCACACTTTATCCACACTGTTTACCCTGGTCTAAGGACAGCTTTGTCAACAAGCCGTGTTTTCGTATTCGGCTATCAATTTCACTATTTCCAGGTCACAAGCACCGCAGCCGGAACAGGCGCCGGTAATTCTGGAGATCCTGTCCGGATCGGTTATTCCCTGGTTCAACAAGGCTTGAATATGCAGTTTTGTCGTGCCGCTGCATGTGCAAATGACGTCCGGTTTTTTGGATAATTCCATAAGCTTTGTCTCTCCGCAGGGTGTTAAAAAGCTAAGTCATAACAGCTTAAACACTGTGTCTATAAGTTTCAATGCGGAAATAAGGGGTTTGCACAGACCGGAATCAAATCATAAATTCGGCTGGATTATGGTATAAGCCGCCATTTGAATAGCGAAATTGGCTTATATAAAGCTTGTATGCCTTTAAGCTTTGGACATCATCAGCTGGATATAAGCGCCAGTATCGGCGTCGCCATTTACACTGACGATGGCGAGCATGTCGATGAACTGATGACTAAGGCGGATGCCGCGATGTATAAAAATAAACTCGAAATGAAAAGCAAGCCTAGCGTCAGGTAAAATTCCGCAGGCTCACTGCGCTAAGGTCCGCATTAGATTTTTATAATCCTCGGCCATTTTTACATCATCGTCCTTTAGTTCGGCTATGCGTTTACAGGCGTTTATCACCGTGGTGTGATCGCGGCCGCCGAAAGCTTCGCCAATTTCCGGATAGCTGTGCGAAGTCAGTTCACGGGCCAAACACATGGCGATTTGCCGTGGCCGGGTAATCGATTGTTTGCGGTTTTTTGAGGATAAATCGGTGAGCCGGATTTTGAAGTATTCGGCCACGGTTTTTTGGATATTGTCGATACTGACCAGTTTGTCCTGCAAGCTGATCAGATCGTGCAGGGCGTCCTTGGTAAACTCCAGGGTGATTTCGCGGCCGGTAAATTGGGAATTGGCAATGACCCGTCTTAACGCGCCTTCCAAATCCCTGACATTGGAGGGAATGCGTTTGGCGATAAAAAACGCAATGTCCTGATGTAAATCCACGCCGACCTGTTGCGCCTTTTTGATCAGAATCGCCGTTCTGGTTTCCAGGTCGGGAGGTTCTATCGCCACTGGCAGGCCCCAACCGAAACGCGATTTCAATCTGTCTTCCAGGCCGTTAATTTCCTTGGGATATTTATCGCAAGTCAAAACCACCTGATGTTTTTGGTCTAGCAGATTATTGAAGGTATGAAAAAATTCTTCCTGCGAACGTTCTTTGCCGGCCAAAAATTGAATATCGTCCATCAGCAAAATATCGATGCTGCGATAGTATTCTTTAAAATTATTGATGCTGTTTTGTTGCAGGGCCTTGACCATATCCTGCACAAATTTTTCGGAATGCAGATAGACGATGTTGGCATCCGGATTTTTCAACAACACGGTGTTGCCGATGGCATGCATTAAGTGCGTCTTGCCGAGACCGGAGCTGCCGTAAATAAATAAGGGATTGTAGACCTTGCCGATGTTTTCCGAAACCGTCATGGAGGCGGCTCTGGCCAACTGGTTCGATTTACCTTCGACAAAACTTTCAAAGGTAAAAGTTTTATTCAAAAAGTTGGGCTGGTTCTTTTTTTGCGCCGGACTTTTATTAAAGTCGGGGCTTTAATGGCCGGCGCATTTTTACTGCCGATTTCAAATTGCACCGATAGCGTTGCATTGGAAAATTCGTTGACGGCGTCTTCGATAATCGCAAAAAAATGCTGTTTGATATGGTCGATAATAAACCGGTTGGGCGCAAGCAATTTCAGTTGCTTATCGGATTCCACCGCCTGTAGCGGCCTTATCCAGGTGCTGAAATCTCCGGTAGGAATTTCATGTTCAAGTTTGGATAGGCAATTGTTCCAAATAGCACTCATCGTATAGTTAAAGATGGCAATTGAAAGGCTGAGCATCATACCACAGAGCCTAAATCGTACCGCCGTTGTCGGCCGGACTTTTTTGATTTTTAAAAAGCATCGGAAATTTCTAACCTGTGCGCAAATTTGCGATAATGCTGGGTTTTGAAAAAAGAGTTGTTCCATGTGGTTTAAAAATCTTGCCGTTTATCGTTTTACAGAACCTTTCGCCTTGGCAGCTGATGTCTTGGAACAAAAGCTTCAGCAACAAGCATTCCGTCCTTGCGGCGCGCATGATGAATTCAGTTTCGGCTGGACGTCGCCGTTGGGTAAAAGCTCCGAGACTTTGGCGCATGCCGTCAATGGTTTTACGATGTTGTGTGCAAAAAAGGAAGAAAAGGTCATCCCCTCTTCAGTCATTAACGAAATGCTGCAGGAAAAAATCAGTGAAATCGAGGATCAGGAAGCCCGAAAATTACCGCAAAAAGAACGCACTCGGATCAAGGATGAATTGATTTTCGATTTGCTTCCCGAAGCTTTCTTTTTCCCGAAAAACTTTGCCTATATCGATGGCAAAACGGCTGGGTGATGGTGGATGCCGCCTCGCCAAAAAAAGCCGAGGATCTGCTAAGTTTGTTGCGTAAATGCCTGGGTTCATTGCCGGTGACGCCCATCTGCGGCGAGGTAAAGCCGGCCAGCGTCATGACCCAGT
>CAVXZR010000118.1:0-9080 GCA_963765965.1 uncultured Pseudomonadota bacterium
GAAATAATCTGACGGCCTTTGAAGAAACCATCAGGCGTCATGTGATGGCGCAGATGGGTTTCGCCGGTTAACGGATCCTGTGCCAGGGTTTTGCTGGTTAATGCGTCATGAGAACGACGTTGTCCGCGTCTTGAACGCGAAACTTTACTCTTTTGTACTGCCATTTTTACTCTCCGGTATTTTTTTTAAGTTTAGCTAAAACAGAAAAAGGGTTATCCGCCCTGACTCGGTTTTGTTGCTCGTTGTAATCGCTGTTTTCCGAACTGCAGTGTTTAATACAGTCATATCCGTGTTTCGGATAATCAGGCAATGCCAGCAAAATCTCGTCTTCGATCAAAGCACTGAGCGATATTTTTTCGCCATTGAACAGCAAGGGTTCGCATTCGATTTCTATCCGGTCCGCCTCTTCCAAAGAAGTGACGACGTCCAATTTAAAAGCAATATCAATCGGCCACGACAAAGACTGTAAACAGGATTGACACTCAAGTGCCAGTTTCGACTTTATACTGCCGGATACTACAGCCCTCTTCCCTTCCTTGGCGAATAATACTTCGACTTTAACTTCACCGTCGTTTTCAGCGACTAAATCAGACAAACGCCCAAGGGCGGCAATTTTTATCGCGCCCGACATCACACTTCGCCTTTCGGCAAGTAAAAGTGGATCAATAAGCTCGGGCAATTTATCTGACATAACTATACAATGATACAGGTTAGCATCTGTTGCGTCAAATACACACTTATTAATTTCCCGAACTGTTTATGAAACCTATCGTTCTTGCTTCCGGCTCCGAATATCGCGCCGAATTGCTGCGAAAACTGCATTTCGATTTTGCTGCGTGCAGCAGCCATATCGACGAAACCGCCCTCCCCGGAGAAACTGCCGAACAGTTGGTCGTACGTTTGGCGCAAAACAAAGCAAAGGCGGTATCGGCATCTTATCCGAATCATTTAATCATAGGCTCCGACCAGGTTGCTGTTTGCGGCACGCAATTTCTTAACAAACCCGGCAACCGTGAACAAGCCATCCGGCAACTAAAGAAGCAATCGGGACAAGCTGTGCGGTTTTATACCGGATTATCGGTACTAAACAGCAGCAATGGCAATATTCTGAGCGATATGGACATTTGTACAGTCTACTTCAGACCGCTGAGCGACAGACAGATCGAACATTATATCGATCTTGAACAGCCCTTCGATTGCGCAGGGAGTTTTAAATCGGAAGGTTTGGGCATCGCGCTATTTTCCAAAATCAAGGGTGCAGATCCCAATGCATTAATCGGCCTGCCCTTGATTAAACTGATAGATTTGTTTGCACAATTCGGAGTTGATATCCTCTAGACCTTATTAATAGAAGGGCTTCGCACCTCCTACAGGAATATTTGCGGTAATTATTGCCTGCTTATATTAACGATATCCGGCTCAGCATTTAATTGTTTAGTGAAATTTTTTATTCGGCGCAATCAGATCGAACACAGCTAAGAATTCAGATGTAGCCTGCTCCATGACTGAAACAATCCGGGCTTGATCAAGGTGTACCATTGACAAGACATGTTCCGAAAGTTCGTCAGCTGCCCGTTCGGCCGGCACTCCCCGTTCGTTGCCGTCCACCAAACGGATGGCGACATGTAAAATATAGGCATCCAACCGATGCAGCCTTGCCGCATCGGGCGTTAAATAACAAGCGATGGCTTCGGACAAAGATTCCGGCAACCCCCAGACTCTAATCAGCTCACCACCGACATCGGCATGTGTGAAACCGATGATTTCCCGCTCGAAATCGGGGAGCAAACCCCGGTTATAATCAGCGGCTATCAACGCTTGAAGCGACTTTTCCGGCATTTTTCGATACAGCACCAGAGAACCGATGTCATGCAGCAAACCGGCCAGAAACAAACGTTCGCTATGCAAAATCAGACTTTGTTTCGCCAGTAATTTGGCTACAACTGCACAATGCACGCTATGCATCCAAAAGTCAGTCATATTGACTAGTTCAACCGGAATCTTATCAAACCGGTCAACGACGCTGGTGGCGATAATCAAATGATAAAGTTCATCGATGCCAACCACGGTAATCGCTCTGGAAATGGTATCGATTTTGGATTGAAAACCGTAAAAAGGACTGTTAACCAGGCGCAATAAGCGGGCGCTTAATCCCGGATCTTTTGAAATGACCTTGCCGATGTCCGCCAGCGAAAAGCGCTGATCGCGCATCATTTCATTGAGTTGGAAGTAAATATCCGGCAGCGAGAACAGTTGATTCGTACCGGACAGAAGCTCCTTGACGGCTGGCGACGCCATCGTTACCCCTTGCCGTAAAGCGATAACACCTGCTGCACATAATTGCGGGTCTCAGGATAGGGCGGCACGCTGTTATTATATTTCATCACCGCACCCTCCCCGGCATTGTACCCGGCCACTGCCAGTTTAAGATTTGAATTAAACATTGATAGCAGATCCTTCAAATAGCGGGTTCCGCCGTCGATATTCTGCTCGGCATCGCGCCGGTCCGACACTCCATAGCGTCTGGCCGTATCCGGCATTAACTGCATCAAACCGACAGCCCCGGCAGAAGAAACCGCATTGGCGTTATAGGCCGATTCGGCCTGAATTACAGCGTGCAACAGTCTCGGATCCATTTGATGCTTTGCCGCTGCTTTGGCAATCATTTCGCTGTATTTGAGTTTGTTGCCCGACATGAATTTTACGTCTCTGGCATAGGTGCGCGGGCGGGTTCGGATAATCAACCGGTAATCGAAACCTTTTTTCGGTTCATCGGTGTAGTAGATACGGCCATCGGGCGAAACGTACTTGAATATATCCGCCCAGGTGTCAACAGACATCAAAACTAACAATAAACCGATTTTAAGTGATTTCACGTCAATCGCACCCCGAATTTCAATTTAACTCATCGTACTACGGTAATCCTGCCGGCTGCCTTGACCGCCTTTCCGCGCGCATCGGCAACATTATCCGCCGCCGCCAACGCCACCCCCATGCGCCTGCTCACAAACGCTTCAGGCTTTGCGAATAATCTAATTTCGCTATCCGCAACACTCAACGCCTTATCCAAGCCATGATATTCCACGCACTGGCTATCGATACCGCCCAGTATTACTGCGCTGGCTGCGATTTTATCCAAAGCAGTACAAACCGGTAAGCCCAAAATCGCCCGCACATGCAAATCGAATTCGCTTTGACGTTGGCTAACCATAGTCACCATGCCGGTATCGTGCGGCCTTGGACTAACTTCGCTGAACCAGACCCGGTCGCCCTGAATAAACAATTCCACACCAAACAATCCCAAGCCGCCCAAGGCTTCTGTAATTTTGCCGGCAATTTGCCGCGACAGGGCTATCGCCTGCGGACTCATCGCTTGCGGCTGCCAGCTTTCCCGGTAATCGCCGTTTTCCTGGCGATGACCTATCGGTTCGCAGAAATAGGTTTCCACTTTGGCATCGGCATTTAATGCCCGTACCGTTAGCAACGTAATCTCGAAATCGAAATCGATTTTAGCCTCGACTATCACCTTCCCGGTATCGGCACGACCGGCAGTTTTTGCATAATCCCAGGCTGCCTGCAATTGTTCGGCGGATTTCACCATAGACTGGCCTTTACCCGAAGAGGACATGGTAGGCTTGATGAAACACGGGTAACCGATGCCGTCCGCAACCGCCGCCTGCAACTCGGCAAAGCTTTCGGCGAAAGCATATTTTGAAGTAGGCACGCCCAATTCTTTCGCCGCCAATTGACGAATGCCTTCCCGATTCATGGTGAGTTGAATTGCTCTGGCATTGGGAACGATAACAGTCTCGCCGGCAACTTCCAGTTCCGCCAGAGCATCGGTGGCAATGGCTTCCAGTTCCGGAATAATATAATCCGGCTGCTCGCTGATAACCAGTGCTTTTAACGCAGCAGCATCCGTCATATCGATAACGTGACTGCGATGCGCGACCTGCATGGCCGGTGCCCAGGCATAACGATCTACGGCAATGACTTCGACACCATAACGCTGCAATGAAATTGCGATTTCTTTTCCTAATTCTCCGCTACCCAGTAGCATTGCCTTGGTAGCGTTGGCGCTGTATGGCGTACCTATTTTCATGCTGTTTTTGCTAGAAAGCTGTCAATGTCCTGTTTTGAGAAACCGATTTTTTTAGCCACACGATCGGCATGACTGATTCTTGATATACCCGGCACCAATTTGAATGTCGGCTGATCATCGGCAAAATCTACCTGTATAGGCATAGCAATGCGTCTTTTAACAAACACATCGACCAATTGATGGTTATGGGTTATCAGGATAGTGCTATTGCCTTTACGAAAAAACCCGTCCAGTACGTCGATTGAAGACTGCATTTTCTCTTCAAATGTAGTTCCTTCTGCCATTTCGTCAAGTACAACCAAACTTTTAGCGGTGGTGGACATAAAAATATCTCGGGTACGTTTCAGTTCCGTGCCGAAGCGGCCTTCGCCATCGTCAAGGTGGCTGATCTCCGGTGCCTGATAGAAAATTCGATCCGCCACCGTTAAACCGGCTTGGCTGGCCGGCACATAACAACCGATTTGCGCCAGCAATTGAATTTGTGTCACTGTTTTACAGAACGCAGTTTTTCCGCCGCTATTCGGCCCGGTCACAAACACTAGCCGCTCGCTATCCATGGCAAAATCATTACCGACATAAGCCGGATTACTATGCCCCAGCACCGGATTTTTGGCGGCAACCAAATTGATAGCGTGCGTTTCACCCTCAAGTAAATCCGGCAATACCATCTCACTCCCATAACTGTCGGCATATTTGATAAAAGCCAGCAATTCGTCCAGCTGGCCCAAGCCGTCCAGTAAATCGCCAAGCGCCTGCGAATCCTTATAGAGGTTACGTAAAGGGATGATGCAATGATCGCGATCATACCCACCGATCACAGGTATATAAATCAGCAATAACGGCAGGAAAAACACAGAACCGATGGCAATGCTGTCTTTGTCGAATTTGAAAAGATCGCTCGGGAATATCTGAATAAACCCCCAAATCAGGGCAATCAGTATGGCAATCAGCAAAGGCTTGAACAGCGTAGGACGGAAAATAGTCGCCGGCGAGTAGGAGTGCTGACGCTCTTCCTTGCTTTGCAGGCCGTTTTCGCTATTGTAAACGGGACCGATCATTAAAGAATATTCATTGCTTTGCGCAAAAGCCCCGATTTTGTTGAAGACACTTTGCAAATACTCGCTTTTCGGTTTTTCCGATCCGTGAATGGCATCCACCAGATTAAGTACAAAACGTACAGCGCGCGTGTACTGCTTATAGCCATAACCTTCGATCTGATGGTGTTCGCGGGCTGTGCCGAATGAACCTAGAAACTCGCCGAACAGGAGGACATGCAAACGACTTTCGTTACTGGCGGCTGAGGAAACAATATTTTCAACATTGGCCCTGACATCCGGGTTTTCGCGAATCTCCCTGACAGCCTCCTGCTTGGCGGCAATTGCCGAAAGATTGTCCAGTGGCCGGCTAAGCGAACGATAGAGCACCGATTGTCCGGCTATGGTGGCGGCGTGATTAACGTAATCAAACAGTTCATCAACCTCAATGGTATTAAAAGCACTCTGATCCAGCACACCGGCACCGGTCGGCAAAGGCTGACTGGATCGGACTACCGGCCATTCGTCATTCCAACTTTGTAAGACATTGTTTTGCATATTGCCCCCGGTTTTATGCGCCCCAGTTTCAACGGGCGGTTTTTATTAAATCGAATATCAGT
This sequence comes from uncultured Pseudomonadota bacterium, assembly GCA_963765965.1. Classification (GTDB taxonomy): domain Bacteria; phylum Pseudomonadota; class Gammaproteobacteria; order Methylococcales; family Methylomonadaceae; genus Methylomonas. The sequence continues at coordinate 5,757 of CAVXZR010000118.1, forward strand.
TCTGCATGAGCATCGCTATCATTCAGCGCCGGAATATAGCGATAACTTTTACCGCCTGCTCCAATAAAAATGTCTTTATTAGTGATGGCTATCTCTTCCAGGGTTTCCAGACAATCCACCGCAAAACCCGGACAGATCACATCGACCTGTTTGATGCCCTGCTTAGGTAGATTCTGCAATACCTCTACGCAATAAGGCTGCAACCACTCGGCTTTTCCAAAGCGGGATTGAAACACTAGTTGCCACTGATTATCATGCAGACCTAGCTTGTCAACAATCAAACGCGCTGTCGCTTGGCAATGATGATAATACGGATCGCCCAAATCCGTGAGCTTGGCAGGCAAACCGTGAAAAGACATGAGCAACAAGCCGGCCTGACCATGATTTTGCCAGTGTTGCCGGATTGAAGCGGCTATCGCCTCAATATAGGCCGGACTTTGATAATAATCGCTGATAAAGCGCAATGACGGCATATGCCGCCAACTGACGAATTCTTCGGCAACCACATCGAAAACAGAGGCGGTTGTCGTAGAAGAATATTGCGGATAAAGCGGCACAACCACAATTTCATCGACGCCCAGTTTTTTAAAATCCCTTAGTTTTTCTCTTAATAGCGGCTTGCCGTAACGCATTGCACAGTCGATCAGCATCTTATCGTTACCGTAGCGTGCTTTCAGTTTAGCCGTCAATTGCTGAGTAAACACCAGCAATGGCGAACCGTTTTCCGTCCAAATGCGTTTATAGGCATGTGCGGATTTACGCGGACGAAACGGCAATATGAACAGATTAAGAATCAGCCACCAGAGTATGCGCGGCAGATTGACCACCCGCGAATCGCCGAGAAATTCTCTTAAAAACTGCCTGACATCTGCAGTTTGAGCCGAACTGGGGGAGCCGAGATTGACCAGCAGTATACCCTGACCTTGGCTACGCTGTTCAGCCATAGCTCACCGATTAATAAGATTAAGAAACTCGGAGCGGGTACTGATTTCTTCGCGGAATATGCCGGTCATGACTGAGGTGGTCATCACCGAATTCTGCTTCTCGACGCCGCGCATCATCATGCATAAATGCTTGGCTTCAATCACGACCGCCACGCCACGGGCATCAATGGCTGTTTCCACGGCTGTCGCAATTTGCCGGGTCAACTGTTCCTGAATTTGCAAACGCCGGCCATACATATCGACGATACGAGCCAGTTTAGACAAACCCAACACTTTGCCTGTCGGCAAATAACCGATATGGCATTTACCGATAAACGGCAATAAATGATGTTCGCATAAGGAATACAATTCGATATCCTTTACGATGACCATATCCTCGGTATCGGCCTGAAAAATCGCCCCATTCAATACTTCATCCAGGGTTTTTTCATAACCGTTATTCAGAAACTTAAAAGCCTTAGCAGCACGTTTCGGCGTATCACGTAAGCCATCGCGAGTTATATCTTCACCAATCGCCTCAATAATTTTGGAAAAATATTCTTCCATTTCCGCCCTCAACATAAAAAAGCTGGTGAGTATACAGCATCAAACCGTAAATTCTAATGCCTGTAAAAGCACCCGCTGATCGGCACCCGGTTTATAAGCATTTTCGCTCAGATGCCGCCGCCATGCCCGTGCGCCGCCGAGGCCGTGAAAAAGCCCCAATAAGTGCCGAACCATAGCACTCAACCGCACACCTTGCAGTAATTGTTTTTGAATATAGGGCAGCATGGAAAGTATGACTTCCTGCCGGGTTTGTACAATTCGATAATCGTCGAAAATACGCGCATCGACTTCCGCCAGTAAGTAAGGGTTATGATAAATTTCCCGGCCCAGCATCACCCCATCGACGCTGCTTAAGCATTCTAATGAAGTTTCCAGCGAAGTAAGTCCGCCATTTAAAATAACATTCAAATCCGGAAAATCCTGTTTGATCTGTAACACCACATCGTAGCGCAACGGCGGAATATCGCGGTTTTGCTTAGGTGACAGACCGGACAACCAGGCTTTACGGGCATGAACAATAAACGTTTCGCAACCGGCTAAGGCCACCTTGGCAATAAAAGTCTGCAATTCTTCGTAAGAATCCCTATCATCGATACCAATCCGGCATTTCACTGTCACCGGAATTTTTACAACCTGCCGCATCGCCGCCACACACTCGGCAACCAGATCGGGCTCAGCCATCAAACAGGCGCCGAAACGGCCATTCTGCACCCGATCGCTAGGGCAGCCGACATTTAGATTAATTTCGTCGTAACCGAAATCTTCGCCGATTTCCGCGCAAAGCGCCAGATCGGCAGAATTGCTACCGCCCAATTGCAAGGCAACCGGGTGTTCTTCCGGATTAAACTGTAAATGCTGTTGACGATTGCCGTAAAGAATCGCCCCGGTCGTCACCATTTCGCTGTAAAGCAAAGCATGCCGGCTAAGTTGCCGGTGAAAATATCGGCAATGCCGGTCCGACCAGTCCAGCATCGGCGCCACGCTAAACCTATGCGGCTTATAGGTGCTTGGCGAAACAGCGTAGTTATAGTCTTCTGACATCATTTACTTTGAATATTTTTGTATATTTTTCCAGCATTTTACAGAATTTTATAAATAATAAAGGTTTAGTAGGTTGCCTGAAAAAAGTGATCAAATCGACAAAACTCACCCCACCCATACCCGGGCATTTCTAAACATCCTCAGCCAGGCCCCCTCCTCTTGCCAATCCGCAGGATGCCAGGAGTTTTGCAGCGTTCTAAAGCAGCGCTCGGGATGCGGCATCATGATGGTGAAACGGCCATCGGCGTTGGTTAGACCGGTGATGCCGAGCGGGGAACCGTTGGGGTTGGCCGGAAAGTCTGTGGTTTCCCGGCCGTAATTATCGACAAAACTAAGCGATACCAAAGCCTGAGCGGGATTGCCGGTAAATTCGGCGCGGCCTTCGCCGTGGGCGACCACCACTGGCAAGCTGGAACCGGCCATGCCGGTGAAGAAGATGGAGGGCGAATCCTGGACTTTGACCATGGCCACCCGCGCTTCGAACTGTTCCGAGGTATTGCGTTTGAATTGCGGCCAGTGTTCTGCGCCGGGGATGATGTCTTTCAGGCCGGACATCATCTGGCAACCGTTGCACACTCCTAAGCCGAAAGTATCGCTACGGGCGAAAAACGCCGCGAATTCGGCACGGGCCTTTGGGTTGAATCAAATCGACTTGGCCCAGCCGCCGCCGGCGCCCAGCACATCGCCATAGGAAAATCCGCCGCAAGCCACCAGACCGGTAAAGTCGGCCAGCGTCAGCCGTCCGGCAATTATATCGGTCATATGCACGTCAATGGCTGCAAACCCTGCCCTA
>CAVXZR010000119.1:0-28461 GCA_963765965.1 uncultured Pseudomonadota bacterium
TCATAGGGTTACCGAAGACCTGCAAGGCCTGCTCAAGACAATCAACACATAATCAGGCATTGTCCAGCGTGTTCGATATTCGCCAAGCTAATACCTTTCGGGAATACCAATCAATGATCGCCATCAGATAAACAAAGCCGTGAGCCAAACGGATGAAGGAAATATCGGTACTCCAGACATGATTCGGGCTAACCACAGCCAGGGGACGAAGCAGTATAAGGATAGACCTTGTGCTCTGGATGTGGGCGACTGGGATCAGGTCCTGGTGCCATGCCTATCAGACCAGGCTTGCCCATTAGTCGTTGTATCCGCTTTCGGTTGACGAGATACCTAATTTCTTGAGATGAATCACCATTTTCGATGACCGAAAAATGGATGCCGAGTATATTCGGCATCCAATTCCGCCAGTAGAGTCAGTTCCAACTCAGATGACAGCCTCGCCATTTCGGATACATAGACGGTTGATCGCGTTACACCTGCCAAATCACATTGCCTGGCGATAGCCAACGGACTCGACGGCTAATCCATTGTTTTCAATCTTAAACCGTTTGATTACGGACTTTTTTTTAATGTCAATTCGATTCCATTTTCAGCCTACCAATCTCAGAATAAAGCCGTTCCGAAATTGAGGCTTCATCCGTCGGTTTAGCGGCGCGCTTGCCCGAAAACAACGTTTTAGCCTGATCTTGCAATTCTTTTTTCCACAACCCAACTTGTGTGGTTCACGTATTCATGATGATCTTTGTTGATCGTTTTGACTCCACGGATAGCTTCAAGAGAAACCTTTGCTTTGGACTGGCTACTAAATATTTTACTCTTTTTACGTCACTCATTTCTGGCACCTTTTTTATGAGGTTACCATCTAGAGGTACTGTCCTCGAATTGGGTTTGATGATACCTGCCGCGCTCCTGTCCTTGATGATCTTTTCGTGGTTTTTAATCCAAGCAATGATTTCATTTTGTATATCAAGCGGAGGGAGAGGAAACGAGAAGCCCTACAGAACCTGGAGATTAAGATTGGATACACTCCCGCCTTCTTGATTCCTTCTATCCAGTTTTCGGAACGTCTAGTCCTAGTTACATAAAAAACCAATTCCTGTAATGCTTGGTTCTCATTAATTTTAAGGCGAATTAGATAGCCTGCAAAATGGTATTTTCCTTCCGATTCTTTATGCAATATAACAACGACCTACCAATGCAGACCTGGCAAATAATAAGTCGCCATTCTTCCAAATAGTTCTGGTTCTATTTCTGATGGAAATACAATTTCGTCGTGCTTCAAACGACCAAAATCATCGATATTGGTAATCTGACCAGATTTAATTTTATTATCAAAAATCGACCCGTCTTGCTCCAGAGCCATCTTCAGGCTCTCGCGAAAAGATATTTAAACTCAAGTGACACGAGTGGATAAGAGGATATAGATTCTTTAACATGTTTATACCTATCTCCATTCAAATTCCATTTGCCGTTTTCAGCAATTTTTCTCTGGGATTTCTCGACCAAATGCAGATTAGTAATGTTTTCATATATTTTAATTAGATTTCATTCGGAAAATGCTGAAGATTCTGCCTTGACAAACGGTGACAGGGTACGGTCGTTTTTCTCAATTGCCCGACGTTGTGCGCCAAGGCCGTATCGGTCATTTTCTATTTTGGCGAACAGGATGTTTTCTGTTTTTTTAGACAGTCGCCTATCAAGCACCAGGATAGGAGACCATTCACGCCGCTGAAGGGATTGAAAACACCGGCAGGAAACGAAATGCATGACGCCGCCAGCAGGTAGCTATCAATCAACATCTTGCGAAAAGGTTTATAGGCTGTGCCACTCTGAAAAATAATGCTTTGGGGCACGATAATCGTTGCATGGCCTGACGTGGGTCTATGCTTCTGCGAATTCGATGAAAGCACTTCCGAGTGATCGCCTGTACCAAAAACCGTTTGTGTGGTTTCATCGGGCCCTTTGGTGATATGAGAAAAGCGGGATTGGCAAGGATGATGTCAGCGTATTCGTTCCAACGCCATCACCTGGTTAGCGCGTCGTATTCGATGATGTTAGGATGGGTGAAACGGTGTAGATACATATTTACTAGTGACAACCGCACCATATCCGGCGATATGTCATAGCCAAAAATGTTAGTAATGCTTTTTGCGGTCGTCAGGTGTTAGCAAGTCACCCTTATAATGTAGGGGATGTCAATTGTGACTAATCGTAGCGATACGCCTTTTTCGTCGTATGCCTGAAGATCATTTTTTGGGTGTTAATCGTCGAATTATGTTTGAGGATATGCTTATAGGATGAAATCAGAAATCCCGATGTATCATAGGCTGTATCAGGGATTGTTTCATTTTTTTTGGGGTCAAGAATCTCGACCATGAAATCTATGATGTTTCGAAGGGTGCGGACTGTCCAGCATTGCCCTGGCTACCCAATACCGAAAGCAGATATTCAAAGGCATTGCCTAAGCGTTCGGAATGATCGAAGAAACGAATTAATTTCTTTTAAAAAATCCGTAAGGTTTCTGGGTGATGATAAGGCAGATAAGCATTTTTGAAAATATCGCGGAACAGCGGCGGAATGCCTGGGTTCTCGTTCATTTTCTGGATAGCTTCGGAATACAAAGCCAACACATCAAAACCGCCCATATCGGGAGCGATGAGTTTAGGCCAACGGTACTTAGCAAATTCACCGGCAAAAAACTTACGCGCACCGCCGAATTCTTCGGCTTCGGTCCATGTCATCCATGAATTTTAAATCATGGCAATCGTGATTTGCTTACCTGCGATTGAGGGTTAGGCACTTTGCCAACCGAATGTCACGGCATAAATCAATCCGGCGTTCGGTATCGGAATCTAGCATTAAAAGGTGTTCATTACATAAACTGATTAAGTGAAACGTAGTCTTTGACGTATTCGGGATACGGTTACGCCAATCGACTAACGGCTTTAAAATCGCCCATACCGAAAGTCGGGTTTACGTTTAGGTCGGTAAATTCTCTATTGTCGATGATTTCTCGAAGCTTGCCGTCTGTGGCATAGGCTTTGAAGTAATATTTCATCGGCACAATGGCTTCGGCCTCTTCCGGCTACAGTCGAGAATGAATTTTTGAAATTCATCTTCGAGCATTTCATCTTTCGATTTGAAAGCATTTATTCGTCCGAAGACCTTCTCTAAAATTTCCCTTAGCGTTAAGCGCTGTCATACCGGCAGCTTTACGCAGCTTTTCCAGATGAAATATTCGTTTGGTTTGTCAAACAGGTGCGTATTGACATAATCGACCGCCTGATCCCAATTTTCGTTAGCGATTTTTCCCTGCAAAACGGGGTTCGTTTTCGCCTTGTCCTCGAATTTATCGAAAAACATGCGGTCAATCCCACGCCTTCCAAGCCCATCGGTGTTTAAGTCGTCTAACCACCAAATCGGGGCGGGTGCTGATATGGATACCTGTTGGCGGCGGCGGAGGTAGTCCTGTTCCCGCCCCTTCACCAGAGCCAGGACGCGGCAAGTTTCAGAGCCTCGTCATAATCGAATTTTTCCTCGAAATATTCGCAGGCGGCAAAAAGTCGAACAGCTTGTAGCGGATTTTTTCAGGTTCATTTACCTACGCTTTCAGGTCATGATCGAATAATTGCTCAAAAAGTTATGTTTGCGTGTACCACGGCCTTTAATCTGCACAAAATACGTATGGCGAGAAAATATCGGACGCATGAGGGCGATATTGAGAATATCAGGGCAATCATAAACTGTGGTCATCATGCCGACCGTGACGCATACCCGCGCTTTGCTGCTCGTATAGCTTTCCAGGAAGTTGGCCGAACCCATCAAATTATTATTGGTAAAGTTGATGGTGATTGCTGGGCTTCTGCAATCAACGAAGTCACTTGCACCGCAAAATCCGACTGGTATTGCCAGGGAAGCGTTGATCTGCCAATTGGTTAAGAAGCTGGGTAATTTTCGCTGCGTGGTTCTGACCGACGGCAAACACAATGGTTTTGCCGATTTCACCGCTGATAGGGTCAAGCAGGGCTTTGTTGAGGAAGGTTTCGCAGAACACCAGGTTAGTAGCCTCAGAGAAAAATTTCTTCTCAAAATCCTTTTGAAAAAAAGGATTGTTCGGTATTTTCCTCGTCCTCAGTGACAGCCAGAACTGCATAGCCCTTTTCCGATAGTAGTTTGGTGGTGATGTCTGTTCGGGCATCGACCACAAAAGGGTTTATTAGAAAGCCCTCGCGTACCCCTTCTAAAAGGGTATAGCGGAAAGTCGGTTCGCCGGAGTCACAGCCGAAAGTGCGGTAGGTATCCAGTAATTGACGGCGTTCCTGTTCCCGTGGGTCGCGGGATTTAGAATTTTCAGGGTCGAACCTTTTCAGGTAATCCTTTGGCGTTGCAGTCAAACCTATTTTGTAGCCGACAAAATACTCGAACACCGCACGGGCGTTGCCGCCGATGGAACGGTGCGCTTCGTCTGAAATCACCAGGTCAAAATCGGTTGGCGAGAAGAACCGCTCACATTTGGTGTTGAAAACAGTGATTGCACCGTTGTGACGACAATTTCCGCCTTGCGCCACTCGTCGCGGCGTTCCTTATAAATCACCGAGGTGTAATCATTCTTGAGTAGGAACGTCAGGGCTTTGTTAGCCTGGTCTTCCAGTTCTAGCCGGTCAACCAGAAACAACACACGGCTGGCGTTGCCGGTACGCAGAAACAATTTAATGACGGCGGCGGCAGTCAGGGTTTTACCCGTGCCGGTTGCCATTTCAAATAGAAACCGGCTTTTGCCTTCCTTGACGGCTTGTTGTATGGAACAGGCGGCACGTTGTTGATAGTCGCGCAGGAAGCGCAGCCGGTTTTTTTCGAGAAATCCCGCCCGTTCCGCTTCGTTTTTCCAACCGGCTTCGTTGGCATAGACCGGCATTTGAGTCAGGACAATGTAATCTTTACCGATAGATTCATTGACCAATTTTTCGGGGTTAGGCTGAAAGCGTTGATGTCCTTTGATGGAGTCCGGCGTAGGGAAACGGGTAATGATATGGGGGTTGCCTTGCACCGAATCCCAGAAATAATGCAGGTTGCCATTGGACAGAATGACGAACCGGCAGTTTTGCGATTTAGCATATTTACGGGCTTGTTCTTTGCCGATCAGCGGGTTTTTATCTTCGGCCTTGGCTTCCAGTACCAGCAGAGGGAAACCCTGTTCATCCAGCAAAAGGAAGTCGATAAAACCATTGCCGGTTTTCTCAAACTCGGAAGGTTATCAATGGCCGCTTGGGTGATTGTGACCTTGGGTTTAGTAGATATTGGCTTTGCCCTTCGTATCGTCAAAAAATCGCCAACCCGATTCTTCCAACAGCTTGTTTATTTTAATTCTGGCTTTTCGCTTCCTTGGGCTGCATCGTAGTTTTTATGCCTAGATAAAATTTTGTGAAAATTTCAAATAAGCCAACAATATTTGGGTTTTTAGTTGTTCATTCGCTTTAAGCTGGATAGAAAAATTTAGCTTAATCAAAAAATGATTTTTCCAAGGCGTTTAATCGAAACGCCAAAAACCTAATCGTACCTATTGTTATTAGTCGGTTGAAAAAACGCCCAGGCGTTAAGCTGCAATTACGCTGATATGCGCTTTGGGGTGGTCTAGTGGTTTATCTCTGACAACAATTTCGACATCTTGGCCTAATGACATTAAGCATCTTAGAAGGCGATCAGTTGAAAAGCCGGATAGACGACCACGCACCAACGCGGAAACCTTGGGTTGATCTAGCCCCATGAGTTCTGCGGCTTCTGATTGGCTTAATTCTTTTCGTTCAATGATTTCTGCAATCTGTTGGGCAGGCGGACACGGGCAAGGGCTTCTTCGGCATCGGGTCGCCCCAAATCGGCAAAGATATTGCCACTACTGGCATGGACGGGTATTTCTTCGTGGTCTGTATGGCTCATTGTGCGCTCTCCAGTGTTTCGGCGTTCCCTGCGTATAGTGTGATTTTATTGCCCATAATATGCCATATATGGCATTTTTTTTGATAATTGTACAGCGGGAAAGGCGATTTTTGCGATTTTTTAAGAAATATTTTTTAGGCGCACGAAACAATGCCCAGGTATAGCTGAGCAGAGTATGACTTTAGAGTCGTGGTGTTATAGTGTGTTTTTGACTGTTTTTAGTTTTTCGACAAGACCATGCAGTTCATATTTTGTTGATTTTCCAGGCTCAGAGACACGGTTAATGAAGCCTTTTTCCTCTAATGACGCGATAGTTCTAAAAACAGACCTAGAGCTAATGCCGATTTCATCGGCAATTTTTTCCGGCAAAGGAAATGGTACGCGTGATGCTTCCCACCAAAAGCTAATTATATTGATTAATACATTCAATTCTGTCGAACTTAATCCTAATATGCCTTGTTTTTTTAAAAGTAGATTAGGAATACCCGTCCAGCCGCGCCCACTCCCTGAATGGTTTCTCCCCATTTAGTATTTAGCTCGAATAGTGCTTCGTCTTGAGTTTTGTTCATGATACGCCGCCCTGCTTATTGGATAGCAGCCATTTCTCGTAATCGGATTCCGCCCTTTGCAGTCTGGTTTTGATAAAGAGCTATGTCATGCTTTGGCGTGGCTATCCCTTTATGGGATTTCTTCTGGAAGGCGTGTAAAACGTAAACAACGTGTGAAAATCGCACGGTATATACGGTGCGGTAAGTATTGCCGTTGAAATCATCTACAACTTCAAGAACTCCTGCGCCGCCAAATCCCTGTAAGGGTTTGGCATCGGGTGATTTGCCACCTTTTTGTGCCCAATCAAGAGCATATCCTATGACGTTTTGAACTTCGTCAGGAAAGTCTTTCAGATCATCCCTGCTGCTGCCAATCCAAAACAGTGGTTTTTCTTGTTCATTTTTGCTCATAGCGTTAGGCCGTTAATTTATGCTATTTTTAGCATAACACGCTTTATGGCATATAACAATAATACTTAGTATAATTATAATGACAATATTGTCAGTCTATATCAAAAGCCTGATTTTATCAAGCATTTTGAACGTATTTTGTTTTGGCTAACAAGATTTGAGGACGTTAAACGGGTCCTGTGGAAGAACCCCCAAAAGTGTTCGTTCTGAGCGTAAGCGTTATCGGAACTAAAAGCATAACAGAAAAAAGCCGATTACCCTTAAAAGAACCGCACTAGCTTTTTGCGAGGTACATGTATAAATTTAATCAAATTTGATTAAATTTATTGCCTCATAAGCTATCGAAAGGTAATTGCTACAGTGGGTCGCCAACGCTGGTGAACCCTAAAGGGGAGAGCGTCCATGCCACTTTTCTACAGGTCTCGTCTTAGTGTGGGATATAAAGAAGAGGCCCAGCGAGTTTTCTGCGTTATGCTGACAGTCTGAATTTTGCTGCGTTTCATCTACGCTCAAGCTATTACACGGAATAAACAATGAAACCGTTACTTTTTAATGCCAGTCTATTCCCGTCGACAGAAGATTCCAAGGCCAGAATCAAAAAACCTGCCTCAAAGGAAACTTTGAAGGTGGCGGCGCTGTTTGCTGGGATTTATAAAAGTAATAAATTTACGATTGATGAGGCGCATAGTGCTTTTGCTGGGGTTGCGCGTAAAAAATAACCATTCACAAATAGTTAGATGGTTGTTAAAACTACAGCCAAGCTTAAATCTGTCCTTGATAGCGAAAAATTAGATAGCCAACTCTTTTGCAACAAGTTCAAACAGTGGAAACAGTCCAAAGATGATCATGGCAGTTATCATTTTGGTAAAGATTCCGCTTATGTCACTCCTGTCATCAATGGCGATAAGTACATTTTACGCCATGTCCATTTAGTGCCTGTTATCGACCAAACCCAATTGTCTCTATGGCAGAAAATATGGCGATTTAAAGGCAGAAAGACCAGTAATTCGCGTCCTTATCTACGTCAAGGATAGAAAAGGCAATTTCTTGTTGATTTACATTTTATCCGAACCCGATGCCCACGAAATTGCTTTGATGAAAACTCAACAGCATAAAGAGCTGATGGAAGGTTTTGCGGCGGTTGCCGAAGCCTTCATTGACGATGGTACCATTTTAGCCTAATAAGGGTAGAACAAGCAATCGTGTCACCAGCCGTCATTTCGCAGTTTTTGCAAATGAATACAACGTTTTAAATTTAACGGATTACAGCATATAAATCCTTATCAGATGTTGATATTTACCGGGTTTACAGGGGTAGTTACCTCATAGCTGCCAAAAGTGCCATCTTCGCCATGGCTATGTTTTAATTTTTATAATCAATACATTGTAATGAGCCTATCATTAGGGTAGCCCTAGCGATAGCCTACAAAATACCCTAAAAAGTCTCTCAATAAACTCGTCTTAGACTTTTGATCGGCATTCAATCACAGCATCACGAATGTTTTTGATAGAGTTTCAACCAAGATGGCACTTTTGGCAGCTATGTGGTAACTACCCAATTAAGCTCCACTATTTCCAAAGTCAGCGGCGGCAGGATGCTCAATGGAAAAACTGAAATTGAACTCACATCAATGCCGAATCCATCGGGCTCATCGCCAACGCGGTGATTTTCATAATGCGACCATTCTATCGGCGCTTTATCAGCATTATTTGACGATTGATCCGGAAAAAGCGAAAGAAATAGTACGATTTTCACCCGTTGCCTGGCAGCATATTAACTTCATTGGCAAATATGAATTTTATAATCGAGAACATATTGTTAATATTCAAGAGGTTATCAAGAAACTTATTGGCGAATTTGAAATCGATATTTCGGCTACAGGCCACTAATACCAAGGGCTCCAGGGGTGTCGTGAAACAAACCGTTCTTTTGGTTAAATAACCCCGATATGGATTTAAGCTTCCTGATACCGGTCATTGGTAAAGTGACAATATGGACATAAACTGAGTCAGCCGATGAAGAACATTTCAAAATTGCACTTACAAAAAAGCTTCAGGTAAGTGAGCTTGTGTTAAATGCTTACATCTCACTCTTTGTGACAGATGTTACCTGAGTGATGTTTTTTCAGCTTTCTATTACGACTTTAACATGTCTAAACTCACGAGGAGAACAGCCAAACTGCTGTTTGAAGGCGCGGCTAAAATGCGCTGCATCATTAAATCCCCAGCGAAACGCGATGTCGGACAGTCGATAACCGGCATAAAGCGGATTTTGCAACTCTTTCCGGCAATTTTCCAGTCTGCGTTTCCAAACGTAACGCATCAGCGACGTTCCTTCCTCTTCAAACAGCGTGTTGATATAACGCGCCGACAAACCTGCGCGACGAACAATAAAACCGGTGTCGAGCTCGGCATCCCTAAGGTTTTGCTCAATAAAGGTCTTGATCATATTAAGCGAAACCGAGCGGCTTCTGGACAGGCTAAAGTCGCCCGGACGCACCGAGGTAACCGCTAAGGCCAGCAAGTCCAGAGCATGCTCGGCCAGACTGGAAAATTCGTGGGGCTGTATCTGGTCGGCATGGGTAACTGACGAGCGCAGGAAATTGGCTGCAATAGAGCCGATGCCTTGCCTGCCGGGAATGCGCAGTGCGGTGCAGTTGTCTATCCCGGAAACCCTGTCCCTAAATACTGTCCGGGAATGGATAAATAAATGACCTCGGTGGTCTCGCCCTGGCAATGGACTTGATGCGGCCGGGTCGCATCATAAAGGGTCATATCGCCAGGCTGAAGCAATACGTCTGCGCCATTTTGCTGCATCAGGTAGTCACCGGATAACAGCATGACCATCAAGTAGTATCGCGCTTGTTCAGATAGGTTCCTTGACGATCGCTGTAACGAGATTGCAGTGGATTTAACGATCGACAGTTGTAGTTTTTCCCATGGATAAATAATCAGCTCTTGAGACAAGTCGCCATGAATAGGCGAGATGATGTCGACATTGGCATATTCCCGGCAGATGACCTCCTGCAACCAGTCATGTCTTCACGCGGCGCAATAGCACTGGTCAAAATTTCAGGCCGGCCTTGTCAGGATCTATCTGGTGCTTGATCGGGTAACGCATTCAACTTCATGATCCAGACCTTGATTAAGAAAATAGTTGCTCATTGATTTCATCATAAACGTCGAAACAGCCTTTACAGTCAAGTCTAAGTTCCGTTTCGTACCAGCGGCGGAACTGCCAGAAAACCCCATACAGCGAACTCTTCATTCGCGTTGCGATTCGGCGCCAGCCAAAAAGATACCAAATACCAAGGACAACAAAATGGAAGGATTACGTCCACCACACGGCATCCCGTATCGCGCTTAGCGCTTCGGGTATTTTCTTCATTATTGGTTTACTGACCGGTTTACTTAAATTCCTCTGCAAAAGGCAAAGTCAAAAAGCCGAAGTACCGCGCAATCACGTAAATACCGCCCACCGCGCTGCGCTGATGTACGCATTTGCAGCCCAACTGCTGGCCGTTTTCGCAGCAATCAGTGCCTTTTCCGATACATTCAACACCATCGCCGTGATATTTCCATTGCTGTTTTTCGCTATTGCTATTTTCCACTCATCAATCTTGGCTTGACCACCGAAAGCAATAACAGCCTACGCGATTCCGCCGACCGCCAGAAAGATTACCTATCCTGAATATTCTCGCAGCGTCTGAAATTGGCGGCTTTTCGGTGCTGTTAGTTGGTTTTTTTCTACGCTTATGGGCTTGACGTTCTTTCTTAAGGTGCAAGTCGTCGATCAGTTTCAATGGCCGGAGTGGCTGCAGCCGATAAATCCAAAAGATTAATCACATTCAACCTGATCGCCAAGCGTGTCAACTCTATGTCTCCGGCAACGCCGAGTTTGCGTTTGATTAAATAATGGCAGTTGCCGACGGTTTTCGGGCTGATGTTAAGGATTTGCGAAATATCTTTCGGTCGTTCTCGCTTCGACCAAAAAGACGAAAAATTTCAAATTCCCTCACTGTCAAGGTCTCCAGAGCCACACGTTCATTACCGAGCTTTTCCAACGCCACGCGGGGCCATGTCGGCGCTCAGGGTGTGACGGCCACCATAAACCTCATGGATCGCCCTCAGCAACACTTCCGGCGGACTGCTTTTGGTGACATAACCCAAGGCCCCTGCGCGACTAGCCTGCACAGCAAAACTCGGATTTTGATGCATGCTAAACACCAGAATTTTCGCGTTCGCATGGCGTGGTTCCCAGTAATACGGGAAATCAGTTCAAGTCCGCTGATTCCGGGCAAGGGAAGATTCGTAACCACCACGTCCGGGCTATAGTCCTTAAACTGCTGATAAGCCTGACTCGACTGCTGCTTCCGCGACCACCTGCAAACCAGCTTGTTTTGCCAGCAACTGAACAGGTAGGTTTTCACGACGATAGCATGATCGTCAACCAAAAAAATTCTTATCGCCGGACCGCATGGCTTGATTGCGGATATACATCTGCCGATTATTCCCATTACCGAGGAACATGCATGACAACGATCAGAATTTTGCTGGTTGACGATCATGCTATCGTCCGTGAAGGCTACCTGTCGTTGCTGGCAAAACAAGCTGGTTTGCAGGTGGTCGCGGAAGCGGCAGATGGAGCTCATGTTTATCAGCAGTTTAAGGACTGCAGCCCGGACGTGGTGGTTACGGATCTTTCCTTGCCCGGAATCAGCGGACTTGAACTGATTTCCCGTATCAAAAAACAACGCGATGCGAACGCGAAAATTCTGGTGTTTAGCATGCATCAAAATCCGAGTTTTGCTGTGCAGGCGTGAGTCGTGCAGGGGCCTTGGGTTATGTCACCAAAAGCAGTCCGCCGGAAGTGTTGCTGCGGGCGATCCATGAGGTTTATGGTGGCCGTCACACCCTGAGCGCCGACATCGCCCAGGCGCTGGCGTTGGAAAAGCTCGGTAATGAACGTGTGGCTCTGGAGACCTTGACAGTGAGGGAATTTGAAATTTTGCGTCTTTTTGGTCGAAGCGAGAACGACCGAAAGAGATTGGCCAAAATCCTTAACATCAGCCCGAAAACCGTCGGCAACTGCGATTATTTAATCAAACGCAAACTCGGCGTTGCCGGAGACATAGAGTTGACACGCTTGGCGATCAGGTTGAATGTGTTTAATCTTTTGGATTTATCGGCTGCAGCCACTCCGGCCATTGAAACTGATCGACGACTTGCGCCTTAAAGAAAGAACGTCAAGCCCATAAGCGTAGAAAAAAACAATGACAGCACCGAAAAGCCGCCAATTTCAGACGCTGCGAGAATATTCAGGATAAGGTAATCTTTCTGGCGGTCGGGCGAATCGCGTAGGCTGTTATTGCTTCCGGTGGTAGGCCAAGATTGATGTAGTGGAAAATAGCAATAGCGAAAAACAAATGGAAATATCACGGCGATGGTGTTGAATGTATCGGAAAAGGCACTGATTGCTGCGAAAACGGCCAGCCGTTGGGCTGCAAATGCGTACATCGGCGAGGCGGTGGGCGGTATTTACATAATACGGTGCTTCGGCTTTTTGACTTTGCCTCATGCAGAGGTATTTCCGTAAACCGGTAAGTAAACGGATCGTGAAAGAAATTACCCAAAGCGCTAAGCGCGATACGGGATGCCGGTGGTTGAGTAATTCTTCCATTTTGTTGTCCTTGGTATTTGGTAATTTTGGCTGGCGCCGAATCACAAGTCAATGAAGAGTTAGTATCGGAATTCTGGCGGTTCCCGCTCGTAAAACGGAATAAAACCCATTGTAAAGGCTGTTTCGACGTTTATGATGAAATCAATGAGCAACTATTTTCTTAATCAAGGTCTCGGATTCGTCAAGTTGACTGCTAGGTTACCCGATCAAGCACCAATAACCTGATGGCCGGCCTCAACTTTCGAGCCAGTGCTATTGCGCCGCGTGAGAGACATGACTGCATTGTCAGGAGGTCATATGCCGGGAATATGCCAATGTCGACATCATCTCGCCTATTCATGGCGGGACTTGTCTCAAGAGCTCATTATTCATCCAGTGGGAAAGACTACAACTGTGAGATCGTTAAATCCACTGCAATATCGTTACAGCGATCGTCCGAGAAGAAGAACCCTATCTAGGCTGGCGCGATGCCTACTTGATGGTGATGCTGTTATCCGGTGACTACCTGATGCCGAGCCAATAATGGCAGAGACGTATTGCTTCAGCCTGGGATATGGCGGCGCCTTTATGATGCCGCGACCCGGCCGCATCAAGTCCATTGCCAGGGCGAGACCACGAGGTCATTTATTTATCCATCTCCCCGGGACAGTATTTAGGGACAGGGTTTCCGGGATAGACAACTGCGCCGTTCGCCATCTCGGCAGGCAAGGCGTCGGCTCTATTGCACGCAATTTCCTTGCGCTCAGTCGTTACCCATTTCACCAGATACAGCCCCACGAATTTCCGGTTGGCCGAGCATGTCTGGACTTGCTGGCCTTAGCGGTTACCTCGGTGCGTCCGGGCGACTTTAGCCTGTCCAGAAGCCGCTCGGTTTCGCTTAATATGATCAAGACCTTTATTGAGCAAAACCTTAGGGATGCCGAGCTCGACACGGTTTTATTGTTCGTCACGCAGGTTTGTTGGCGCGTTATATCAACACGCTGTTTGAAGAGGAAGGAACGTCGCTGATGCGTTACGTTTGGAAACGCAGACTGGAAAATTGCCGGAAAGAGTTGCAAAATCCGCTTTATGCCGGTTATCGACTGTCCGACATCGCGTTTCGCTGGGGATTTAATGATGCAGCGCATTTTAGCCGCGCCTTCAAACAGCAGTTTGGCTGTTACTCCTCGTGAGTTTAGACATGTTAAAGTCGTAATAGAAAAGCTGAAAAAACATCACTCAGGTAACATCTGTCACAAAGAGTGAGATGTAAGCATTTAACACAAGCTCACTTACCTGAAGCTTTTTTGTAAGTGCAATTTTGAAATGTTCTTCATCGGCTGACTCAGTTTATGTCCATATTGTCACTTTACCAATGACCGGTATCAGGAAGCTTAAATCCATATCGGGGTTATTTAACCAAAAGAACGGTTTGTTTCACGACACCCCTGGAGCCCTTGGTATTAGTGGCCTGTAGCCGAAATATCGATTTCAAATTCGCCAATAAGTTTCTTGATAACCTCTTGAATATTAACAATATGTTCTCGATTATAAAATTCATATTTGCCAATGAAGTTAATATGCTGCCAGGCAACGGGTGAAAATCGTACTATTTCTTTCGCTTTTTCCGGATCAATCGTCAAATAATGCTGATAAAGCGCCGATAGAATGGTCGCATTATAAAAAATCACCGCGTTGGCAATGAGCCGGATGGATTCGGCATTAATGTCGAGTTCAATTTCAGTTTTTCCATTGAGCATCCTGCCGCCGCTGACTTTGGAAATAGTGGAGCTTAATTGGGGTAGTTACCACATAGCTGCCAAAATTGCCATCTTCGGTTGAAACTCTATCAAAAACATTCGTGATGCTGTGATTGAATGCCGATCAAAAGTCTAAGACGAGTCTATTGAGAGAGTTTTTAGGGTATTTTGTAGGCTATCGCTAGGGCTAGCCCTAATGATAGGCTCATTACAATGTATTGATTATAAAAATTAAAACATAGCCATGGCGAAGATGGCACTTTTGGCAGCTATGAGGTAACTACCCCTGTAAACCCGGTAAATATCAACATCTGATAAGGATTTATATGCTGTAATCCGTTAAATTTAAAACGTTGTATTCATTTGCAAAAACTGCGAAATGACGGCTGGTGACACGATTGCTTGTTCTACCCTTATTAGGCTAAAATGGTACCATCGTCAATGAAGGCTTCGGCAACCGCCGCAAAACCTTCCATCAGCTCTTTATGCTGTTGAGTTTTCATCAAAGCAATTTCGTGGGCATCGGGTTCGGATAAAATGTAAATCAACAAGAAATTGCCTTTTCTATCCTTGACGTAGATAAGGACGCGATTACTCGTGCTTTTTCTGCCTTTAAATCGCCATATTTTCTGCCATAGAGACAATTGGGTTTGGTCGATAACAGGCACTAAATGGACATGGCGTAAAATGTACTTATCGCCATTGATGACAGGAGTGACATAAGCGGAATCTTTACCAAAATGATAACTGCCATGATCATCTTTGGACTGTTTCCACTGTTTGAACTTGTTGCAAAAGAGTTGGCTATCTAATTTTTCGCTATCAAGGACAGATTTAAGCTTGGCTGTAGTTTTAACAACCATCTAACTATTTGTGAATGGTTATTTTTTACGCGCAACCCCAGCAAAAGCACTATGCGCCTCATCAATCGTAAATTTATTACTTTTATAAATCCCAGCAAACAGCGCCGCCACCTTCAAAGTTTCCTTTGAGGCAGGTTTTTTGATTCTGGCCTTGGAATCTTCTGTCAACGGGAGTTGACTGGCATTAAAAAGTAACGGTTTCATTGTTTATTCCGTGTAATAGCTTGAGCGTAGATGAAACGCAGCAAAATTCAGACTGTCAGCATAACGCAAAAAATTTGCCGGGCCTCTTCTTTATATCCCACACTAAGACGAGACCTGTAGAAACAGGCGGCATGGACACTCTCCCTTTTAGGTTCACCAGCATTCGCACTCCACTGTAGCAATATACCTTTCGATAGCTTATGAGGCAATAAATTTAATCAAATTTGATTAAATTTATACATGTTGTTCGCAAAAAGCTAGTGCGGTTCTTTTAAGGGTAATCGGCTTTTTTCTGTTATGCTTTTAGTTCCGATAACGCTTACGCTCAGAACGAACACTTTTGGGGGTTCTTCCACAGGACCGTTTAACGTCCTCAAATCTTGTTAGCCAAAACAAAATACGTTCAAAATGCTTGATAAAATCAGGCTTTTGATATAGACTGACAATATTGTCATTATAATTATACTAAGTATTATTGTTATATGCCATAAAGCGTGTTATGCTAAAAATAGCATAAATTAACGGCCTAACGCTATGAGCAAAAATGAACAAGAAAAACCACTGTTTTGGATTGGCAGCAGCAGGGATGATCTGAAAGACTTTCCTGACGAAGTTCAAAACGTCATCGGATATGCTCTTGATTGGGCACAAAAAGGTGGCAAATCACCCGATGCCAAACCCTTACAGGGATTTGGCGGCGCAGGAGTTCTTGAAGTTGTAGATGATTTCGACGGCAACACTTACCGCACCGTATATACCGTGCGATTTTCACACGTTGTTTACGTTTTACACGCCTTCCAGAAGAAATCCCATAAAGGGATAGCCACGCCAAAGCATGACATAGCTCTTATCAAAACCAGACTGCAAAGGGCGGAATCCGATTACGAGAAATGGCTGCTATCCAATAAGCAGGGCGGCGTATCATGAACAAAACTCAAGACGAAGCACTATTCGAGCTAAATACTAAATGGGGAGAAACCATTCAGGGAGTGGGCGGCGGCTGGACGGGTTTTCCAATCTACTTTTAAAAAAACAAGGCATATTAGGATTAAGTTCGACAGAATTGAATGTATTAATCAATATAATTAGCTTTTGGTGGAAGCATCACGCGTACCATTTCCTTTGCCGGAAAAAATTGCCGATGAAATCGGCATTAGCTCTAGGTCTGTTTTTAGAACTATCGCGTCATTAGAGGAAAAAGGCTTCATTAACCGTGTCTCTGAGCCTGAAAATCAACAAAATATGAACTGCATGGTCTTGTCGAAAAACTAAAAACAGTCAAAAACACACTATAACACCACGACTCTAAAGTCATACTCTGCTCAGCTATACCTGGGCATTGTTTCGTGCGCCTAAAAAATATTTCTTAAAAAATCGCAAAAATCGCCTTTCCCGCTGTACAATTATCAAAAAAAATGCCATATATGGCATATTATGGGCAATAAAATCACACTATACGCAGGGAACGCCGAAACACTGGAGAGCGCACAATGAGCCATACAGACCACGAAGAAATACCCGTCCATGCCAGTAGTGGCAATATCTTTGCCGATTTGGGGCGACCCGATGCCGAAGAAGCCCTTGCCCGTGTCCGCCTAGCCCAACAGATTGCAGAAATCATTGAACGAAAAGAATTAAGCCAATCAGAAGCCGCAGAACTCATGGGGCTAGATCAACCCAAGGTTTCCGCGTTGGTGCGTGGTCGTCTATCCGGCTTTTCAACTGATCGCCTTCTAAGATGCTTAATGTCATTAGGCCAAGATGTCGAAATTGTTGTCAGAGATAAACCACTAGACCACCCCAAAGCGCATATCAGCGTAATTGCAGCTTAACGCCTGGGCGTTTGTTCAACCGACTAATAACAATAGGTACGATTAGGTTTTTGGCGTTTCGATTAAACGCCTTGGAAAAATCATTTTTTGATTAAGCTAAATTTTTCTATCCAGCTTAAAGCGAATGAACAACTAAAAACCCAAATATTGTTGGCTTATTTGAGGAATTTTCACAAAATTTTATCTAGGCATAAAAACTACGATGCAGCCCAAGGAAGCGAAAGCCAGAATTAAAATAAACAAGCTGTTGGAAGAATCGGGTTGGCGATTTTTTGACGATACGAAGGGCAAAGCCAATATCGTACTAGAACCCAAGGTCACAATCACCCAAGCGGCCATTGATAACCTTGGCGAGAATTTCGAGAAAACCGGCAATGGTTTTATCGACTTCCTTTTGCTGGATGAACAGGGTTTCCCTCTGCTGGTACTGGAAGCCAAGGCCGAAGATAAAAACCCGCTGATCGGCAAAGAACAAGCCCGTAAATATGCTAAATCGCAAAACTGCCGGTTCGTCATTCTGTCCAATGGCAACCTGCATTATTTCTGGGATTTGGTGCAAGGCAACCCCCATATCATTACCCGTTTCCCTACGCCGGACTCCATCAAAGGACATCGACGCTTTCAGCCTAACCCCGAAAAATTGGTCAATGAATCTATCGGTAAAGATTACATTGTCCTGACTCAAATGCCGGTCTATGCCAACGAAGCCGGTTGGAAAAACGAAGCGGAACGGGCGGGATTTCTCGAAAAAAACCGGCTGCGCTTCCTGCGCGACTATCAACAACGTGCCGCCTGTTCCATACAACAAGCCGTCAAGGAAGGCAAAAGCCGGTTTCTATTTGAAATGGCAACCGGCACGGGTAAAACCCTGACTGCCGCCGCCGTCATTAAATTGTTTCTGCGTACCGGCAACGCCAGCCGTGTGTTGTTTCTGGTTGACCGGCTAGAACTGGAAGACCAGGCTAACAAAGCCCTGACGTTCCTACTCAAGAATGATTACACCTCGGTGATTTATAAGGAACGCCGCGACGAGTGGCGAAGGCGGAAATTGTCGTCACAACGGTGCAATCACTGTTGTTCAACGCCAAATATAAGCGGTTCTTCTCGCCAACCGATTTTGACCTGGTGATTTCAGACGAAGCGCACCGTTCCATCGGCGGCAACGCCCGTGCGGTGTTCGAGTATTTTGTCGGCTACAAAATAGGTTTGACTGCAACGCCAAAGGATTACCTGAAAAGGTTCGACCCTGAAAATTCTAAATCCCGCGACCCACGGGAACAGGAACGCCGTCAATTACTGGATACCTACCGCACTTTCGGCTGTGACTCCGGCGAACCGACTTTCCGCTATACCCTTTTAGAAGGGGTACGCGAGGGCTTTCTAATAAACCCTTTTGTGGTCGATGCCCGAACAGACATCACCACCAAACTACTATCGGAAAAGGGCTATGCAGTTCTGGCTGTCACTGAGGACGAGGAAAATACCGAACAATCCTTTTTTCAAAAGGATTTTGAGAAGAAATTTTTCTCTGAGGCTACTAACCTGGTGTTCTGCGAAACCTTCCTCAACAAAGCCCTGCTTGACCCTATCAGCGGTGAAATCGGCAAAACCATTGTGTTTGCCGTCAGTCAAAACCACGCGGCCAAAATTACCCAGCTTCTTAACCAATTGGCAGATCAACGCTTCCCTGGCAAATACCAGTCGGATTTTGCGGTGCAAGTGACTTCGTTGATTCCAGAAGCCCAGCAATACACCATCAACTTTACCAATAATAATTTGATGGGTTCGGCCAACTTCCTGGAAAGCTATAAGAGCAGCAAAGCGCGGGTATGCGTCACGGTCGGCATGATGACCACAGGTTATGATTGCCCTGATATTCTCAATATCGCCCTCATGCGTCCGATATTTTCACCGTCCGATTTTGTGCAGATTAAAGGCCGTGGTACACGCAAACATAACTTTTTAGAGCAATTATTCGATCATGACCTGAAAGCGTTGGTCAATGAACCTGAAAAAATCCGCTACAAGCTGTTCGACTTTTTTGCCACCTGCGAATATTTCGAGGAAAAATTCGATTATGACGAGGCTCTAAAACTGCCGCGTCCTGGCTCTGGTGAAGGGGAGGGAACAGGACTACCTCCGCCGCCGCCAACAGGTATCCATATCAGCACCCGCCCCGATCTGGTGGTTACGACGACTGAAACACAAATCGGCTTGGAAGGCATGAGGATTGACCGCATGTTTTTCGATAAATTCGAGGACAAGGCGAAAACAGAACCCCGTTTTGCAGGGAAAAATCGCTAACGAAAATTGGGATCAGGCGGTCGATTATGTCAATACGCACCTGTTCGACAAACCAAACGAATATTTCAATCTGGAAAAGCTGCGTAAAGCTGCCGGTGTGGACAGACGCTTAACGCTACGGGAGATTTTAGAGAAGGTCTTCGGACGAATAAATGCTTTCAAATCGAAAGATGAAATGCTCGAAGATGAATTCCAAAAATTCATTCTCGACTGTCAGCCGGAAGAGGCCGAAGCCATTGTGCCGATGAAATATTACTTCAAAGCCTATGCCACAGACGGCAAGCTTCGAGAAATCATCGACAATAGAGAATTTACCGACCTAAACGTAAACCCGACTTTCGGTATGGGCGATTTTAAAGCCGTTCCAGTCGATTGGCGTAACCGTATCCCCGAATACGTCAAAGACTACGTTTCACTTAATCAGTTTATGTAAGGAACACCTTTTTAATGCTAGATTCCGATACCAAACGCCGGATTGATTCATGCCGTGACATTCTGGTTGGCAAAGTGCCTAACCCTCAATCACAGGTAGAGCAAATCACGATTGCCATGATTTACAAATTCATGGATGACATGGACGCCGAAGCCGAAGAATTCGGCGGTGCGCGTAAGTTTTTTGCCGGTGAATTTGCTAAGTACAGTTGGCCTAAACTCATGGCTCCCGATATGGGCGGTTTTGATGTGTTGGCTTTGTATTCCGAAGCTATCCAGAAAATGAACGAGAACCCAGGCATTCCGCCGCTGTTCCGCGATATTTTCAAAAATGCTTATCTGCCTTATCGTGACCCAGAAACCTTACGGATTTTTCTAAAAGAAATTAATTGGTTTACTTACGATCATTCCGAACGCTTAGGCGATGCCTTTGAATATCTGCTTTCGGTATTGGGTAGCCAGGGCGATGCTGGACAGTTCCGCACCCCTCGAAACATCATAGATTTCATGGTCGAGATTATTGACCCCAAAAAAAATGAAACAATCCTGGATACAGCCTGTGGTACATCGGGATTTTTGATTTCATCCTATAAGCATATCCTCAAACATAATTCGACGGATTACCACCCAAAAAATGATCTTGAGGCATACGACGAAAAAGGCGTATCGCTAGAATTAGTCACAATTGATAGCCCCTTACATTATAAGGGTGACTTGCTAACGCCTGACGACCGCAAAAAGCTGTCTACTAACATTTTCGGCTATGACATATCGCCGGATATGGTGCGGTTGTCACTGGTCAATATGTATCTACACGGTTTCACCCATCCTAACATCATCGAATACGACACCCTAACCAGTGATGAGCGTTGGAACGAATACGCTGACATCATCCTTGCCAATCCGCCTTTCATGTCGCCAAAGGGCGGTATCAAACCTCACAAACGGTTTTCTGTACAGGCGAAACGCTCTGAAGTGCTGTTCGTGGATTACATCGCAGAACATCTAACCCCTTCTGGCCGTGCCGCGATTATCGTGCCGGAAGGCATTATTTTTCAGAGTGGCACAGCCTATAAACAACTTCGCAAGATGTTGATTGATAGCTACCTGGTCGCAGTCATTTCGTTACCTGCCGGTGTTTTCAATCCCTACAGCGGCGTGAAAACATCTATCCTGGTGCTTGATAGGCGACTGTCTAAAAAAACAGAAAACATCCTGTTCGCCAAAATAGAAAATGACGGATTCGGCCTTGGCGCACAACGTCGGGCAATTGAGAAAAACGACTTGCCCGCTGCCGCCAAAAACATCAAGGCATATCTTGACGGTTTAAGAAATGAATGTGATTTCGATCTTGAAAACATTACTAATCTGCATTTGGTCGAGAAATCCAGAATTGCTGAAAACGGCGAATGGAATTTGAGTGGAGATAGGTATAAACATGTTAAAGAATCTATATCCTCTTATCCACTAGTGTCACTTGGTCAAATATCTTTACGCAAGCCTGAATATGGCTCTGGAGCAAGACGGGTCGATTTTGATAATAAAATTAGATACGTTAGGATTACCGATATTGATGATTTTGGTCGTTTGAAGCACGACGAAATTGTCTCTCCATCAGAAATAGAACCAGAACTATTTTTGAAAAATGGCGACTTATTATTTGCCAGGTCTGGCTCGGTAGGTCGTTGTTATCTGCATAAAGAATCGGAAGGAAATTACCAGTTTGCAGGCTATCTAATTCGCTTTAAAATTGATGAGAACCAAGCGTTACCGGAATACGTTTTTTATGTAACTAGGACTCAACATTACGAAAACTGGATAGAAGGAATCAAGAAAAGCGGCACTATATCCAATATTAATGCCCAAGAATATAGCGACTTCTCGTTTCCTCTCCCTCCGCTTGATATACAAAATGAAATCATTGCTGAGATTAAAGGCTACCAAAAGATCATCGACGGAGCGCGGCAGGTATAGTGGACCCCAATTTCAGGACAGTGCCTTAAGATGGTAACCTAGTAAAAAAGGTGCCAGAAATGAGTGAGAAAAAACGTAAAATATTTAGTAGCCAGTCCAAAGCAAAGGTTGCTCTTGAAGCTATCCGTGGAGTCAAAACGATCAACGAGATTGCTCAGGAGTTTGGTGTTCACCCCACGCAAGTTGGGTTGTGGAAAAAAGAATTGCAAGATCAGGCTGAAACGTTGTTTTCGGGCAAGCGCGCCGCTAAACCGACGGATGAAGCCTCAATTTCGGAACGGCTTTATTCTGAGATTGGTAGGCTGAAAATGGAATTGGATTGGCTTAAAAAAAAGTCCGGGATCAGCCAGTAGAGGATCGAAAACAATGGATTAGCCGTGACGATCCGTTGGCTATCGCCAGGCAATGTGATTTGGCAGGTGTAACGCGATCAACCGTCTATGTATCCGAAATGGCGAGGCTGTCATCTGAGTTGGAACTGACTCTACTGGCGGAATTGGATGCCGAATATACTCGGCATCCATTTTTCGGTAGTCGAAAAATGGTGATTCATCTCAAGAAATTAGGTCATCTCGTCAACCGAAAGCGGATACAACGACTAATGGGCAAGCTTGGTCTGATAGGCATGGCACCAGGACCTAATACCAGTCGCCCACATCCAGAGCACAAGGTCTATCCTTATCTGCTGCGTGGAGTGGCTGTGGTTAGCCCCAATCATGTCTGGAGTACCGATATTACCTACATCCGTTTGGCTCACGGCTTTGTTTATCTGATGGCGATCATTGATTGGTATTCCCGAAAGGTATTAGCTTGGCGAATATCGAACACGCTGGATGGCCGGTTCTGTGTTGATTGTCTTGAGCAGGCCTTGCAGGTCTTCGGTAACCCTATGATATTTAATACGGATCAGGGTAGCCAGTATACGCGTAAAGCCTTCACAGATATTCTTGAGCTACACGGTATTGATATAAGGATGGATGGGCGCGGGCGAGCCTTAGACAATATCTTTGTAGAACGGCTTTGGCGTAGCGTCAAATACGAGGACATTTATTTGAAAGGGTATGTGACCATACCTGAATTGCAACTGGGTTTGAGCACATATTTCAGGTTTTATAACACGAAAAGATTCCACCAATCCTTAGGCTACAAGACGCCAGACGAGGTTTACCGGACGGCAAGCGGTGGTGGCGCCCAAATTGTGGATAAATTTAGCCATTAAAAAATCGGGGCGAAATTCTAAAACCAACCCTTTTTGGTATTAAAAAGCATTATTTTGATGAAAAGATCTGGACAGAATTGATAAAAGAGATCCAGTCTCTTTGTCAAGACAGGCATATAAATATTTTTTTAAAATCAAGATCAAAGTCAAGAGATTAAATAATAATTGGGGCAGCGCCATTCTGCTGCGGTAATCAGTTACCCTCTTAATTTCGACCTAAAACTGTCTTGACAATGGGGTCCACTTTAAGGTTGTCGAAAACTACAAGCCGATAATTCATGTTGAACCTAGTTGGCCGATGGTTGAATTGGTTGATACTATCAAATTGGCTAGTGGCGATTTTCTATCTTCTTCTATGAAAGAAGAGGGTGTTCACAACGTCTATGGCGGTAATGGAATAAATGGAACACATTCCACATATAATCTGGAGGAACCAACCTTAGTTATCGGAAGAGTTGGGGCGTACTGCGGTGCAGTACATATTACAAATCCAAAATCATGGGTTACAGATAATGCTCTTTACGTGAAAGAATTAACTAAGCCTATTGATATAAAATTCTTAGCTATCTCGTTAACTACTCTAAATCTCAATCAATTTGCAAAAGTCGGCGGTCAACCTTCAATTTCTCAATCAACAGTGCTTGAAAGAAAAATACCGTTACCAGACATCGAAACGCAACAAGCCATCGTCGCAAAGATTGAGGAAGAGCAACGACTTGTAGACGCCACCAAGGAACTGATCGGGCTGTTCGAGACCAAGGTGAAGGCTACCATCAATCACGTATGGGGAGTACAAGAATCCTAGATAAAATAGGACATATCAACACCTCGCATTAACTATATTTGATTAGAAAAATTTGTCTTGGATAAAAAATAATGAATTGGGATGAAGATCGTAGAGCGTATTATGAACAACAGGCTGCGGAAGAAGAATATATTGAAGAAATATCAATTCAAGCCGTAAATGAGTTTACAAGTGAACGGCTTCAATCGTATTTTTTAACATACCCAGAGGTGGCAAAAGAGGCTTATTTTGCCTTAGATGAGGCTATACGCCTTAAAAAATCTGATTTTTTCTCTGCCGCTTTTTTATTTTCAGTTATAGCTACAGAAGTTGCTGTAAAATCAGTATTACTAAAACCAATAGTAAATGGATTAGTTCATAACATACCTACATCAACTCTAATTACTGATCTTGTTGTCAGAAATGGCTTAGATAGAATTGAAGAGTTACTTTGTACGTCATTAAACAATATAGCTAATATCGATCTAAAATCGTTTACTCGTGATTCTAGTGGTCAAAATTTATGGTCTGAAATTAAAACGCTACAAAAGAAAAGAGATTATCTCGTCCATAGAGCCAAAATGCCATCACAAACCGACGCTGAACAAGCGATTTCTGTTGCTGATGCAGTTTTGGTCAACCTATTTCCTGCCGTAATTGAAGCCATAGGGTTGCATTTACACGAAGGTCGGATTTGTAACGGTTATTCATGCCCTCGTTAGTTTGTGCCAAAAATTAAGATTTTTGGCACAGATTTTCACCCTTGATAAATCAACCACTTGTCTGTGTCATAAATCAATGCCAAAATAAGGCATGAAAATTGGCTATGCCCGTGTCTCAACCGAAGACCAGAATCCAGACTTGCAGATTACCGCGCTAAAAGCGGCGGGATGTGATCGCATGTTTACCGACAAGGCCACGGGGGCGAATGTCAAACGGCCTGAGCTGCCTAAATGCCTCAAGGCTCTAAATAAGGATGATACGCTTGTTGTTTGGAAGCTTGACCGGTTAGGCCGGTCGCTACATGATTTGATAAGCCTCTTGGATGAACTTAAATCACGAGGGGTAGCCTTCCAGTCCGTAACCGAAGCCATAGACACCACAACCCCGACAGGCCGCGCTATGTGGCAAATGGTCGGGATACTGGCAGAACTTGAACGGTCGCTTATTCAGGAACGGACAAAAGCGGGAAGGGCGGCGGCGGTTGCCCGTGGCGTGAAGATGGGGCGAAAATCAAAGCTAACCCCGCAACAGGTCGAATATGCCAAAAAGCTGATCGAACAAGGTGAGCATCACGACACAGTAGCACAATCGCTTAATGTGTCTCGGCGAACGCTTTACAGATCATTGCAGATAAATTAATCAAATTGAAAGCTATGCAAAACATAAAATATAAACAGGTCGTCTCATTAATCAGCGGTCTTTTTCAAAAAAATCCGCATATGGTATTGTCTGCTTCGCTGTTCTTGATTGGAATTTTTTTGCTTCTATTCTCAAAATTTTCAACGCTTTCTGGTGCATTATTTGGTGCTGGGGCTTCGTTATTAGGATCGTGGATTACAGAGCTAAACAAGCGGCGCACTGATACAGTGGATAAAGCTCGGCGTGAATCAGATGCGCGTAGGTATCTACACCGGAATTGAACCGGACTATTGAGAGAGTTTTGTTTATTCATCAACGAGCTGTTGCAAATTTTTCGATGGCCTCTAGTGCGTTCACAGGTCATCAATCTATTGAACTTAATGATTTACAGAAAGATTTTATTCCACATATGCCAAGTCTTTATCCAAATTCACCACAGTTTCAAAATTTGTCAGGCGATGATGCGACGGCACTTATTTCCTACTATGATTCACTTCATGCTTTGGATAAAGATGTCATTGATTGGTGGAATAGAGAAGGTCAATTACCAGTAAATATATTTCTTAGTATTTTGACACGAGTAGATGAAACTTTAACTCTTGCTGAATTATGTATCAAAATTTTTGATTTAGAAAATCTTTATCCACCAAAATATGAATCACATCCTACTCTTTCTTCAAAAATAGAAACCTCTAAAAAAAATTCAGAGAATGTACGCGCTGTTCATATGAAAAGATGTGAAGAAAAATTCTCTCAGGAAAAAAACATACGCTAATGGCTATCAACCATAATTCTGCTTTGCTACTTACATTTGCAACATACAATTCATTGATTTAATGGGTGGCTACGGCATGTTGCAAAACTTACCCTTTGTGCAACATTGATTTATCCACAAAATCTGTGGATAACATTCTGCACAAACCAACATAGTGCTTTTATGTCAGGCAATTAGGCCATTGATCAAAAATCGGTCACTAGAAAATTGCGTTAAAGCCAAGGTTTTAGGCTTTTTCCTTGAGCTTTCGCAACACGACACGCTCCGAAACCGGCAAAGCGTCAAGCTGTAGGTTGATGCCTTCACCGTCCTTGTTGAACCATGCCGGCCCCGATCTACTGCCGGTTGGGGTAGTTTGTTTATTTTATATAGTACCATTTATCTTGGTTCGATAAGGGGTTACCCATATCGAACCACAGAAACAGAATTTTCTGGGATTCCGGCTTACACCTTCTTTGTGGCTTCAGTCAGGTTGGATAGTGTCGGAGCGGTGGTTTTTAGTTCCGGGAAGGTAGTTATCGGAACTAAAAGCATAACAGAAATCGTCGGCGGGGGCGTCGGTCAGAGAGGAGGCTTTAGCAAAGAATCCGGATGACGAACCCGGCCCTCGATGAGGCTGTTATGTTTTACTCGCGGATGACCGGTTCCGTTGATGCTTCAGTTGGGTTATTTTTGAGCATTTAGCGTGGTTGCCAATATTTCGCTTCTTGCCGCAGACAGGGCAAAGCCAGTCTTTTAACCCGGTATCCCAGAGTGATCGGTGCGGCTGAGGTTCGGGTGATTTTTCGTTCACAGCGCTATCACTCCCTCGCCATGACAGACTTACCCGTGCGGCAAACCAAACACCGCGCCACTTTATAAAGGGATGACGTTTTCTGCTTGGAGGCCTTTGGACCGTTGGTGACTTCCATGGTCACGCGCTGTCCTTCTTTCAAGGTTTTACGACCCTTCGTACTGTTGATCGCGTTAAAGTGTACAAACACATCTTTACCGCCCTGTTGTTCGATGAAGCCGAAGCCTTTTTCATCGTTGAACCACTTGACGGTCCCTTCTACTTGTCCTGACATAAATCTCTCTTGTTTAAAAAACCAGGGCTGGCGGTGTTTCGATCAACTTAATGATAACCCTAAGCCGCTGAAGTTTTGGATATTAGGTACGGTGACTATTTACCAAAATCCCAGTGGGTTTTATCAAATCCACTGGCCACACCTATTAAATAACGGGGTGTTTTCCATCAAAACCGACATGCAGCTTTAACCCTAACGCATGCATGACCTTCAATATGGTGGCAAAGCTGGGATTGCCATTGCCGGACAAGGCCTTATCGAGGCTTTCTCTACCCATGCCCGTCTCTTTAGCTAACTGTGTCATGCTACGCGCCTTAACAAATGTTCCAAGGCCTTGGCGATAAAGGCCGCATCGTCGCCAGCTTCTTCAAAACAGGCATCCAAATCAGCGCGATATCCTCTTCGGTTTGCAAATGCTCTGCCGAATCCCATGCTTTTAAATTCACGGTCATCTAAACCCCCTTCAATTCTAGCGCCAGTTGCAGCGCCATCTTAATGTCCTGGTTCTGGGTCGATTTATCGCCGCCCGCCAGCAAAATAACAATTTCTAAGCCTTCACCACGCTGGATAAAATACACGCGATAGCCCGGCCCAACATCAATTCTCATTTCCGAAACGCCCTCCCCTACCGGTTTGCAATCGCCAAAGTGACCGCTTTCAGCTCGGTGGATTCTGGCTTGTATACGTCTTTTGGCTTGATTATCCCGCAATAACGTGAACCAGGAATCAAACTTATCGGTCGTAAAGATTTTCTTCATGGACAAATAGTATCCTGAATTATACGAAAAATACAGGCAAACCCAGAAATAATCACAAACAACCTTTGCTGGGGTCCTGGGTGAGTAGACCGCCAAGTCGCTTCAGCAGGCCCCTTTCAGAGCGTAAAAACCTGACCGTGAAGGACTGGAAATTTCCGCTTTAGGATATCTGTAAATATTTACATTTTTACATTTGCGTGTCATGTTTGATTTTTAATAACACTGGAAGGGCAAGACCATGAGCCGCCTTACAATACAAATCACCGAACAACAGCACCAGAGCATTAAGGCACTAGCTGCAATGCAGGGTAAAAGCATTAAGGAAATGCCATGCAATGCTTACTACTTAACCGCTGACGAAAAAAAGCCATGCAGGAACTAGAAGAGTTCTTAAAGCCACGCATTGAAGCCGCCGAACGTGGCGAAGTCGTCAGCACGTCCGTTATGGCAATCTTTAAGGAAACACTAGCCGCGCCCAAGCCATGAATCAGCCCGTTGATTTTACCGCAGAGGCTATAAAAGATTTATCTGCTATTGCCAGCTATACGGCTGAAACATGGGGGCATGAGCAAGCG
>CAVXZR010000120.1:0-13355 GCA_963765965.1 uncultured Pseudomonadota bacterium
GGAGGCAATAGAAGCGGCAGGGGTTCAGGTTTGCCCGATTGTTTTTTATGCCCGTAAAGCTTTTACAAGCCATTTTCATGAAGGCTTAACAGCTTTCGACATTGAACCAAGAGGCAAGGCCGCAGAAGAAGGCCGCGCCCTTTTCCTATGGGTGGCTGAACAAGTTGGATTGATTACAACCAAGAAAGATAGTATGTTAACAAGAAAGATTGTTAAACATGCTAGCAAAGCAGAGGGAGGCTAAGAAATGGCAACTACTAAACCAAGAGCAAAACTAAATTTCGACCTTGACGACAAGGCCGCACCCATTATGGCGATAACTACAACAGAAATTCGTAAGACTGTAGCTACACGCTTACCCCCTGAATTATATCGCCAAGCCAAGGCGCGCGCCGCGCTTGAAGGTATCAGCATACAAGCGATAATCGAAACGGCTTTAAGTGAATTTATAGAGCGCGGCAAAGGCTAGCATGTTAGCAAGCTAATAAGAAAGGTTAAGCCATGACAACCGACGAAAGACCAAAAGACATTAAAAGAAAAGAAGTAATCCCTCCGAAACCCGAAGCCTTCACGGGTAAACAAATAGACTTGTTCCGCAGTTTTACGGCTAACAGTGGCGACCTAGACAAACTATCTAACGCCTTTTTCCTTTGGGATAGTGTGCCGCGTTACGGCATGTCTAAACAGTTACAAGACAAAAAACGCAAGGTTAAAGGCTATTTGCCGTTGCATCGAATTAAGTTTGAATATCAACAACGCGAATACGCCGCGACCATCCAAGCTGCGCGGATATGGACGAACAAGGAAAAAACAGAGGATAAAGACTTTTACCCAAGCGCAAACGAGGAATTGATAGAGGACGCTTTACGAAAGATTGCCGCAGACCAAAACAATGTCTTTCTTGATAGCGTGAACGCAAGGGCGCGGAGCGGCGCACAGTTCACGCTGCACATGTTGCGCGAGGAACTGAAACGACGAGGGCATACACGGAACTATACCCAAATCTACCAGAGCCTAATGATTTTATCGGGTAGTCAGATAACCATAGAGGCAACAGACGGCAAAGCGGATGCTATGACACAAAGCACTTATTTTGCCGCTCTAACGGTTGTATCTAAGAACAAACGCAAGGACGACCCAGAGGCGAAATGGTACGTTGAATTTCACCCGCTAGTAACGCAGGGCATTAACACGCTAGCTTATCGACAATATAATTATGTGCGTAATCTAAGCTTTAAAAGCCAGCTTACGCGCTGGATACATAAACAGCTTTGTTTAAAACACAAGGCGGCTGGCGCAATGCACCCCGTTTTTTCTATGTATTTCAGCACAATAAAGCGTGATAGCGCCTTACTGGAAGGACACACAAGGGAACGTGACGCAATTGCAGCGGTTGAATCCTCACTTGATGAAATGAAGCTTGACGGCGTTTTGTCATCTTTTACCAAAAACCCAATTTTAGGGCTACGGGGCAAGATTGAGGACGTAGAATATAAAATTACAATGTCTCGTGAGTTCTGGAAAGAAGCGGCGGCGGCTAATCACCGAAAAAATGAGATAGAAAAGCGGGTGCTATAGGTCGCGGGTCAAGCAAAAAAGCGGGTGCTATAGGTCGCGGGTCACGGGTGCTATAGGTCGCGGCATCAATTTTATTAACCATTGCTAATCGTTTTTTGAGGTGCTAAGCGGGTGCTATAGGTCGCGGGTCAGCAAAAAGGCGGGTGCTATAGGTCGCGGGTCAGCAAAAAGGCGGGTGCTATAGGTCGCGGGTCAGCAAAAAGGCGGGTGCTATAGGTCGCGGGTCAGGCTGTATTTAAGGCTAGACGGGTGCTATAGGTCGCGGGTCAAAAAAAAAATAGCCTTTAACTTACTGTTATCATTAAAAAAAATAGTTAGCAAAATTCCCTTAGTCTTTTAGTCTTTATATAGTCTTTCTTTTAATCTTGTTTGTCCCTGTGGATAACTGAAAAGACCAGGCTAATCAGGTTCAAAAATTGACCAGGCAAACACTCCAAAACCTTAAAAGCGATGGGATAACGAGCGAATGGCAAAGATATGCAAAGCTAATGGTGAAGTTATTCCAGAACGGCTATCAGAAAAACATTACAGCGGTGAATTTAGAGTCCGTATCCCGCCAGAAGTGCATCGCACCTTAGCCATGCAAGCCGCAGAGCAAGGCATTAGCCTAAATCGCTTAGCCAGTGCCAAGTTAGCCGGGTAAAATTTGAAAAAAACGAAAGATGTGCATGATCAGTCAATTTACGAAAATTGAAAAAACCAGTTCCTTCCCGTAATTGCCATCCTTGGCAATTATACCATAATAAACAGTTGATTTACCTTTTTTAATATTTTTAGTAAGGCATCAATTCCTAATCACATAACAGCACCGACAAGGCAATCCCCTTCAATCAAAGCTTTTTGTTTTACGCCAGGAAGGAATAGGGCAGGGCGACCCCGATGAAGTCCTTACTCAATCAGCGGTGCGTAGTTGTCGGGCATAAAAACCCACCGACTAGCCCAATAATCGACAGGTTTTAAGGACTAAGAGATTTTTTAGTTAGGTGGTGTTTTCTTTGCTCCAGTGGTTTTCGCCGGCTGATGACTGCTAAGCGCCTGTAGGAGTTCGGCGGCTTGAGCTTTCGTGGCCTCAAGTTGTCCGCGTAATTGAGCGGCTTCCTCACGGGCTGTGGCCGCTTGTTTGTGTGCGTTGTCTCTGTCGGCCTCGATCTTCGTCAACCGCTCGGCAATACGATGAGTTTCTTCAGCGGTGCGCTTGCGCTGCTCTTGGTGGGTTTCTTCGGCAGCGGCGGCTTGAGCTTTTACGGTCGCCAGTTCTGCGCGTTCCTGGTCTCGCTCAGCGGCTAAGGTTTTAACGGTTTTTTTCTGCTCGGCCAGTTCCGTCCGGAGTCTTTCCAGTTCAACCGCGTGTTGTTCACCGGCATTCTTGGCGGTCTGTTCGGTTAAAGTCAGGCGTTCCCGTAATTGCGCGAGTTCTACCGCCTGGGCCTGACTGGTTGCTTGGGCATCGGCCAGGCGCTTTTCAAATGCTTCCGATTCGGCTCTAACTTCATTCAGTTTGGTTTCTAAATCATCAACCGTGCTGGATGCATCCGCTAATTCACGCTCAGCCTGTTCTCGCTGATCGCCAGCCGCTCTGACCACTTCTCCTACCCGGCGCTCTGCCGCTTTGACCGCCTTGTCATTCAATTCAACGGCCAACATGGAAAGGCGTTCTGTGAGTGTTTTAGTAACCATAGCCACTTCCTCGGCCACCTCGATAGGCAATTCGGCCACCGGTTCCGCTCTGGTTACAGACTGGCTGGCCAGATGTTCATCCCAAACCTGCTTAAGCCGACCGGGATTACCCCCACCCACTTTCTGGCGTAAAGCAAAACCCGTGATATTGCGGCCAGCGTCTCGCAGCTCTTGACCGGCCTGGATGATGGCTTCCGGCGCAAATTCGGCAGGGCGTCCGGTTTGTATCGTGGTGGTTTGCATGAGGATTTCTCCTTTAAGTTGATGGGTTCAGTATAGCACATAATAAAATAATAAACAAACTAATTTGTTAACAAATAAACGAACAAACAAAGTAATAAACAAATAAACAAACTAATTTGTTATTTCTTATTTTTATCGCTTAATCGGCGTGACAAATGACCTTTATTTGTAAAGCTCACGAAAATGGCCGTACTTTGCGTTTTTATTGCTTGGGATAGGGATTTGTATAGCTAGACTGGATAAATCGCCGCCACGGGCTTGAAATGGCGTTTTTTGAGCTGAAAAGGCAAAAGCAATAGACTGCTTAAAGCGGGGGTTGAGGATAGGCTAAAAAAGTGTTGCCGGCATTGCCGCCGACACTCGCCACCGGCTAGGCGTAAAGGATTCCAAGCGATAAACCGCCGTATTAGGTGGTTTGTTGAAGAACCCCCAAAAGTGTTCGTTCTAAGCTAAGCCTCTTGTCATTTTCAGAAGGCGACTGCATTGGCTGTTGGGACTACTTCTTATTGGTGCGTTCAATTTGTAGAACAGCGTCAAGCAATGCTAATGAATTGCCTGCATCGGATGCGTAGACTGTGCGTGTCCTTGGGTCAAAGGACACCATGACGAACGGGTCTGAGGTACGCCCAGTATTCCGGGGCGCTTGACGATTGGAGCGATAGGCTCTGCATACCTCCCTCTTTTCGGCTAGCTGCTGATTGATTTTCTTCCAGTCAAAGAGATAGTCGGGATACAACCTGCGCATGTCACGCTTGTCCTGCGGCTCAAGTGTGTACTTGCGAATACGCATGATGTTGAAATTGCGTCTGCCGACTTTTACCGTGAGATAACAAAAGCCCTTTCTGGTCGTGATGAAGGCGCTGCCTTGCTTGCGTTTCGTCGTTGCTTGCTCCATGTCAGGAATCGGCTGCACTGGCGGATTGCAGTGCGGCATATAAGGCTGTCTTACCAACCTTGAGCCGCATTGAGACTTCGCGAACATTCAACCCGTTTGGCGATCTGTTCCCCCGTTCACCCTGACGAATAAAGATAATATTTTTCACTTAAAAATTCTCGCTATCGACTATTTAATTTCGAGTTTTAAATAAACCAAAAACAAGGATGACTTTAGCCATTAGAAATAATCCTCTTTTTTGGGCGATGGATTAATATAAAAGCCTTTAGGTTTCTCTTGAAGTTGGCTGGGTTCGTTTTTAATTTCTTTTTCTGGCGTTAACGGTTTTAATCTTTGTTGAGTGCTTTTACCGCTTTCTTTTTTAATCCGCTTATAGGAACCAATAAAGGTTATGAACTTAATATCAATCCCGGCTTTCTCCGTCAGGGCGGCATGAATATCGGCCAAGGTCACACCCTGTTTCATGGTTTCCTCGATATGAGGCATCAACTCCCTGACGATGCCGATCTTTGAACGCTTGCCGGTATTTTCGGCCAGTTCCTTAAGTGCCTTGATGGCTTCATTGTTCATGGTGTCGCCTCAATAGATCGTTTATGACTCTTGTAGGAGTCTATTTTATATCAAACACTATCTATTTAGTATCTATACCGTATCTTAACTAAACCTTAATGCCTCTAAAAACTATCGTTTTTGTATCCTTTAAGTGTCTTCCTAATCGTTTCCGGATCACTGTCAGATCCTCCAGTGAGGGTAAAGCAATCTAAACTTAATCGCTTCAAGCGCCATTATAAATAATCCTCTTTTTTAGGCGATGAATCAAAAATGAAGCCTAACGGTTTGTCTTGAAGCTTGCTGGGTTCGTTTTGACTATTTTTCTCTGGCGTACTCGTTTGTTTTATCGATACTGACAGCTTGTTAGTTTCTGGATTGTTTTTCCAGGCATTGAGATGGTTGCGGAATGCTTCGTAACTAAATGAAATAGCGCCTTCTTCATGAAGGGTTTCCCAGATGTCTTTGACTGTCCAGTTCTCGCCTAAGGCCTCTTCAACTTCATGCCGAACACTTAAAAATTGAGCCTTATTTTTAGCGTTCCTGCCTTGCACCTTTGCTGTTGCCCGTTCAGCAATGCGTTCAGATAGTTTTTTAGTCATGGTTAAAAGTTTTTTTCTTCGTGTTTAAATAAGATAAACACGTTTTATAAGATGTTTATACCGTGTTTGTTGGTAAGCCTATACCATAAATATTGTTTAAAACTTGTTTTAACACGGTTTAAACCGTGTTTTTATGAATTTTACCACTCAATTCTATAAAACAAGATATTTTGTACTTTTAAACAATTTTTAAACAAGATAGCTTTTGATTTAAACACGAAAAATCCCCCTCAACACCTCTAAAGCCCCGCTACACCCATCATCATTTCTCTTTACAGAATTGTTTGAATCTTTCGCGTTAGTACAACTCCTCCTTATTGGGAACCGGATTATGTTTAAAGCCTGGAAGTTCAAGCGATTTTTCAGGTTTTGCTTGGGTTCTAGGCGCTTGTTCCGGCGCTTTTGGTTTTTGTTTGACGGTTTCACGGCGTTTTATAAAGTCATGTATGGTTTGCCGTGAAACCGTGATATTCATTTGCGCTAAAAACCCGCGAATCTGTTCCAGTGAATAACCCTGTTCCTGTAACTCCCGTATCTCGTGCAAATAGGGATCGAGCACCGAGTTGCGATTTTTAGGTTGGCTGGCTGCGGCCAGGTGGATCAATTCGGACATACCCCCCTCCTATTCCTATGACAGCTTAATTTAAGTCTATTCGCCGTACTCGTCAATCTATTGACAACATTTTTTAGTCTATTGTCAGTCTTATTTCATCTAAATGTTTGCCAGTTGTCAATATTTGTCAGTATAAAACAAGTTACTTGTCATCGTGTTGATTGAGGGTTTACCCTGTGCTACCCTATAGCCATCGTTGAATGTAAGTATTTCAGGCACGTTGCGCATGTCATACGCCTATCGGCTTTGACCTGCGACCGTGCCAAGGGCGCTGCCCTTGAACCCAACACCGGGCCGCTATCGCGGAGGAAAACACCATGACCGACCAACCCCGCAGCCTCTCCAAACGTCTCAATTTTAGGATAGACGAAACCACCTATGACGCTTTTGAGGCCAAGGTCAACGCCGCCAACCTTACCCGTTCCGAATTTTTCCGCGATATTGTTTTAAACAATAGAACCCAAGTCATCGCCAGAAAGATCACTACCGACCATACTAAACAAGCCTTATTTCTCATTAATAAAACCAGTAATAATATTAACCAACTCGCAAAAGCCGCCAATACTGCCCAGCAAGCCGGAAAAATAACCGAAAACTTATACCTATCTATTCTGGAATCGCTCGACCAACAAAACCAATTACTCCAAGCGTTTTTAGACCATGTTAATTAGAATCTCCGGCGGCGAGTCCGGTATCAAAGACTATTTAGAAGACGGCCAAAAACAAGGCCGCGATTACTCGCGCGAAGAATTAGACGAACGGGTTATTCTTGATGGCGATTTAAAACTAACCGACGCCATCATTAACAAAATGGCTAATGACGGCGACAAATACCTACACATTACCCTAGCCTTCAAGGAAGACGAAATCAGCCGCGATACCTTGCAAGCCATCACCCAGGACTTCAAGGCATTTGCCTTCACGGCTTTTCAGGATGAAGAATACAGCTTTTACGCTGAAGCCCACCTACCGCGCATCAAAAGCTACACCCACGCCAAAACCAGCGAAGTGGTGGAACGCAAACCGCACATCCATATCGTCATTCCCAAATACAACCTGCTGTCAGGCGAAAGCCTTAACCCGTTCGGCCTGGTCGAACGGCAGGTAAATACCTGGAAGCCATCCAGGAAACCCTGAATAACCGCTACGGCCTCGCTAGCCCCAAGGACAACCGACGGGCCTTATTTACCGACGACTCGGAGATGCTCAGCCGCTATAAGGGCGATACCTTCAAAGGTGGCAGCAAGACCTTTAAAAGCGCACTGCTGACCGAGCTACTGGAACGGCAGATAACCAACTACGACGACTTCAAAACCCTGCTGTCCGAACAGGGCGAGGTCAAAATCCGCAATGCCGGAAAAGATAACGAATACCTCTGGGTAAAACCCAACGCCGGCGGAGACGGCAAAGGCATCAATCTACGCGACGCCGCCTTCAGCCGTGCGTTCATCGAACTGCCGCAGCCGCAAAAAATACAACGCCTGACGACCGAATCGCGCTATGAAACCACCGCCCCGCCCAGGGACAACCCAGCGCCCTACGACCAGGCCTTACAAGAATGGCACGAGCAACGGGCCAAGGAAATCAAATACGTCTATCTCGGCAAGCGTAGCGAGTACGACGCTTACAAACAAGCCACGGTCGAAGAAAAAGCCCAGTTGTTGATCGACCGCGAAAACCGTTTTTACAAAAAACACCTTCCGGAGCTTATTGATGAAGACCTCCTAACAGACACGAATACAGATCATCTCGAAACCACAGACCTTAAACCGGCTACGCAGCTTGACCGAGGCCCAAAAACCAGCGTAACCGGGCAACTGCTGCACGACCATAAGGCCGACATCGAACGGGTGGCCAGCAACCAGGAATTTGCGGTCATCAAGCAAAATCTGGAGGCCAAACGCTTACTGGCCCGGCTTTCGCACTCACATGGCGTTAATCCGGAGAAATACCCGATCAGCAAAGGCCAGGACGGTGGCGACAGAATCAGGCCGGAACAAGGAAACTCAATGTATCCGACTTTCTAACCAAAGAGCTGAATCTGGATTACCGGACGGCTGGCCAGATTTTGCGGGAAGTCTACCAAGAGCAGACAGGCCGGGCTTTAGAGACCACGCCACGGCAACAAGCTCGTGCCGAGTTATGGAAAATTTACCAAGCAGAACGGCAAGCCAGCACCGCAATTCGCAAAGCCGAGCGCCAGGCACAAGCTCAACAGCGTAAAGAAAACCAGACAAAGCACCGCCAGACGATCAAGACCGCCAATCAACACAAACTGGACGAGATACGAGCCAATCGTAGCCTAAGCCCTGCCGAGCGTAAAGCCGCCACCAGTATCGCCAAAATGGAGCGGATACAGGCCGAAGCCACCTTACGCGAACAAGCCCAAAACGAACGGGAACGACTGGCAGCCATCCAAAGCGATGAATACCGCAACGGCTATCGGAACTGGCTGGCCGCCCGTGCGCAAAGCGGCGACGAACCGGCGCTGGCCGAATTGGGGTAGTTACCACATAGCTGCCAAAACCGCCATCTTGGTTAAACTTAACCAAAAGCATCCCAAATGCAGTGATCGAGTGCCTCTCATAAGTCGAAAACGAGCCTATTGAGAGTGATTTGGCGTATTTTGTGGTTTAGTGATCAACACGGGTTAAAATCCGAAAAAACTTAACCTATTGATTATATTTAATTAATGCCCCAATCAGGAGAAGATGGCACTTTTGGCAGCTATGTGGTAACTACCCCCTATTCTGTGGACGGATGAGTTATTCAGTCCGACACAGGATTTATGGGAGGAGGCGCGCTCATTTGGCTTATGCCATGGCTGGGCGCAATCCATTCGTGATTTTAACGGGACGGTAGGCATGTTAACCTTGGCCCGCTCACATGAGAGCATCACCAAAACGGAACTTGAGGCCAAGCTATTAAAAATGGCCTGGCTGACTCAAGCCGCGCATTTGAGTATGTCGCAATGTCTGACGCCGAAATTGATGCCGGAAGTTAAGGCGCTTTTATCAAATCGCGAGATAGCGGTGCTACGCTGGACTGCCGATGGCAAAACGGCTAATGAGATCTCCTGCATCCTTAATATTTCCGAACGCACTGTTAATTTTCATATCAATAATGCCATCGTCAAACTGAATGCCAGCAACAAAACCTCGGCGGCGATCAAAGCGGCGCTGCTCGGATTTTTATAACTGCTGGTCAATCAAGGCGTTAATTTTCTTGGCTAGCGAACTAACGCCCCGTTGCGTGACCTTTTCATGGTTCCCCTTAAGTTCGATAGCATAGCTTGCCGCCAGGGTTTGGGTTTTTACATTGATCAGATGCGCCATCAGATAGGAAAACAAAAAGCTGGGCTTGCTGTGCTGACTGACGACTATCCAATCGGCGCCCTGTTGCTCACCCAGTCTGGCCGCAAGATCATTAAAGCGAAACAGATAGCCGAAACTGGAATTGGCGGTCAGTTGAGCCTCAGGCTTGATGTGTATGATCTCATACTCGCCGGACTGGCTGAGCGCTTGCTCCAGCAATATCTGCATGGATGCGGTGCGCAGCTGTTCCTGAGGCGTGTTGGGCAAGGAGGTAATATCGTTCAGTTCAAAACTCAAGATGGCTATGCGCGGCGCGGCCTCGGCGTTGTTTGACAGCAGCATGATAGAAAGGATGATTCCTGTTGATGTTAGTCGGTTCATGGCGTTTTCCTCAAGAGGTGTAAGCTGCTATTTTAGGTTTTTGTACATATTGATAAAGTCCTGAAATCCTAATGTGGCAATGATGTTCAAATCATCGTCAAGAATCTCATAAAGAACGCCATCGTTGCCGCGAATGCTGAAAAAGACGATGACATCCACATCGCCTCCGCCTTCCCGATGCGGTTCATTACTGGGCAGACTGGAGGTGTAACTGCCAGCAGCCCTGACTTCCTTCAGTCTTCCGTCTGCTTCATACAGGCGATGCTCACCTTGAATAACAAAGGTTTTATTCAGCGCTTTATGCCTGTGCAGGACAATCTGCTGCTGTGCGGCAAACTTAAAAAGCGCGTCAATGATGCAGTTATCTTCATCAATATCAAGAATCGAATATTGCAAATGTTCAAAATCGCCTAAGTTTTTCCAGTTGATATGAGTGTCGTCAAAATTATAATGTGTCATTGCTTCATCCTTATGATGCGGGTATTTAAGTGTTGAAATAATCAGTCAAGATAGCTATGCGCGGCGCTGCCTCGGCATTGCTCAACAACAGAAACCCCATAGCCAGTATTATTTCAGTCGTTTTAAGCATTTTCATGGTGCTTTCCTAAAATTGGTTATCAAGCAAAATTTTATTGTTGTAAATCCTTCTCCAGGCCATCGACACCCTCTGTAATCGCACGGTGTATCAATTCGACCAAGGCCTCACGCTGCTCTTCCTGTACATCGATTTCTACGTACAAGACAGTTTGGCGCTATTGTCATTGACCTTGCTGATGTTTACCGTACCCAGATAGCTTTGCACCGGAAATGGCGATTCGATTCTGTTGTAGCGCAAGCTTCGTTGCTGATGATCAATAGCTTCAATGCGATCTGTTATTTTTCCGCCATCCACCAAGGTCAGGAAGCGAGTTGCGCCTACTCCGGCACCCAGTACAGAGCAGTCCGCAATTATCGGAAACCAGCGATCAAGTCCGCCGATGTCGCTAATCGCCGCCCAAGCCTGATCGGCATTTACGGTAAGGATTTTGGTAATGTTTATTTGTTCAATCATGATCTATTCTCCAAATGTGAGTGCCGCGAATATCGACGGCTGGTAGTGTATTCAATCGAAAGCCTGAGGTAAGCCGATATTTGCCCGCAGAATACGGGCAATTTGCCCGGAGTTAAGCGCTCATCTATTCAAGCTGTTTAGCGCCTCTTATAATGCAGTCACTAAAGGCTAATCCGGCTTACCATGAACCTACAAATCCATTTATTGTCTCGCATCACGCTGGTCGCGCTGTTGTGTCTGCTTGCCACCACCGCCTATGTGCTGGAACACAGTAACCAGCAAGCCAGACAGGCTACGCAGCTCACG
This sequence comes from uncultured Pseudomonadota bacterium, assembly GCA_963765965.1. Lineage (GTDB taxonomy): Bacteria > Pseudomonadota > Gammaproteobacteria > Methylococcales > Methylomonadaceae > Methylomonas. The sequence continues at coordinate 11,210 of CAVXZR010000120.1, forward strand.
GCCGAATCGCTGGTCAAGCAGCTTGAGTTTCAGCTTTTGAGCATCAATGCCGGGTTCGGTCTAGCTAATCGGTTTCCGGATTTTGATCTCTGGAAACAGACCGGCAGCGTACCCGGAATTTGTGTCAGCTTCATAGCAACAGACAGTGCAACACGCAGTCTATGCAACGGCGAAAAACTATCCGTTCGAAACTATCCGGATAGTTTCGGAGGCCCATTACCGCCGGCTGTTAAATCCCGGTTTAGTCCTAACGCGACCGATAGCCTTTAACGGCAGGGTTTTTGGCTCACTGACGGTTACGCCCAGTGCTGAAATAGAAATCGCAAAGGCCTGGGACAATCTCTGCAGCTTGCTGGGGCTTTCGATTATTACTGTTTTGGCCGTTTGTCTGCTGGTTTATCTAAGCATCAGCCGCGCCTTGCGACCGGCTAAAATCATTGTCTCCGGACTGGAGAGCCTGAAAAGGCACACGCTTATCGACTGCCGTTGTTCGAGCTGAGCGAATGGCAATGTATTGCTACAGCGATCAATCAACTGGCGTCAAGTCAGCAACAATTGCTAGCCGAACGCCAAAAGCTTGCCGTGCAACTGATCAATGTTCAAGAGGAAGAACGCCGTTATCTGGCTAGAGAGTACACGACGAGTTCGGGCAATGCCTGGCCGCAATCAACGCCGTAGCCGTATCCATTGCGCAAACCGCCGAACAACAGTGTCCGGCCCTGGTAGTTGATGTCGAGCATATCAGCCGGATTACCCAGCACATGCTGGATAATGTGCGTGATCTATTAAAACGTTTGCGGCCCGCAGAACTTGACGAACTGGGGCTGCAGCCAGTCTGAACAGTCTGATATCGGGATGGAATGCGCGTAGCGGCGGTAAATGCCAGTATCGACTGAACATCGTCGGCGATTGCGCGTTGCTTCCGGAACCGTTGACTATTACGCTGTTTCGGATTATTCAGGAATGCCTGACCAATATCGCCAAACATGCGTCTGCAGCGAACGCAAACATTACGCTGACAATCACCGAAGATATGGTTGCCTTGACCGTGAAAGACGATGGCAGAGCCATTAAACTGCCCTTTGCCGACAACGCCGGCATCGGCCTGCTCGGCATCCGCGAGCGTGTTACAGCGCTGGGTGGGCGACTGACCTTAGCCATCGCCGGACCGCATGGCTTGATTGCGGATATACATCTGCCGATTATTCCCATTACCGAGGAACATGCATGACAACGATCAGAATTTTGCTGGTTGACGATCATGCTATCGTCCGTGAAGGCTACCTGTCGTTGCTGGCAAAACAAGCTGGTTTGCAGGTGGTCGCGGAAGCGGCAGATGGAGCTCAGGCTTATCAGCAGTTTAAGGACTGCAGCCCGGACGTGGTGGTTACGGATACTTCTTGCCGGGAATCAGCGGACTTGAACTGATTTCCCGTATCAAACAACGCGATGCGAACGCGAAAATTTGGTGTTTAGCATGCATCAAAATCCGAGTTTTGCTGTGCAGGCTAGTCGCGCAGGGGCCTTGGGTTATGTCACCAAAAGCAGTCCGCCGGAAGTGTTGCTGCGGGCGATCCATGAGGTTTATGGTGGCCGTCACACCCTGAGCGCCGACATCGCCCAGGCGCTGGCGTTGGAAAAGCTCGGTAATGAACGTGTGGCTCTGGAGACCTTGACAGTGAGGGAATTTGAAATTTTGCGTCTTTTGGTCGAAGCGAGAACGACCAAAGATATTGCGAAATCCTTAACATCAGCCCGAAAACCGTCGGCAACTGCCATTATTTAATCAAACGCAAACTCGGCGTTGCCGGGACATAGAGTTGACACGCTTGGCGATCAGGTTGAATGTGATTAATCTTTTGGATTTATCGGCTGCAGCCACTCCGGCCATTGAAACTGATCGACGACTTGCACCTTAAGAAAGAACGTCAAGCCCATAAGCGTAGAAAAAAACCAACTAACAGCACCGAAAAGCCGCCAATTTCAGACGCTGCGAGAATATTCAGGATAAGGTAATCTTTCTGGCGGTCGGCGGAATCGCGTAGGCTGTTATTGCTTTCGGTGGTCAAGCCAAGATTGATGTAGTGGAAAATAGCAATAGCGAAAAACAGCAATGGAAATATCACGGCGATGGTGTTGAATGTAT
>CAVXZR010000121.1:0-120159 GCA_963765965.1 uncultured Pseudomonadota bacterium
ACTTCAAATTTTACTTTTCATTGTGCGATTATAATGATAAATTCGCATGATCATTTACAATATCATATCACCCGTGGCAACCATTAAATATTTAATAAAGTGATACGACCAAGAATTAAAAACATATATCATCAGTGTAATAACGATATTCTTTGACGAATCAATTGGGATAACAACAACTTTAAAAAAGAACAATTTTTTAAAAAAGCTTTAAAAAAGAACAAGCTGCCCGTGTTAAATTTATTTTGGTTTCATTTGGAGTTTACATTACACAGCTTCTAGCAACTGTCAAAAACTTAAACGTGTCCCCATAAAACGATGTGATTAATTTGTCATTTAAAATGTTCGATCCAATACTTGGCGAGCCAAAGATGGTGGAGTTCTCTCTAAATCTTTTACAACATCAGAAAACGGAACAATTCAAATTCCATTTTTTTGAAAAGACCAATTGGTTCCTGCTTTCAATCAAACCATCTTCAAATTTTTTAACCTTTTCCCAGTTTTGTTTTTTAATATTGTGTATTATTTCAAATGGAAGAAGTTTCAAGTAAACTCATTTTGCAAAAAATGAGTTCAAAAATATTTTTTTTTGTGGCAAAAATGTCTGTTTGTTCAACATATGCACACGAATTCGAATTTCCATATCTTTTTATTTTTTTCCATTCACAAAGACTGAGTTTTCCATATTCAAAGAGATCTTCCAATTTTTTGTGGAACACGTATCAAATGAAACGGTTGACGATTATTTGAAGTCATCAAATTCTAAAATTACTGATATTAGTTTGGTTTGGACAAATAAATTTGTTGTGAACATTTTGAAAATAAACGATGATGAACTTAACTCAATGGGAATCATATATTTAAATCAAGATGATTATATTATATTTAAAGATCAGCAACTTAACGACTTTGGCACAGAATTTGCTAAACGAGCTGATTTTTTGTATTATTTAATCAATTTCAGATTACAAGCTACCCATTGGAAAAAAATTACTGAAAAATTCAATGACCAAATTGAGTCTGATGGCGGATAAAATTATTTCGATCACATTTTCAAATTAAAAGTGCGAGGTTATTACGGAGCCCAGATGAAATGTCGCCGGCCGATACTGCATATTGGCAAATGTATTTGGAAAGATAAGGATGCGTGGCAATCCTTAGAAGATTATCTCGAATCATGGGCTGATGGGAACGAAAGTGAAATGAGGGTGGTTGACTGGTATTGGATACACTATGGGCGCAGAGATACTTTAATTGATATCAATTCGTGGCCTGGTGACAATGAAGCCGGTGCGATTATTATCAATGGAAAAATTGTTTTGTTGAACGGGGACCAAGATTTAAATCCAGTTTTGCCCATTGATGAAAAAACTCGCCTCCCTCGGAGGCCCTTGGTTGAAATTGCTGATGTTTTTCAACATATTCGAACCGGTAACTGCGACAGTGAACATGAAATTTGTCAAGAAATAACCCACATATATGATAATCTACAAGAAGAACATTAATTCGGTGACACAAACACACTCGTGAGTATTTCTCTATTGGGGAGATTTTTATATTGCAATGTAAAAATCGAAATGATCGGAAACTTCATCGTGGCTTAGTTTCGTGTCCACTTGAATTGTTGCATCTCATTAAATCAAAATATTCAGCAATTTTTTTGTCATGCAAAAAAATACCACACAATTAAATTTTTTGTGCGACCACCATCCCGCCCACAAGGAACTCTCTATTCAGTCAATACTAGCTTTGTGACATCCTCGACACGATCCACGTGAACCTTCATTTCAAGCACATGTTTCTGTGAACATATTCAAATTTACAATCTCTGTCTGACGAATTGAATATAAAGAATTAACATATAAAGTACGCATGTATACAAAAGGAGCTGTCAGTTTTTATTATTACTGCGTCTGCCCAGATGTGGTCTGTCTATATACCATAATGAGACGCATGAGTTAATGTCATGTCAAGACCGATGAAATTTTAGACAAATTGAATCCAAGCACAACCAGAAAATACATTACTCTCTTAATATGCAATCACTGGCGATCAACATAACGTGTTGTCTCGGGTCGGGAGGAACAGCAGGCAGCATCAGCTCGGTTAGAACAACATCGTGAATCCGCTTGGGCGGGACGACGTTGAGCATTAGCCCGGGTGGATCTCGTGTTATATACAACTGGGAAAATAAATTTATATGCTCTCTCTGTGTCATATTTACATCACACAATAATCCAATCCTGTTATAAGTTTCACATGATAATGATATCATCCTGTAATTATTTTGTCTTGCCATGAATTCATGGCAAGACTAAAGTTCCCAACTGAACAAAATCTTGAAGATTGTTCTCAAATGTGGCTTAGTTGTAAAATATGTGTCTAAAAATAGAATGGACATTAATTGTTGGTTACATCTGTCGCGAATGGCTCGTGAATACATTATTCATAAATTACGGAAAATATTATTTTATAATTCATGAATAATCCACGGCGCTGTTACTTTATTTTTAATCATGGCGGTGATTAAACTGATGTCAAATATCAAAGTGGCTCCCGGTTACAAAGTTTGAGACAATTTAACAATAATCCCTATTATGAAGCTAATGGGTATGTCAAACTTGTCGGAGGCGTTGATTGTGGGTCAGACCCATCCTTATTAATGTTTGCACCTGTATAGAGTTCAAATAAAAATTAACTTGACCAAATAAGATCATCGTAAATGGAGACGACAATACGACTCAAGAAAAGTAACCGTGGGATATATTGTTTGATGGTTTTCCCGTTTAACTTTGAACTGGGCATATGTGTCAGACAGAGTAATTTGAGTACTTTGCTTCGTTGAGTCTTTGCCAATGGTATCAGTGATAGTGGTACCTCAGTGAGTTTGGTACGTACCCAGTCCATAATTGCCTGTGATGATAACCCAGGATCACACACATGTCGCCCGCCATAACACCCATATATTTGAGCCGGCAGGTTTATTATATTTCCATTGTGAAAATCGTCATATGACACCAAAATAAATGCTGGAACATATTTGACCAGTCCATTGATTCGTTCATTGTTTGTTCCGTTCAGTTTAAATGGATGTAGAGACTCTGAACTTAGTTCGACGATTTCTATTCTCGGATCAGAATCCAAATGTGATTTGAGAGCAGGCCATCCATCTAAATTTGTTTGATACCACTCGCACGGCGGATTATTTTTGGCTGTCACAAATAAAAACACATATTTTTTGCTTTTAATCATTCAAAACTTTTTCAATTTTTAAATTTTAATTACCATGTCAATTTTAATTGTTGAACTCAGCAAAAACATGATATTTTGGTTGTGCCATTAAGTTTACAGCGGTCAATAGTTAGTTTTTTTTAAGGTTTTTGTAAAATAGAACTCTGTTGTTCGGCACGAGTACAAATGTTAAATATCTCTGCCAATATTCCCTTTTTAAACAATGATGGACTCATCTACCAATTGTTTCTTCCAATGAACACTAAATCTAACGCTCAGTGTTGATTCTCTCATCCGTTTTTGTGCCCAGTCTCGTACTCTATTCCTCCGACCCAAATAATTGAGTACCATGGGCCTGATTTCCAAATATATGCCCATGGTACTTTTTCACATTGACCTTCAGGGCAACGGGAGTAGAAAGTTTACAAAATAAAAACAATTAGTTGTTATTTTAATTCAGCTGTTAACATTTAAAACTTTTTCAAAACTTAGTAACAAGATCTTCGAGATCGTCTTTGTTTGCATGAATAACGTCTTCTTTGTCTATCGCAACTATCACGAGTGTAGTAATTATTACCTGGTTGATCTGCCGACCATTGACCAGCATTTTGATTAGCCCATCCAGCACCATAATTTGATCCTTGATTGTTATATGCCGATCCATAGCCAGCACCATAATTTGATCCTTGATTGTTATATGCCGATCCATAGCCCGCACCATAATTTGTTCCTTGATTATTATATGGAGTATTTGTTCCATATCCAGCCACATTATTTGTTCCGTATCCAGCCACATTTGCCGCCGCATTATTCGCACCATATCCAAGTCCGGTCACATTTCCTGCTCCATATGCATTTCCTATTCCGTAGCTCATTTTTTTATTTTAATTAAAAAAAAAATAAAAAAAAAATATTTTAAAAAATCAATCAAGTACATCTGGGGTCTCCGATGGAAGTCTGACTTGGAAGGAACTTCTTACTAACCTAATCATTTCTCGTTATAATTTAACCAGCTGATTTGAAATGTTTTACCAGATGATTTGCTTCCATCCCATACAGCGAAAGAACCATTAGTTCTTTCAGCGTCAGACTATTTGAGACCGAACCACAAGGGGAGGTTCAAGCGAACTCGAAAATTTCACGGGAAGGACCACGTGATCGACAAGACAGCGTCCCATGAAAGATGGAAATCGTCAGAAGACATCCAATGCGGGGGAGATGGCAAAAAAGTTTGACCATCTGTAATAAAATTCACTGGAGTACAGTCCGTGGTCCACAATTTAACTTTAACAAAAAAGTTTTAATCTAACACAGTGAAGTTTATTGCCATTGATTTTACAGATTTCATTAAGATAAATTTCACTATGGTGTATTTTATTATGGTAGACTTCAGTAAGATGAATACCCTCACCATTCCCGATTTTCCTCCAAGGAAGGCTGTTCGGAGTGCATTGGGATGGCTAGTGGTAAATTTATTACGGCTGATTTTCCTCACTATCGTCCGGAAACAAAAAAAAATGACGTAATTTTTAAATTGTTTTTTAAATTTTCAAAAACAAATATGAATAGCGTAAATGCTCTTGAACTTCAAACTATATGTCAAAATCTTGAGTTTCCCGATATGGTAAAACTGAGACGGGTATCTAGGAGACTATACGATAAAATTAAACGATTGCCGAGATATCAAATTCTGAATGAGCTCAAATCTGGGAAATTTGACAAGCGCAAATTCAGAATTAGCTACGTGGATTATTTATTTACTGTCCTGACAATCCTTCTCTGTACAACAGGTTATTTTAGTCTGAGGTATATTTTTAATAACTATACATATCAGGGAATGATTATAACATTGGTTTGGGCCAGTTTCAAACAAGTGGCCACAAGAAACCGAAATGTGAATTTAAATGATGGACTCCTCGTCAATTTTAAGTCCTATTCCTTTGCTCTTGTTGATCTTGTACTGTACGCGACAGAATATTGCATCCGACCAGAAAAAACCACGAGCTTGCTTTTTCGAATAGTTAGCATCGTCAAACAAGTAATGTCGCTCTTAGTCATTGACGAAATATTATTACGTGTCTACAAGTATTTGAACAATTTTTTTGGACAAACACCATATGACCGTATATTAGAAAATTCAATTGCTATGAATACAAAAGAGAGCAACAGTATTGGTCAAAAAATCTTATGTCGATATGGTCAAGCTATTTCACGGTCTCGACTTAAATCATATTTACTCGGATTTATCAAATACGATAATCTCGATATGTACATTTGGTTGAAGGATAAAGTTAAAAATAAAGATGCTATAATTGACTTTATTTCGCCGTCTATTGACATGTTGTCTCTTTTAGTTTGTTTATACTTCGATAGTACTCTAATCATGACATATTGGTTAGATAACAATTTGCTAGACAGAGGGAATTTACTTCAGGTACTCTCGACGGTGATTTGGAAGAATACCATTCAGTCACGATTTCCAAACTGTTTACGGTTGTTAAAATCACACGTTAACTGACTTGGATTTTAGCATATGAGTTATTCGATTGGTGGTTGGCCTGAACCTTTATGAATAACAAACCATGTTCTCGCTTGAATGTTACAAACCAAATATTTTATAGCTCACACATAAAATATTTGATTACATCTATAAACACCATTCATCCTCTGGTCCAAGGGAACATACGCAAATGACGGACAGTTCACTGATTTATGGTTTTGGCAACGGGTCTTCAATGACCATCCGGAATGGAGAAATTTCTTCAACGATTATGTGGTTCGAACATTATGACCGAAATTGTCGATGTTTGACTAATCCACATTTAAAATTTTAGCTTATTGCTCATTTGTTAACCCGTCTCAAACTCGATAGACACCTTTGATGTCAGAATATCCTCTTTTTTCTTGTACAAGGGGAGAGAAGAAATTTGAGTGATGCTGCACTATCCTATTATGACGAGTCACTCTCGCCAAGTTATTACCAACAAGTCATTCCAAGACTATTTATAAATAACCAGTTCATCGCCCTAGTTAAATTATTGCCTACCAGTCGCCCCCGTCCGACCGGTCGATCTAGTGACTCTTTGGTTCCAGTAAGTCGCCTCAACAACTTATTGATAACTAGTCTCACATAACCAGCCAGTCACCATATACTAACTTACTTCTAACGAGTCTCTATATCAACGTACTGCTAGCCAGTCGCATCCGTCCACTCCATCGCTCACGACTAACTAGTTGCACAGACCAATCAGTCGATCCAGGCTAATCCGTTAATAATCAGTCACCACATCCAGACAGTCGCCCCTGACTAGACAATCGCCCCAGACCAGAGTGTCGACACAACCAGATGTCCGCCCCCTGACCAGACTGTCTCCCCGACCAGGCTGTCTCCCCTACCAGACATCTTCCCCTACCAGACAGTCTCCCCCTGCCAGACAGTCTTCCCCGACCAAACATCAAACTCTGACTAGACAGCCATCCATGACCAGAAAGCCATCCATGACCAGATATCCGTCCCCGACCAGACATTCACCCCCGACCAGTCATTCACCCCCGACCAGACATCCTCCCCCGACCAGACAGTCTCCCCCCGACAGACAGCCGTCCCAGACCAGACAGCCATCTATGACCAGATAGTCACCCATGACCAGACAGCCATTCATGACCAGACAACCACCCCATGACCAGCCAGTCGTCATCAATCAGACAGACAACCACCCCCGGTCAGGAAGTCGCCACTTGATCAGACAGTTGAACTTTGATCCGACAGTCGACTCCGATCAACCAGTTGATATCGACAGTGACCAGGTAGTCCCACCCGACCAGACAGTCGCCCGCGAGTAGATAGTCATCTTCGACCAAACAGTCTCCCCGAACAGGAAGCACCCAACCAGACATTTGTCCAGCCAGGTAGTCACCTTAGACCAGGCAGCCACCCAACTAGTCGTATCTGACCAGCCAGTGTCTATATTGGGGAACTTATTGCTATCTAATCAAGTCCGTCTAACTAGTCTCGTACGACCAACCATTCTCAATGGACCAACTATTTACCCAAACCAACTAGTCATACATACATCCAGTCTTCTAACCACCTGTTCACCCAATCATGCTCGGCCAACTAATTGCTATATGCTAACTTATGGTATATCAGTCGAACAACTAGTCGTAACCAGCCAGCTGGTTGATCTATGTCACATCAGTAGTAACTGGTTACATGACCAACTTAGTACTATCAATTTGCCTAGCCAACTTATTGCCAATCAGTCGCACTTGTCCAACCATCAGTCCGATCAACCAGTCTCCACAATCGATCAGTCGTCTCCGGCCAATCAGTAGCACCCAACCAACATATCCCACTAATATTATTCCAATAATATTATCCTTTAATGATTGAGTTATCAATGACTTCATACATCCATATACTAATACCAGCATGTGTATATCCTGTCATAAGTATCACATTTCTTGGTGACAGCCATAAAAAACGTAAAAGAAAATATTTATTTTTTATGGCTGTTAGTGAAATATGAAAATCTATTATGACAGGATAAACATTAATGCAATGACTCTGTTACTCTATCCCTTTATAAAATTATCATCAACCTTTCAGAGAAATTGCATGTCACCTGAAATTATCCCGTCCTGAACTTATCCTTAGTGGAAAGCATTCTCACCACAAAATACACATTGCTGTTTATGGAATCATCCTGCCCACAGGGCGTGAAACTTATTTCACCAGAAATAGTCACATCCAACCGTTTAACGATGGTCAAAGTTTATCAAAGACATATTTTAGCTATGACCGAGAACATTCATCGCCACTAAATATAGGTCATCCTATCTGCTCAGTCCTAACCAAAACTACAATAAGGATAATGACAAAATTCCGAATTTAGTGATATGGTAGATGTCATATTCTACTAAAGTTAATCAGAAAGTGTATCGGACTACATACACTTACATTTTGGAAAATTGTGGAATACTGGTTGTTTGAACAATAAAAACTTAAAGTTGCATTTGTCAGATCGTGGTACACTACTAACATCTATCTTATTAAGGTAGCCACAGTCTACGTGGAAATAAAAAGCTTCTATATCTAGTCTGATAGCATGTTGTCTCGAACTTTGCAAACAATTTAAAAATGGGCATATGACGTTGCATGGTACCCTGTCATTATTTACACTTTACGGCCAACAGTTCACCTGAAAGTCATATTATAGACGTCACAGCATCACCTAAGACGAATTGTGTTATACATATATTTAATATGTATAAATATTAATAAATTTATAATTTTGAAGACAAGCAACCGCCGCCTTAAATCAATGATGTCTCGATCTTGTATTTGTTTGAAGCAAAAAACACGGCACGGCTCGTACGCGAGGCGGCGAAGCGGGGCGTGCTGTCATGGTCGGCCAGAATTTCAGGTTCAATTCCGACACGCAGACCGCCAAGCAGATCGTCGACCGAGGAGCGGTGGGGGACATTTACCACGCCAAGACGTCATGGCAGCGCAGGGCCGGGATCCCCAGGATCGGCTCTTGGTTCACCCAAAGGCGCTACGCCGGGGGCGGTTGCACGTACGACATCGGCGTGCACGCGCTCGACCGCTGCCTCTACCTCATGGGAGAATTCGAGGCAGCGTCCGTAAGCGGCCATAGTTCGCGAAGTTCGGCCCCCGCGGCCTCGGCAACGGCGGCTGGGGGAGGACGAGATCGATCCCAAGGCGCGCTTCGACGTGGACGACCTTTCGGTGGCGCTCATCAAGTTGAAGAGCGGAAGGACGGTCCTCCTCAAGGCCTCGTGGGCCGCCCACGGGCCGCACTGGACGTGAATGATACCCAGCTCTTTGGCACGGAGGGCGGCCTCAGCCTTCCCCCGGTAAAGCTCTTCAAGCAGACGAAAGGAGGCTATCTGACGGAAGCCGTTGACCTGCTGCCGCCCCTAGTGAACACGAACCGATGCCGGTAGAAATACTATGGTGCAAAATGAAAACTTTACTATTTCCCCATATTTTACTCCGCATTTTGGGCAGTATGCCTCAGGTCTGTTAAAAGCAGGTCTTATTGAAAATTATTTCAGTAACCAAAATAACAGTCAGAATACGACGCAGGGAAGTAATCCGATTACCAACTCGACAACAATTTCCAAGCAGGCACAATTAACCAGCGGTACTTATTTTAGTATGTTTAGCTGGAATCTTAACTATACATCCCAGGATCAAAGCATGGTGGGTAGTCAAGATGTTATTTTCGAAAGTTATGCGGCTAACGGGCGTTATTTTATTAATAGAAACCTTAATGCTTTTGTGCAAACCGGTTATGAAAATAATAGTTATCAAACTCTACCGGGAAGCAATGGCATACAAAACGGTTTTTATTATACCGTGGGCGGACAATGGAAACCGAGTCTCTGGTATTCGCTAGAGGTAGGTGGCGGTAACAATAGCCATGTTACTATGCAATACAATCCCTCTACCAATTTGAGTTCATTTATTACTTATAATTACAAAAACGTCGGCCTTAACTTGGGCCATCCTGGGATGGCAGTTTGAATTATACTACCGCCTTTACAAAATGGGGATTAACTTATCACCAGGAAACGACGACGATACAGCAAATTCTCTCAACAATAAATCCCTTTTCCACTAATTCGACGACGTCAACGCCATCGACACCCTATAATTCCAGCTTACCTAATTCCTATAATATTAGCTTACCTAATCTAGCCAACGGTAACGATACGTTGATCACAAAGCACGCTGGTCTTACCTTCTCATACATGTCTGGTAAAAGCACTTATAACGCGTCTGTGTATAATGAACGCCGAAGCTATCTACTGAGTCAGGAACAGGATACCGTTTACGGTATAACGGGGGGGTGGCAATGGCAAATGATGAGCAGGTTAAACTTTTACTTGCAGCCGGTTTGGCAGTCGACACATTCAACGCAACCGGTAAACAGTATCTCGAACGCTACGGATAACAGTCTTTTTCAAGTGTCTATGGGCGTGACCCGCGGCATACCGATTAATTTGGGGCGCCCTTTGTTATTAAATACTACCTTGGATTTGCGCCATGTTGAAGAGACATCAGCAACTGTTGGTAACAGTTATATCGAGAATCGGGCGACTGCCAATTTCTTTGTACAGTTTTAACTAGAGATTATCCAATCATGTACGACGGATTTTATAACTTTGTTCAAAAGCCGTTTCAGCTTAGCGCCGATCCTGACTTTTTTTTCAATAGCACTGTTCATAAGCGTGCATTAGCATATATGCATTATGGTTTGACACAGGGCGAAGGTTTTGTTTTAGTGACCGGTTCGCCAGGAACCGGCAAAACCATGCTTGTGAAAAGCTTGATCAAAAACTTGAACAAGGATAAGTTGTTGATCGGCGTCATGATGACCTCGCAAGTCGGGCCGGATGACATATTGCGTATGGTGGCATCAACTTTCGCTTTTCAATACCTTCATAATGACAAGGCGAGTCTTTTGACCAGCTTTGAAAAATTTATTATTGAAAAAGCCAGAGAAGGTCAACGTTTATTGCTGATAGTAGACGAAGCGCAAAATCTGCCAAAGCAATCTCTGGAAGAATTGCGTATGTTGACCAACCTGGAAGTCAACGGTCATCCTGTTTTTCAGGTTTTTCTGGTTGGGCAAACCGAATTGAAGCGTACAGTCTACGCGGCTGATATGGAGCAACTAAAGCAGCGCATCGTATCTACCTTTCAGCTCGATCCGCTGGACCAGGAAGAAACCCGCGATTATATCCGGTTTCGTTTACAAACAGCAGGTTGGCAGGGTAAACCGGAATTTACACCCGGTGTTTTCCAAATGGTTTACGAGTTCACTTCCGGGATTCCGCGCAGTATTAATTCATTGTGCGATCGTCTTTTACTGTTTGGTTATCTGGAGGAATTGAGCGTCCTGGATGAACCGGCTTTGGACAAGGTTATCGTCGAAGTTAAACAAGAAATGCTGCTGGAAAGTAGAGAATTTACTTCCGAACCGCTTTATGCGCCGTTGCATTCTACAGAGGGCGAAGCATTTGGTCAGGACGAAAGATTAGCTAGACTGGAGCAGGCGGTTTCCAATCTGCAAAACAGCGTTAATAAAGAAAAGGCACTGCTGAGAAAAGCTATTTTGCTGCACTTGGATATGGACGTCGTCTATAACGACACTTCAAGTTTGGAATAATATAATGTCCCAAAAAACCCTGGTTTGCGTGGTAGGTGCAAGACCTAATTTCATGAAAATAGCCCCTATTTTCAGACAATTACAAGCAGTTAATCATCTTGTTAAGCCTTATCTGGTTCACACTGGCCAGCATTATGATCAGGCGATGAAAGATACATTCTTTCAGCAGCTAGGTATTCCGGAACCGGATAAGGATTTGGGTGTTGGCTCCGGCAGTCATGCCGTCCAAACAGCAAATATCATGTTGCGTTTCGAGCCGGTACTCGACGAAGTCAAACCCTTTGCTGTTTTGGTGGTTGGAGACGTTAATTCAACCATAGCCTGTGGTTTGGTAGCGGTCAAAAAAAATATTCCGCTAATTCATGTGGAAGCCGGCTTAAGGAGCTATGACAGACAAATGCCGGAAGAAATCAACCGGATTCTGACCGATCAGCTTTCAGATGTTTTGTTTACAACCGAACGAACGGCAGCGTTAAATCTGATTAAAGAAGGCATAGACGAACAGCGCATCTGTTTTGCCGGTAATGTTATGATAGATACGTTGCTGGCAAACTGTCGGCAGGCCACATCCGTGCAAACGACTCTACAGCATTACGGTTGCCGGCAACCCGTTTCTGACAATGCCTATGCGTTGCTGACTTTGCATAGGCCCTCAAATGTCGATGAACCGGAAACTTTGGCGGGTTTGATTCGGGTGATAGGCGAGGTGAGCGTTAAGCTGCCGGTCATATTTCCGGTTCACCCCCGTACCCAGCAGAAAATTGCCGATGCCGGTTTATTGAGTGTTTTACCGGAAGATCGGGTAATAATGCTGCCGCCGGTCGCTTATCTGGAGATGCTGGGTTTGATGCAATCGGCTAAAATGGTGTTAACCGATTCGGGCGGCTTGCAGGAAGAAACCACTGCGTTGGGAGTACCTTGCGTGACTTTGCGTGAAAACACCGAAAGACCTATCACCATTACAGAGGGTACCAATACCATAGTTGGTACCGATGCAGTCACAATTTTGAAATGTGTGGATGATATTTTAACAAGCGGCGGTAAACGTGGCCGTATTCCGGAATACTGGGATGGAGAGGCTGCGTCCCGAATTGTTCAAGAAATTTTGCGTCGTTACCTTCCCTCTTAATTTTTGTGTGAAATTATGAAACCACAGCCAGTGATAAATGCGATGACTGTTGATGTCGAGGATTACTTCCAGGTTTCTGCATTCGAATCTCATATCGATCGTCATCAGTGGGACGTTTTGCCGCATAGGGTTAAACTTAACACCTCCAAGATTCTTGACTTATTCGAAAGTCACCAGGTCAAAGCGACTTTTTTTACATTGGGCTGGGTAGCTGAACGTTATCCTTCCCTTGTTCGCCGGATCGTGGATAGCGGTCATGAGTTGGCCTCCCATGGTTATCAGCATATTCGGGTAACAGAACAATCCCCTGAGCAGTTTCGGCAAGACTTGAGGATTAGCAGACAAATTCTGGAAGATGTCGGCGGTCAGTCCGTTATCGGTTATCGTGCCGCCAGTTATTCGATAGGCGCAAAAAACCTGTGGGCTTTGGAAATTTTGCAAGAAGAAGGTTATCGCTATAGTTCCAGCATCTATCCGGTTAAGCACGATTTATATGGCATGCCGGACGCGCCTCGCTTTGCCTTTAGGCCGGACAACGCTCCAGGATTGCTGGAAATACCGATAAGTACCTTAAATTTATTGGGACGCAATTTGCCGTGCGGTGGTGGCGGTTTTTTTCGTTTATACCCTTATTTCATTTCGAAATGGGCATATCAGTATCTTAATAGTCAGGAGAGGCAGCCGGGAATCTTTTATTTCCATCCTTGGGAAATAGACCCGGAGCAACCTCGGCAAGAAAATTTGAACTATAAAACACGTTTCAGACATTATCTGAATCTGGGAAGAATGCCTAATCGTCTTAATAGTCTGTTGAATGATTTCGCTTGGGATACGATGCAGAATGTTTTCCTAAACAAACAGACAGTCTGAACAAAAATCATGATTAAATTACTTGAATCCGCCCAGGCTGAGCGCTGGGACAAATATGTCGCGGCTCGGACCGATAGCAGTTTTTTTCATTTATCGGCTTGGCGGGATGTCATGAAGCAAGCTTTCGGGCATGATACTTATTACTATTATGCCGAGCAGGATGGTGAAATATCCGGCATTTTGCCATTGACGCATATCAAAAGTCACTTGTTTGGCAATTCTCTGATTTCAAATGCATTTTGTGTTTATGGCGGAATTGTTGCCAGCAACGATGAAGCTTTTGTAGCCTTAACTGTGCAAGCTCGGCAGTTGGCCGTTCAGCTAGGCGTGGATGCCCTGGAGTTACGCAACCGGGTGCAACGCCACGCCGATTGGCCGCATAAGGAGCTCTATGTCACGTTCAGAAAAGAACTTGACCCCGATGTCGAAAAAAACATGAATGCGATTCCCCGCAAGCAACGCGCGATGGTACGTAGTGGCATAAAAGCGGGTTTGAGCAGTGTTGTTGACAATGATGTCGAACGATTTTACCGAGCTTACTCGGAGAGTGTCAGAAATTTGGGAACTCCGGTTTTTCCTAAAAAATATTTCAAGCTTCTAAAGCAGATATTTGGTGAAAGTTGCGAAGTTCTGACGATCGAACTGGAAGGCAGATTGATAGCCAGCGTTATGAACTTTTATTTTAAGGATGAGGTATTGCCTTACTATGGTGGCGGCACCGATGAAGCCCGCGATTTGAAAGGCAATGATTTCATGTATTGGGAAGTGATGCGGCGTGCTGTGGATAAGGGCTGCCGGATATTCGATTTCGGACGCAGCAAAGTCGATACCGGCTCCTATCGGTTCAAAAAGCACTGGGGTTTCGAGCCGGAACCTTTGTATTACGAAGTCGATTTGGTCAAAGCCAAGCACATACCGGAAATTAATCCGCTTAATCCAAAATACAGTCTATTTATTGCGGCCTGGAAACGCTTGCCGCTTTCCGTAAGCCAGATGATAGGCCCCTGGCTGGCAAGGGATTTGGGGTGATGACAGGATTACCGAAATTACTTTATCTGGTTCATCGTATTCCTTATCCGCCCAATAAAGGCGACAAGATACGTTCCTTTCATTTTTTGCAAGCTCTGGCTAAGCAATATGAAATTTATCTAGGGGCTTTTATCGATGATCCCGATGACAAGCAATATATCGATGCCTTACATTCCTACTGCCGGGAGTGCCGTTTCATCGATTTACATCCTAAACTCCAAAAAATTATGAGTTTGAAAGGCATACTTGACGGCGAGGCCTTAAGTTTGCCCTACTACCGGAATCAAGAATTACAAGCCTGGGTCGATAATACCCTACAAGAGCAGGGTATCACCAGAGCCTTGATTTTTTCGTCACCAATGGCGCAATACCTGGATAACTATCCGTCTTTGCATCTGGTGGCGGATTTTGTCGATGTCGATTCCGACAAGTGGCGCCAATATGCGCTTAGTAAGTCTTGGCCTGCAAAGTGGATTTACAATAGGGAAGCTGAAAAACTTTTAGTATACGAAAGGCGCATAGCGTCTCTAGCTACGGCTGCTTTACTGGTTTCCGAACAAGAAGCACACTTGTTTAAAACTTTGGCCCCGGAACAAGCCGATAGAATCGGATTTGTTAATAACGGTGTAGACACTGACTGGTTCGATCCCCTTTTACGGTACGCTACGCCATTTTCGGCCGATCAGGAAGCCATAGTATTTACCGGAGCGATGGATTATTGGGCGAATGTCGATGCGGTGAAATGGTTTGCCGAACAGGTGTTTCCAATTATCAAGAGTCACAGACCTTCGGCGCATTTTTATATAGTCGGTTCCAAACCGGTTAAAGAGGTGTTGCAACTGGCTGAAAATGATGGCGCTGTCGTTGTTACCGGTCGGGTTGAGGATGTCAGGCCCTATGTTGCCTATGCAGGAGTAGTGGTTGCTCCGTTGCGGATTGCCCGCGGCATTCAGAATAAAGTGCTGGAAGCCTTGGCAATGGCTAAAGTGGTAGTCGCAACCACCGCTGCGATGGAGGGCATACCCGCTGCTGACGGTTTGCAAATCGCCATTAGCGATGAGCCAAATGAATTTGCTGCTCGGGTTACCGATTTTCTACAACAGCCTCTTCAGGTCGCAACCATGAATCGGCATTATGTGCAAACCGAGTTCAGTTGGCAGCAAAACGGCGATAAGTTATGCCGGTTGCTTTTGGCTGATGGAATCTGTTAATGTCTCAAACTGGTGATTGACGCTAAATCGGCTTACTAATGGAGCAAGAACACATCAAGGTGTTGCCTACAGCTTTGTTGGATTTGGCGGACCTTAAGCGTAAGCGTATACAGTTGGAGCAGCGGCGCGTAGTCGCATTCAATCTGAATTTTCAATCGATAGCTTGGTTACCCGCTATCATTAATTTTATGACAGGCGATATATAAGCCGAGAGAGGACTTAATATGTGCGGCATAGTAGGGATTTTCGATATTCACGGTTTCGGTGAGATAGACCGCGATTTGCTTTCAAGGATGAATGAGTCCCAGTTTCATCGCGGTCCCGATGAAGGCGGGCTGCATATCGAGCCCGGATTGGGTTTTGGCCATCGCCGATTATCGATTATCGATTTATCCAGCGGTCAGCAGCCGATGCACAGCCAGGACCGTCAAGCAGTTTTGACATATAACGGTGAAGTATACAATTTTCCCGAGTTGCGTCAGGAATTGGAAGGCTTGGGTTATGGCTTTAAAACCCATTGCGATACCGAAGTGATACTTTATGCTTGGCAAGCATGGGGAGAGTCCTGTGTTGACCGTTTGCGAGGCATGTTTGCTTTTGCGATTTGGGATAGGCCGCAACAGACTTTGTTTTTGGCGCGTGACCGGTTAGGTGTCAAGCCGCTGTTTTATGCTGAATTAGCTAATGGCCAATTCGTTTTCTCATCCGAATTGAAAGCGCTGAAGCTGCATCCCCAATTGCCTAAGCAAATTGATGCCACCGCTATTGAAGACTATTTCGGTTTTGGTTATATCCCAGATCCTAAAACCATTTTTCGTGGCGTTTACAAGTTGGAACCCGGATATTGTCTAAGTATTAAACGCGGACAGAAAAACTGGCAACCCAGACAATATTGGGATGTTAAATTTCAGGTCGGCTCTGCTGCAAATAGTGTAGAAGCCGGTGAAGAGTTAATAGAACGCTTGCGGGAAGCCGTTAAAATCCGAATGGTGGCTGATGTGCCGCTTGGCGCGTTTTTATCCGGTGGTGTCGATTCCAGCGGAGTTGTGGCTTTAATGGCCGGTTTGTCAAATGATCCGGTTAATACCTGCTCAATATCTTTTGGCGACCCTAAGTTTAACGAAGCGCAATTCGCTGCTCAGGTAGCCGAGCGCTATCATACTGCGCATCGCGTGGAGCAGGTCGATCCTAATGACTTTAGTTTGATCGATCAGCTTTCCGGATTGTACGACGAACCCTACGCCGACAGTTCTGCGCTACCGACTTATCGGGTTTGCGAACTGGCCAAAAAGCAAGTGACGGTTGTTTTGTCCGGTGATGGCGGCGATGAAAATCTGGCCGGGTACCGCCGCTATCGCTGGCATACTTACGAAGAGCGGATGCGCGGACTGTTGCCGGATGCCCTGCGTGTTCCAGTGTTTTCGACTTTGGGCCACGTTTATCCGAAATTGGACTGGGCGCCCAAGGTTTTTCGTGCCAAAACGACGTTGGAATCGATAGGGCGCGATTCTATGGGTGGTTATTTTCACAGCGTATCGCTAATATCCAATGAGATGCGCAAGCAATTGTTCAGCGATAAACTAAAAAGCGAATTGCAAGGTTATCAGGCGATTGAGGTGTTTCGCCGTTATCAGTGTCAAGCCCCCGAACATCCCTTGTCCATGGTGCAATATCTGGATTTGAAAACCTATCTGGCCGGTGATATTCTGACCAAGGTGGATAGGGCCAGCATGGCTCATGCCTTAGAGGTAAGGGTGCCTTTATTGGATTATAAGCTGGTGGAATGGATGGCGACTTTACCGCCCGATCTAAAATTACATGGCCGGGAAGGTAAATACGTGTTTAAAAAAGCCTTGGAACCGTATTTGCCTAATGATATACTATATAGACCTAAAATGGGATTTGCTGTTCCTTTGAGCAGTTGGTTCAGAGGGCCTTTAAAACAAAGGGTGGAGCAAGCCTTATTGGGCGACACGCTACAAAAAACCGGCTGGTTTGATGTCTCGTTTTTACGGCAGATGGTCAATCATCATTCTGCGGGATTACGCGACTACAGCGCACCGATATGGTCCTTGTTGATGTTCGAAGCCTTTTTGCGAAACAATCTTGATTAATATTAATAATAATGTCATCTGTTAACTGTTATTGTACCTCAGGGCAATATACCAAGTTATAAATTTTGTTACATTACTAAACAGTTTTTAATTTTTTTTTAAGGTAAGGCGGGATGAATATGGAAAATCGAAATCTAGATAAATCAAACGAAAGTCAGAATGCCGGTGCAACCGTTAATAAGGCTCGTCGTTCGTTTGCAAAAGCTGGCGTTATTGCGCCTGTTATCATGAGTCTCACCAGCAAAACGGCGTTAGGTGCTACACCCTATCTTTGCACTCTGAGCGGTCAGCTTTCAGGGAATCAATCATCGACTCGTGTCACTGGTTCATGTCCTACCGGCACACCAGGAGCTAGTTTATCGCTGAGCAACGCACATTTAAGCCAAAACATACGCAGCGGGGGAGGCGGCTTAGGTTTTAACCCGTCAAGCGCATATTCAAGCTACCTTACAGTTGGCGATGTTTTGAAAGGAAATACTTCTAAATCTCTCCCTGCGCTCTCTAAGCCCGACGACCTGTATTGCGCTATAGTCGATTATTTCCAAACCACAGCTTTTCTGCTTGAATATAATTTAAATTCTGCTGATATCATTAAAGTCTATAATTATTACCAAAGTGGTACCAGTGTTACCCTCAGTAATGGAACTGTGCTCGGCGGTAAAATTACTCAAGCAGTGGCAGGAAGTTTTCTCGTTGCAATGTGTGCTGGTTAGGCTTGTAGCCTGAGTGATGCAAAATAAGCAGTGGTTACTGCACAGGAATTTTCCCATCGCAGCCAGACAGCTAGAAAACCAATGGCTGGTTTACAGCGGTGGGGATGGTAGGACACATTGCTTTACCGGTGTTATGGCTGATGTTTTTGGTTTGATTTGGCATAGACCCGATCAGATTTTCGTAGCCGAGCAATTTCTTGATGAGTTTAATAAATTCGGCGCTGAACGTCTAGATCTAATAACCTTAGAGCCTTTTATCGAGTCTTTGGCTAACTTGCATCTGCTTAAATTTGTCTAATAGACTTGAATTTTGCACAATTCTGCACAACGTTTATTGTCCGTTGGGCATTTTGCCCTAAAAATCGGTCCATTTTCAGTACGGATACAATCTGATATTAATGCCGTTCATCAAGGCATTATTCAACTTTATGAGGATTATCCTCGACTCGCACCTAGTCATTTTTGCGATTATTATGTGCGGGTGTTTCGTCCGTTCGGTGTGCGCCGATATTTTCATAAACAGGCGTTGTTTGTTGTCGACCAAATGCAGCCCTTTAAACCTTTACCCGATGCACAAGCATTGCCATTTTTCGAATGGGGCTTAAATTGGTGCATCGCTACGCATTCCTTGCAATATTTGATCATTCATGCCGCCGTTATTGAAAAACACGGTAAAGCATTGATTATGCCGGGTTCTCCTGGTTCCGGTAAAAGCACGTTATGCGCCGCTTTGATTAATCGGGGCTGGCGGCTGCTATCCGATGAATTGACCTTGATCGATTGTGTAAGCGGCAAAATTTTCCCGGTGCCGCGTCCCGTCAGTCTAAAAAATCAATCGATCAAGCTGATTGCCGGTGCTTACCCCGGCAATGAATTCAGCCCTGTGGTGCACGACACCCTAAAAGGATCGGTTAGTCTGATGAGGCCGCCTGCTGCCGCCGTTGCCAGAGCAGATGAAACAGCCTCACCCTGTCTGGTGATTTTTCCTAAATTTCAGCAAAATGCCGATTTGCAATTGACATCTTTAACCAAAGCCGACGGCTTTATGAAATTGGCCGATATGGCTTTCAATTATAGCGAGTTGGGGGCGGAGGGTTTCGACGTTCTGGCAAATATGGTGGAAGGGTGTCGCGTTTACGATTTTGTTTACAACGGGGATTTCGATCTGGCGTCAGCCTGTTTCGAGGAATTGCTGGACGATGCGCTACGTACCTAAAAAGCAGTCAAGATTGTTAATCAAAAAGCTGGTTTTTAGCAAAACAGCCGACCAACTTACCCCAGAAGAATGGGAGTTGTTGTTATGGCAGGCTAGGGCATCCGGCTTACTGCCCAGGCTAGCTTTTTATCAGAGTAAATTCGGCTGTTTCGATGTGCCTGATTATGTGATTCCACATTTTCATTCAGCCGAAAAATTCTGGGTATCCCAAAAACGGATTGTGGATTGGGAATTGTATAATTTGCGGCAGGCTTTCGAGCAACTCCAACTGCCTTTGATTTTGTTAAAGGGCACCGCTTACTCGGCAGCCAATTTAAACGCCAGCCTGGGCCGGGTTTTTAGCGATATTGATATTCTGGTACCTAAATCGCAATTGAACGAGGTTAAGGAGGTGTTGAAATGGAGCGGTTGGCTCCCGGAAAAGATGGATAGTTACGACCAAAACTATTATGAACGCTGGATGCATGAATTGCCGCCCATGCGGCATATAGAACGTGGCACCTCGCTGGATATTCACCATAATATTCTTCCTCAAACCTGCGCGCTCTGCCCGGATGCCGAATTACTGTTGAAAGCGGCGGTAAATATTCCCGGAAGCACTTATTGGCATCTGGCTCCGGCAGACATGGTTCTGCATAGTGCAAGCCATTTATTTTGGGGCGGGGAATTTGAAAACGGTTTGCGCGATTTAAGCGATATGGATTTGTTATGCCGGGAGTTTGGTGGCAACGATAGCTATTTTTGGCAAAAATTGTTAGACCGTGCCGGCCAGTTGGGTATGGGTGAGCCTTTATTTTATGCATTACGCTTTATGGTTAAAATCCTGGAAACACCGGTTCCTGAGCAAATAGTTAGAGAGTCAACTGTATATGCTTCCGGAACTGCCGTAAACGGCATAATGGACTTTTTGTTTCTTAGGGCGCTGATGCCTATGCACCCTAGTTGTGATGATAGTTGGTCTGCCTTTGTGCGTTGGTTATTGTATATACGTTCGCATTATCTGAAAATGCCGCTCAGATTATTGATTCCGCATCTGTCGAGAAAAGCCTGGCTGCGATTGGCGGGTAAAAATCAAAAATAATTGTTAACTTTCAGTATTAATGTGGGGTGGTTTTGCCCTACCTAAACGGTAGCGTGCGCATTAATTCCGAACGATGGTCTCTCCTTATTTGGCGGCATTCTAAAGTCATCTTGGATGTTAAACTTCGCTCAGCCACCTAAATTCATGCGAATTTCCCGGCGCCAAATCTCGCCAACCGAAATTTGAAGTATGTTTGCTATAGCTGAATTGATACAATAACTTAACCTTAGGCGTTATGTTGAGGAAAACAGGGCGTCATGTATCAGAGACTGAAATTGTTAACCAGATGAAAATCCTACATATTCTCGATCACTCCATTCCTTTGCATAGCGGTTACACCTTTCGTACTCGTGCTATTATCGAACAGCAACGTAAGTTGGGATGGGACACATATCATGTCACCTCAGCCAAGCATCAGGGTTCCAAGGCCGATGTTGAAACTGTCGATGGACTGACGTTTTACCGTTCTGCCGCGCCGCAAGGGTTGTCTGCAAAATTGCCTGTTTTTAATCAGTGGGCGATAGTGAGAACTTTAGCGCAACGCTTGGATGAAATCATACCGCAAATAAAACCCGATATTCTCCATGCTCATTCACCCGCGCTGAACGGTATGGCAGCGTTGCAAATGGCCCGTAAATATCAATTGCCTCTCGTTTACGAATGCCGCGCCTTTTGGGAGGATGCCGCAGTTGATCATGGAACCACCCGGGAAGGCAGTGTGCGATATCGCATGACCAAAGCGCTGGAAACTTATGTGTTTAAAAACGCGGATGCCGTGACTACGATTTGCGAGGGCTTGCGTAGCGATATTATCAGCCGTGGCGTTGCCGCTGAAAAAATCACAGTGATTCCTAATGCCGTCGATATTGATAAGTTCAGCTATGGCGTTGCTGCCGAATCGGATTTACTTAAGGAATTACATCTCGATGGCAAGACGGTGCTTGGTTTTATCGGTTCTTTTTATGCTTATGAAGGCTTATTGCTGCTGCTGGATGCTTTGCCCGCTATTATAAAACATAGGCCGGAAGTCAGGCTGTTACTGGTAGGCGGCGGTCCGCAACAAAAGCAGATAGTTGAAAAGATTGCGGCCCTTGATCTAAAGGAATATGTGCAGCTTACCGGCAGGGTTGCTCACGACCAGGTGCAACGTTATTATAATCTGGTCAATATTTTTGTCTATCCGCGTTTGTCGATGCGTTTAACCGATCTGGTTACGCCTTTAAAGCCTTTGGAAGCTATGGCTCAAGGCCGTTTGTTGGTCGCGTCGGATGTCGGCGGGCATCACGAATTGATTCGCGACCGGGAAACGGGCTATCTGTTCAAGGCTGGCGATCATGAGTCCCTGGCGCAAACGGTGTTGACTGCGTTGGCTGATCAAGCCAACTGGAATGCCATCCGTGAGGCGGGTAGACATTATGTTGAGAGCGAGCGCAATTGGCAGGCAAGTGTAAATCGATATAAAGTGGTTTATGCAAAGTTCGCAAATTAAACCTATAAAACCTTTAAAGCTGGGTTTGGTTGGTCCGTTGCCGCCGCCTTTCGGCGGTATGGCAAATCAAACCAATCAACTAGCCAGCTTGCTTAAGGAAGAAGGTGTTGATGTGGCGATATTGCAGACCAATGCGCCGTATACATGCCGCTTTATTGAAAATATAAGTGGAGTGAGAGCTGTGTTTAGATTGCTGCCGTATATATGGCAGCTTTGGAAGTCGGTCAAGAAATTCGATTGTCTGCATGTCATGGCCAACTCCGGTTGGTCCTGGCAACTGTATGCCGCACCTGCCGTTTGGATCGGCTGGCTTAAAAACGTACCTGTCATTGTTAATTATAGAGGCGGGGAAGCTGAAAAGTATTTTCAAGCTTCAATTAAATGGATTGCGCCGACGTTAAAAAAGGTATCGGTTGTCGTGGTTCCCTCCGGCTTTTTAAAAAATGTATTTAATAATTTTGGCTTTTCTGCGGAAGTGATTCCGAACATCGTCGATTTTCAACGGTTTTCCTTTAAAGGGTCAACTCGTTTGAAAAATAGCGAAGCGCCGCGGTTAGTGATTGCCCGGAATCTGGAAAAGATTTATGGCATTGACATGGCTATCAAAGCTGTAGGCATTCTAAAGCCGAGTTTTCCGGCTATTAAACTCATCATAGCAGGTAGCGGCGATTGGCATGCTGAGTTATTGGAAATGGTTGCGGAGCAAGGACTAGCAGAAAATATAGAGTTTACCGGTAAGTTAAATCCCCAACAGATCGTCGATTTATATGCCAATGCGGACATTATGTTGAACCCTACCACAGTCGATAATATGCCGAATTCCGTGTTGGAAGCCATGGCAATCGGCATGCCGGTCGTCACCACAAATGTCGGCGGCATACCTTATATTGTCACCGATCATGAAACTGCGCTATTTGTGGATGTCAACCGTCCGGACATGATGGCCGCCAAAGTCGAACAATTAATCAGAGATCCTATACTTTATGAGAAACTGGTTTTGAACGGTATCAAACAGGTCAAAAAATACGCCTGGGATGTAGTAAAACAACAATGGCTGGACACATACTATCGGGTAGCGTTATGACAAAAGATTTGTACACAACATTCTGTTCAGGCATATTGTTTCCACTGCATGAATGCTTAAAGAAACACAGTACGGTCAAAGTTCGCCGGGAAATGGAGCTTAACCAATGGCTTACCCCCGTGGAAATAGCAGCATTACAATTAAAAAGCCTGAGGGCTTTTCTCTGCGATGTGCAAACGCATGTCCCTTATTACCGGCAGTTGTTTTCCGAAATAGGCTTTGAGCCGGCGGCAATCGACAATTTGCAACAATTAAGCGCCTTGCCGCTGTTGGGCAAACCCGAGATAAGAGCGCATTCGGATGAAATGAAAGCCGATGATGCCCAGGGGCTTGCGCGTTTTAATACGGGCGGCTCCAGCGGTGAACCGTTGATATTCTTTATCGGTTTACAACGGGTTAGCCATGATGTCGCGGCAAAATGGCGGGCGACCCGCTGGTGGGATGTCGATATCGGCGATCCCGAAGCCGTGATTTGGGGGTCGCCGATTGAATTGGGTTCCCAGGACAAAATCCGGCTGTTACGCGATAAATTACTCAGAACCCACCTGATACCCGCATTCGAAATGTCATCGGAAAAAGTGGATGGTTTTATCCGAAAAATTCAGAGTATCCGTCCCAAAATGTTATTCGGCTATCCGTCCGCGCTGGCGCATATAGCGGTATCTGCCGAAAAAAAAGGCATTGTCCTCGATAATCTTGGGATTAAGGTGGCTTTTGTCACTTCCGAACGTCTTTACGATCATCAACGCGAAACCATTCAAAGAATTTTCGGCTGTCCGGTGGCGAATGGCTACGGCGGTCGCGATGCCGGATTCATCGCTCACCAATGTCCGCACGGCGGCATGCATATTACAGCCGAAGATATTATCGTCGAGATTATCGATCAACAGGGCAGGGTGCTGCCTGTTGGCGAACTGGGAGAAATCGTCGTCACGCATATGGCGAC
The DNA here is from genome assembly GCA_963765965.1 of uncultured Pseudomonadota bacterium. Classification (GTDB taxonomy): domain Bacteria; phylum Pseudomonadota; class Gammaproteobacteria; order Methylococcales; family Methylomonadaceae; genus Methylomonas. The sequence goes on from CAVXZR010000121.1 coordinate 24,315, forward strand.
CCGCGATTTCCCCTTTATCCGTTATCGCACAGGCGATATGGGTATTTTATCCGATAAAATTTGTGCTTGCGGTCGCGGACTGCCGTTGTTGGAAGAGATACAAGGCCGGAGTACCGATTTTGTTGTCGCTCACGACGGTACGGTATTGCACGGTCTGGCATTGATCTATGTATTACGCGATCTTGCGGGGGTTAAATCCTTCAAGGTTACGCAGCATAGTTTGCAGCAGATCGTGGTGCAAATCGTCAAAGGCTCAACTTATCAACAGTCAGCCGAAGAAAGAATTATCGTCGAATTTAAAAAACGCCTGGGACAAGAAGTTAAGATAGATATCGAATATGTCAACGAAATCCCCAAGGAAAGTTCGGGTAAATTCAGGTATGTGATCAGTCATGTCAAACCATAACCAACAACCGGATTAATCATGACAAAATTTGCAGGATGGATAGGGCCTGATCTTCAGGCGGGGCAGGCGCTTAGCCTGCTGAACAAAATAACCGCAGACGCTTCGTTAAACGCATTGAGCGGTAAAGGTTATACGTTGACAGCCCGCAACGATGCCGTCAGGCAAAGCGACGGTTGCATAATTTTGGCGGCTCAACCCGGCTGGCAACCCGAACGCCTACAGACTTTGCTGACTGCTTACCGTGAGCAGGGTGAGCGTTTTTTAGGCGGACATACAGATCCGGTAGCCTTGCTGATCATTGATGCCGAGCAACAAAAACTGCTGTTGGCAACCGATCCCATCGGTCTCAGCAACATTTACTATGCAGAAACCGCGAACGGTTTGGTTTTCGGTTCCAGTGCCGATTTTGTAGTACGCCATCCCGATGTCAGCAATGCCATTGCGCCGCAAAGCATTTACGATTATGTCTATTTTCATCATTGTCCAAGTCCCAATACCATTTATCAGCAGGTCAAAAAGCTGGAAGGCGGGCAATATCTGCTGTATCAAAACCGGCAGGTATCGGTAGAGCGATATTGGCAGCCGGTATTCGAAGAGCATTTGTCAGGCAGTTTGCAACAGGCCGGCCGCGAGTTGCAGGAGCATTTGATTGCAGCCGTCCAACGCATGGTAGACACAGAAGATAATACCGGTGCATTTCTAAGTGGCGGACTGGATAGCTCCAGTGTGGCTGGGGCCTTGGCGAAAGTGTTTCCAGGCAAGGCAAAAACCTTTTCAATGGGTTTTCCGGTCGAAGGCTATAATGAAATCGAATATGCCAATATCGCCGTCAAGCATTTCAATACCCGGCAGCATGAATACTACGTTACGCCGGAAGATACCGTTAACGCCGTATCCGCCATAGCCGCCTATTATGATGAGCCGTTCGGTAATTCCTCGGCTTTGGCGGCATACTATTGCGCAAAACTGGCTAAAGAAAATGGCGTTAACCGTTTGTTGGCCGGTGATGGCGGCGACGAAATTTTTGCCGGTAACGATCGCTACGCCAAGCAAATACTGTTCGACTATTATCATCGCTTGCCGGGGTTTGTATCGGGTGGTCTTGAAGCCTGTCTAACTCATTTGCCGGCTGCGGTGGCAAAACAAAAAATTCCATTCAAAGCGAGCCGTTACATCGAACAGGCTAAAGCATTGATGCCTGATCGGCTGCAAGACTATAATTTTCTGCATCGCCATGCGGCAGCCGAAGTCTTTAATGCCGACTTTCTAGCGCAAATCGACACGGCACAGCCTTTGCGGCTACTCAGGGAAAGCTACCAAAGGCCGAAAAATGCCAGTACTTTAAATCGCATGTTATATATGGACTGGAAAACCACCTTGCACGATAACGACTTGGTCAAGGTCAACAGAATGTGCGAAATGGCAGGCGTTGAAGTATTCTATCCGTTACTGGACCAACGCATAGTCGAGCTAGCCTGCCGAATTCCCTCAGCCAGCAAATTGAAAGGTCAAAAATTGCGCTGGTTTTACAAACAAGCCATGTCCGATTTCTTGCCGGAGCAAATTATCAATAAGTCCAAACATGGTTTTGGCTTGCCGTTCGGCGTTTGGCTAAAAGATCATCAGCCCTTAAAAAATCTGGCTTACGATGCTATCTCCTCATTAAAAAAGCGGAATTTTTTTAAGCCCGAATTTCTGGATCATGCCATTACCATGCATCAAAGCGTACACGCGGCCTATTACGGCGAATTGATTTGGATATTGATGATGTTGGAGTTGTGGTTTATAGGCAAATCAGGCGATAATACGCCTGCGGCTTAATGACGCTGGTGTTTGGGATATAAAAGGGCGTTTGTTACAATTTAGTGTAAATAAACTTCCCTTTTTAATAAAAAAAGAATAAAATTCCCGTTCTGCTCGTCGCAGAACGAAGCGCTTTAGAATATTAGGGAGAAGTTATGCTTATCTTGACTCGTAGAGTGGGGGAAACTCTAATGATTGGTGACGAAGTAACGGTTACTGTTCTTGGGGTGAAAGGGAATCAGGTTCGAATAGGTGTTAACGCTCCGAAAGACGTATCTGTACATAGAGAAGAAATATACGAAAGAATCAAGAAAGAGCAGTCCGAAGCTGGTTCTGGAGCTTGATCCGCAAAGAATTTGGAGAGATGGCCGAGAGGCCGAAGGCGCTCCCCTGCTAAGGGAGTATGGGTCATAAGCCCATCGAGGGTTCGAATCCCTCTCTCTCCGCCATATAAAATTTAAATTGGCTTGACACAAATATAATAATATAGAATAATAAACGGCTCAGATAAGCGCCTGTAGCTCAGCTGGATAGAGTACTCGGCTACGAACCGAGCGGTCGGGAGTTCGAATCTCTCCAGGCGCGCCATATCTAAAAAATTATTCCCCTGTAGCTCAGTCGGTAGAGCGGGTGACTGTTAATCACTAGGTCGGCGGTTCGAGCCCGTCCGGGGGAGCCAAAATTAAAGGGCTTGCAGCGATGCAGGCCTTTTTTTTGCCCGGAAGAAACGTGGCTATGGAACGGACTGGTTCGGTTGGGTTCTGTATCGGGTTTTGCCTGGGGATGGGTTGTTGGTGTGGATGCAGAAAACTGACGTTGTTAGTGTCTTTCTAGGCAATCTTTGGTTGTCGCTGTACAATTCAACCTTTACGTCAGTTACGGCAACCGCAACTCAAAACAGAAAGGACTCAATGTTCGAACAAGCTTTCAAAAATATCGACGATGTGCTTTGGAAAGAGGCAGGTTGCACAACCGAACTTGATTACACCGAACAAACATCCTGGCTACTCTTCCTCAAGTATTTGGACAGTTTGGAGCAGGACAAGGCAATGGAAGCCGAATTGGAAGGCCGTAAATATAGCTTCATTCTGGACGAACTTTACCGTTGGGAAAGTTGGGCCGCACCCAAAACAGCTGACGGAAAGCTTGACCACAACAAGGCACTGACCGGAGACGACTTACGCGACTTTGTTGATCGCAAGCTGTTTCCCTATCTGCATGGCTTCAAACAACGTGCGGATGGTCCCAACACTATCGAATACAAGATCGGCGAAATCTTCGGCGAGATCAAGAACAAAATTCACAGCGGCTACAACCTACGGGAAATCATCGATCACATCGACGAACTGCGTTTCCGTTCTCAAAGCGAAAAACATGAGTTGTCGCACCTGTACGAAGCCAAGATCAAAAACATGGGCAATGCCGGACGGAACGGCGGAGAGTATTACACCCCACGTCCTTTGATTCGTGCCATTGTTCAAGTCACCAAGCCGAGAGTCGGCGAACGTATTTACGATGGTGCAGTCGGTTCTGCGGGCTTCTTGTGCGAAGCCTTCGACTACCTGAAAAATCAGCCCAATCTGACTACTTCTGATCTGGACATCCTGCAAACCCGCAGTTTCTACGGTAAGGAAAAGAAGTCTCTGGCTTACGTCATTGCCATCATGAACATGATTCTGCATGGCATCGAAGCACCGAATATCGTCCATACAAACACCTTGGCCGAAAATCTGTCCGACATTCAGGACAAGGATCGTGTGGATGTCATATTGGCAAATCCACCGTTCGGCGGCAAGGAACGTAAGGAAGTTCAGCAAAATTTTCCGATTCGTACCGGGGAAACTGCCTTTTTGTTTTTGCAGCACTTCATCAAGATGCTCAAAGCCGGTGGCCGGGCAGGTGTAGTCATCAAGAACACATTTCTTTCCAATACCGACAATGCTTCGGTCAGCTTGCGCAAACTACTGCTGGAAAGCTGCAACCTGCATACCGTGCTGGATTGTCCCGGAGGCACCTTCCTTGGGGCTGGCGTCAAGACCGTTGTTCTATTCTTTGAGAAGGGTTCGCCGACCCGTAAGGTTTGGTACTACCAGCTTGATCCCGGTCGGAATATGGGCAAAACCAACCCGCTCAACGATGCTGATTTGGCTGAATTTGTTGAATTGCAGAAGACTTTTGCCGATTCGCCGAAAAGCTGGAGTTTGGATACGACTGGCATTGACTCTTCAACATTTGATTTGTCTGTTAAGAATCCCGATGGTGGTGAGGAAATTGTTCTCCGTAGTCCGCAGGCCATTATGGACGAGATTGCCGAGCTGGATGCCGAAAGTGCTGAGGTGTTGACTAGAATTCGGGAATTGTTGTGAAGGCTGAATGGCAAAACAAGACCATTGGCGAGGTCTGCGAAGTTGTCAATGGAGGAACACCTAAAACTGGAATTCCAGAGTACTGGGATGGTTCTCATCAATGGATTACACCTGCTGAAATGGGAAAGCGAAGCAGTCCTTATATTGGTGAAACCAGTCGAGCTATCACAGACGAAGGGCTTCGAAACAGCTCGGCGCAATTACTACCACCTTACTCCGTCATCTTGTCTTCCCGTGCACCAATAGGACACTTGGTCATCAATACCGAGTCAATGGCTACGAATCAAGGTTGCAAAGGCTTGATTCCAAGTATAGGAGTCAATTACAAATTTCTTTTCTACTATCTTACGAGCATTGTTTCGTTACTAAACGATCTCGGTACAGGAGCAACTTTTAAGGAGCTATCAGGTGGCAAGCTCAAAGAGGTTGGTGTTCCAGTTCCACCAATTTCAGATCAACACCGCATCGTCGCCATCCTCGACGAAGCATTTGACAGCATCGCTACCGCCAAAGCCAATGCCGAAAAGAACCAGAAAAATGCCCGCGCTTTGTTTGAAAGCCATTTAGAAGCGGTTTTTAGTCAACGTGGTGAGGGTTGGGTTAAAAACAGACTGAATGCTTTAACCACAAAGATAGGAAGTAGAGCTACACCGCGCGGTGGCGAAGAATCATACAAAACAGAAGGAATTTCACTTATCCGAAGTTTAAATGTTCATGACTTTGGTTTCAAATATCGCAAGCTAGCTTTCATTGATGATGTTCAAGCCAATGAGTTATCAAATGTCGAAATTCAGACAGGAGATGTTCTTTTAAACATTACTGGGGCATCCGTGGCTAGATGCTGCATTGTTCCAGAAGAGGTGCTTCCCGCTAGAGTGAACCAGCACGTATCGGTTATTAGACCAATTGCAGGCACTCTAGACTCTGAATTTCTGCACTATCTTCTTGTTTCAAAAAACTACAAGAATCAATTGCTGCAAACAGGATCAGAGGGGGGAGCAACTAGGCAAGCAATTACCAAGGCTCAAATTCAAGATTTCAATATTGAATATCCAAAAAAAATAGCCGAACAGAAAGAGATTGTTACAAAGTTAGATATGATGCTAGTAGAAACCCAACGCCTTGAGGCTATTTACCAGCAGAAAAGTACCTCTCTCGATAACCTAAAAAAATCCCTACTACACCAAGCCTTCACCGGACAGCTTTAGACATAAGGAAATCGTCATGAACGAAGCCGAAACCAGCGCCGAATAAACCAATCCCGCGTTTCCGGCGGCTGGTTGGAGTGTCGTTGAAGGCAGTAGTTGGAACCGAGAACGCTCAGCTTGACCTAATCGAACGATTTGAACTAAATTAGCCGTAATAAGCCACCATTTTTAGGAGGTCTCCGTGCAAACTTTCACCGCCAACGAAGCCAAAACCCATTTTGGCGAATTCCTCGACATCGTCCAGCGTGAACCGGTGCGGGTGACTCGTCACGACCGAGTGGTCGGCGTGATGGTCAGTGCCGAGGATTACGAAGCCATGCGCGAGTACTACGCCAACCGTTTGCTGCAAACCATACAGGAAACCGCCGACGCGGCGGAAAAGGCTGGAATGTCGCCGGAAATTCTTGAACAATTGCTGGCCGATGAAAGTTGAAGACTCAGGGTTCACCGTTGTTATAGACACAAATGTCTGGATCAGCGGTTTCCTGAGCAAAACCGGCGCTCCGGCTTTGTTGATCCGGATCGTTATCAGCCAAGGTCGACCGGTTTTCAGCTTAGCCACCAATCAAGATCTCTTGGCCTACGGTGGATTTACAAAGAGGCTTAATTGCATCTTTAGACTCATTGGTTATAAAAACCCATAACCTTGAATCCATCCACCAAAAGAAAATATTTGCGCTCGATGAGCTAAAAAAATCCTTTTTGCATCAGCATTTTCAGGGGCACTGTAATTAAACAAACAGGGAGATAATCTCTGCGCTTTTATGACTGAAAAATAGATTGTCTGGTCAGGTTAAACTCCAGCCAATATAATGAGCCTTATGGAACGCATACAGTCTATCAATCCCGAACGCATACAGTGGTGTTGTGCCGATCATGGCATGACAGTAGACCAGCTTGCGTCCGAACTTGGTATTGCGCGGAACAGCCTGGAACTTGTGATGGCCGGCGAGCATGGTTTGACGTTCAACCAGTTGCGCAAGATTGCCGATCATTTTGGTCGAGGGGTCCTTTTTTTTCTGGAAACTGCTCCGGTTGACGAGTCTAATGCTCATACCCCACAATTTCGTACACTTGCTAACCAAAAGCCTGAATTGTCCACAAAACTCAAGGCACTAATCGAACGTGTTGAAAAACAGAGAGCGGTTTATTTAAGTCTGCGTGAAGACTTGGATGATACTGATCGGCCTTGGTTTAGTCCGCCAAATATACCTATGCAAAACCCTCGTGAGGTGGCTGCAATTGCTCGCCAATGGTTAGGTTTGGCAGATACAAACAGCTTTGATACATATCGCACAGCACTGGAAGCTCGAGGCGTATTGGTATTTCGTAGTAATGGTTATAGCGGTAGCTGGCAGATTGCGAAGGAAAACCCCATACTTGGTTTCACGCTTTACGATCCTATATGTCCTGTAATTGTCATCAAGAAACTTGCTTGGGATACCCAGCAGTCTTTTACGCTTATGCATGAACTAGGTCATTTACTATTGCACAAAACCAGTTCTATTGATGATGAACAAGACATGCAGTCCCACGAAGGCAGAGAGCGTGATGCTAATGCTTTTGCCGGAACTTTATTGGTCCCAGATGTTTTTTTGACAAGCATAAGCGATTTTGCTCGGCCTGACGACGTATCTCAATACGATGTATGGCTCGAACCTGAGCGAAAAGCATGGGGCATAAGTTCCGAGGTCATTTTACGCAGACTGTTGGATGTTGGCCGTCTACCGCAAGATCATTATACAGCGTACCGTCAATGGCGGACGCAGTCTGTAGCGATTATAAAAGAGGGGGGCAATAGGCAATACCGGCATCGAGAGCCAAAGCATGTATTCGGTGATACATTTGTCCGAACGGTTCTGGATGCATTAAATGCTAAACAGATTACGTTAGCCAAGGCGAGTACCTATTTGGACAACCTTAAGATCAATGACCTGCATAATTTAGAACGGCACTATGCTGGTTTTTGATGCGTCATCTATGATCTACGCATGGGATAATTATCCTGCGTATCAATTTCCAGGCTTATGGGATTGGATAGCTAAGCAAATAGAAGAAAACAAATTAGTAATGCCCGGCGTCGCCTATGACGAAGTTTGCGATAAGTCGCCAGATTGTGGGGAATGGATCAAAAGCAATTCTTTGGTTAAGCTCGAAATCAGTAATGCAATTTTACTGGATGCCATGCGCATTAAAGGCTTGCTTGGAATTGTCAACGACAATTATCACAGCAAAGGAGTTGGGGAAAACGATTTGCTTATCATTGCTACGGCAAGAAATCATAGTGGCGAATTAGTTACTGATGAAGAGCGTCAACCTACTCTACCAAAGGAGCCTTCCAAGAAGAAGATTCCGGCAGTTTGTGATATGAAGGGAGTTTCCGTCCCTTGCATGAGTTTTATCGAATATATCAAACGCTCTAACCAGATTTTCCGATAGGGATAAAGAAAAAGGATTGCCATGAACGAAGCCGAAACCCGAGCCGAATACATTGACCCAGCATTAGCTGAGGCTGGGTGGGGTGTCGTTGATGGTAGTCGAATTCGTCGGGAATATCCAATTACGTTAGGCAGGATTGAAGGACACGGCAAACGTGGCAAAGCATTAACCGCCGACTATGTTCTGGAGTATCGCAATACCAAATTGGCGGTGGTTAAAGCCAAAGCCTGGGACAAACCGCTGACTGAAGGTGTTGGACAAGCTAAGGACTATGCCGGAAAACTTGCGATTCGTTTCACCTATTCCAGCAACGGTCAAGGCATTTACGGTATCGATATGGAAAGCGGTGCTGAAGGTGAAATTGTTGAATTTCCAACCCCGGAAGAACTGTGGAACCGTACCTTTGCAGTGGAAAATGCCTGGCGCAATCGATTCTCGGCTATTCCGTTTGAAGATCGTGGCGGTTATTTTCAAAGCCGTTACTATCAAGATATTGCCATCGATCGAGTGCTTCAAGCCATTGCCGATGGCCGCGAACGTATCTTGCTGACATTGGCGACGGGTACCGGCAAAACCTTCATTGCCTTTCAATTGGCCTGGAAACTGTTTCAAAGCCGTTGGAACCTGAACGACTGGAAATCCGAAAGCGAACCGTCACGCAGACCGCGCATCTTGTTTCTGGCTGATCGCAACATTCTGGCCGATCAAGCCTACAATGCTTTTTCCGCTTTTCCAGAAGATGCCTTGGTGCGCATTGATCCAGCCGACATCCGCAAAAAAGGCAAGGTACCCAAAAACGGCAACCTGTTCTTTACCATTTTCCAGACGTTCATGAGCGGCCTACCCAAAAACGGCCACCCATCACCGTACTTTGGCGAATACCCGCCGGATTTCTTCGATTTTGTAGTCATCGACGAATGTCACCGGGGCGGCGCCAACGACGAAAGTAACTGGCGCGGCATTTTGGAGTATTTTTCTCCCGCTGTTCAGTTGGGTCTGACCGCTACACCCAAACGCAAGGACAATGTAGACACCTATGCTTATTTCGGCGAACCGGTCTTCATCTACTCCCTGAAAGACGGCATCAACGATGGCTTTCTGACTCCATTCCGGGTCAAGCAGATTGCCACCACGATGGACGACTATGTGTTCACCTCCGACGATATGGTCGTGGAAGGCGAAATTGAAGCCGGAAAGCGCTATGAGGAAAAGGATTTCAACAAGATCATCGAAATCAAGGAACGGGAGAAAAAGCGGGTCGAAATCTTCATGTCGCAAATCGACCAACGCGAAAAAACCATCGTGTTCTGCGCCAACCAAGCCCATGCCTTGCTGATTCGCGATTTGATCAATCAGGTCAAAACCAGTAGCGATCCCAACTATTGCCAACGTGTCACCGCCGACGATAGTGCGTTCGGCGAGCAATGGCTACGCGACTTTCAGGACAACGAAAAAAGCATTCCAACCATTCTGACCACTTCGCAAAAGCTTTCCACCGGAGTCGATGCTTGCAATGTCCGCAATATCGTATTACTTAGACCCATCAACTCCATGATCGAATTCAAGCAGATCATCGGACGCGGCACTCGGCTTTACGACGGCAAGGACTACTTCACTATTTACGATTTCGTTAGGGCACACCATCACTTCAATGATCCTGAATGGGACGGCGAACCGGTCGAACCCGAAGTCTGCCCAAAATGCGGCAGCTATCCATGCCAATGCGAAAAGCCTCTGCCTGAACCCTGTCCAGTTTGCGGCAAACAACCTTGTGGATGCGAACCTGAACCTTGTGAGAAATGCCACCAACGTCCTTGTGTCTGCAAAAAGAAGGTCAAGGTCAAACTGGCCGACGGCAAGGAACGCACCATTCAGCACATGATGGCCACCAGCTTCTGGCACCCCGATGGTGCGCCCATGTCGGCGGCGCAATTCATGGAAGCATTGTTCGGAAAATTGCCGGAGTTTTTCAAGGACGAAGAAGATTTGCGTACTTTGTGGAGTTCACCGGACACCCGCAAGAAATTGCTGGAAGGATTAGCTGAAAACGGCTTCGGCAAGGATCAACTGGAGGGAATGCAGAAAATCATCGACGCGGAAAAAAGCGATCTGTTCGATGTACTGGCTCACATTGCCTATGCCTTGACCCCGATCACTCGCGAACAACGTGCAGTGCAAGCCAGAGCTGAAATCAATTCGCATTTCAACTACAAGCAGCAGGCATTCCTGGAGTTCGTACTATCGCATTATGTGCAAGTCGGTGTGGAAGAGCTGGAACCGACTAAACTGAAAACCTTGCTGCAGTTGAAGTATCACAATTCCATTGCCGATGCAGTGGCGGATTTGGGTAAGCCGGATGAAATTGGCAAGGTGTTTATAGGGTTTCAGCGATATTTGTATCAACAAAATGAATATTGATATACGAAATTGACAACAAATAATTTAAAAGTTGCTTTACACCTGAAATGTTGCTAAATCCCAAATTGCGGAAAAGTGCATTTCTTAAAACTTAGCGGAAGATCTATGGACGTTTTTTACTATTGGAAAAATTTCGAAGCCGACTTGAATGAAGGCCGCATCGGTTGGCTAAAATCCAATCGTGGCAAACTAGATTCGTTTAAGGAGCGAAGCCCAGATGTTATTTGGGCTTTTAAAACTCCACCCGGTTGCAAGGGACAGTTACAGCTTATTGCTCGACTAGCTTGGTCAGATCATCCAACTATCAAAATGCCAGGCATAGAGGCTAAATCAACAGTGTTCTATGATCCAGATCACTCTGAAACGGCGCGATTTATCGATACCGACACACCGGAAGCTATCGAAGTTGCAACCGAGATTATGTCAAATGCGCTACCATTTTCATCATTTCGCAGCAATTTTCATGGCGAAAACGGGCAGCACGGCATTGAAAATAATTTCGTTAGACAGCTTACTTCATTTGCCAGTCGATACCAGGTAACATCGTTACTTTCATCAGAACCGTAGATTAACTATTTAAATTAGCGGATTTCACTGAGTAAAGACATGAGCAGAGCTGCCAATGCCTAAACGACGTCATTCACTTTAAGCCGGGTCTGGGTATGCGCGAACGGGTCACGGAGTCACGGCTTAAGCCACTTTGCTTCGACTTGGTGACCTGTTTGACTTCTAAGGTCGAATGCTACTAAAAATTTGTGGTGCAGCCATTAAGTCCAGCAGTTTTTATACTATATAATGGTTTTAATTATCAGAAAGGTAATTAAACGACCCTATAACACGCCAGAAATGGTTTTTAAAGTAAGAGAGAGATATGGCAGCACTAGTAGAAGGAACAGTAAAGTGGTTCAATGATGACAAAGGCTTCGGCTTCATTGAACAGAAAGGCGGTAAAGATGTTTTTGTACATTTCAGCACTATTCAGGGCAGTGGTCGCAAAACCTTGAAAGAAGGTCAGCGTGTAACAATGGAGGTGACTTCGGGCGCAAAAGGCCCACAAGCGGAAAACGTCACGCCTTTATAATCTTAATTTCTTTGGTTCCTGCCGTTACCCAAACGTTTGAGTTGAACGGCAGACTTTGAATATTACTGATGTGACAAAATCTGAACTAATCGCTATGCTTGCCGGCAAGCAACCCCATTTACCGAAACTGCAATAGAGTTTGCAGTAAAATTTTTAGAAATAAACAAACAATGGATATTAAAAGAAGAAAAGCCATAGAATTTTTCGGGTGCTTCTTGTAATTCTTGGATCAGTTCATAACCTCACTCTGAGAGCGTGTTTTAAATTCCAAGCCTGAATCATGCTATGCATAAGAACTGTTGACAACCGACCATCCGCAATGTTCTTCAAAATCATCGACCGACATCGGTTTCCCAAATAGATAGCCCTGGCCACGGGCACAATGATATTTTCTTAATAATTGAAATTGTTCCTCAGTTTCTATGCCTTCAGCCAGCGTAGTTAAACTCAACGCTTTTGCTAATTCAATAATGGCTTTTGCCAACGCCGCATCATCAGGATCAAACGTCATGTCTCTTACAAAACTGCGATCTATTTTAAGCAAATCCACATGGAACGATTTTAGTCGGCCTAACGATGAATAATCTGTGCCAAAATCATCAATGGCCAGACTAAAGCCAAATTCTTGTAATTGTCTCAATGTGGTTGTGATGGCATCCGGTTGATGTGCCAAACCACCTTCAGTAATTTCCAATTCCAAATTAGTGGGTGAAACATCAAATTGGCGACAAATCGCATAAAGCCGATCCGCAAATCCCGGGTGTAATAATTGATGAATTGATACATTCACCGCGAGATGCTGTTTCATAAACAAGTTTTTACTCTGCCACTGATAAATTTGCCGGCAGGCTTGTTCAAACACCCATTCGCCTATGGTCACAATAAGCCCCATTTCTTCAGCCAGAGGAATAAAGACAACGGGAGAAATTGTTCCGAATTCAGGATTTTGCCAGCGCAACAAAACTTCTGCTCCAATGATCGAACGATCATTCATATTAACTAGAGGCTGATACACCAAAGAAAATTCATTATTGTTCAAAGCCTGGCGCAAGGCATGATTCATATTAAGCTTGCTTGCCAAAGCTAATGACTGTTCATTGGAAAAAAAACGGTAGGTATTTCGGCCAGCCTCTTTGGCTTCATACATGGCGGTATCCGCTTTTTGTATTAAATCATCGACGTTATCACCATGATCCGGATAAATTGCAATTCCAACACTGCAACCACCATAGAAAGTATATTGTCCAAAATGATAACTTTGGCTGAGTTCTCGTAAAATATTCTCGGCCACTTTCTTACAGCTTTCCATTACGATGAATGCCGCATCGTCCAAATCTTTTAATAGAACGACAAACTCATCGCCGCCTAATCTGGCAAGGACATCGCTTTCCCTTAAACAGTGACCAATTCGGCTAGCTACTATTTTCAAAAAGGAATCTCCTGTCGCATGTCCAAGTGCATCATTCACATCTTTGAAACGATCAAGATCAATGAACAATAAAGCTAACTGAGTGTTATGTCGTCTAGCATGAATGATCGATTGTTTAAAACGATCATAAAACAATGTTCGATTGGCAAGTCCCGTCAAATTATCGTAATAGGCCAATTCCATAATGCGCTGTTCAGCTTCTTTTTGATGGGTGATATCCGCAGATGCAGCTATATAATTTTGTATTTTATCCTTATGATCACGAACTACTGCAATGCTCAACCACTCAAGATATAGTTCTCCATTTTTACGTCGATCCCAAATTTCACCTTGCCAATACCCTGTCTCGTTGAGTTTTTGCCACATATCGGCGTAAAAAACATCATTATGCTGTCCAGAACTTAAAATGGTTGGATGTTTTCCTTTGACATCGTCGATGGTATAACCCGTGACAGTCGTAAATGCCGGATTAATGCTTAGAATACGGTTTTCTGCGTCTGCGACCATCAGACAGGTTAGGCTGTGCATGAAGACAGTATCAGCAAGACCCAGTTGTATCATGGATTGTTTTGCGCGAATCAACTCGGCTAAAGTCGCACCTAAAACTTTTAGAGTATCCACTTCAGCCGTATCATATTCATGACCTGCCTGAAGGTATAAACATAAAACGCCTTTTAGTTTTTTTTCGGAAATCAAGGGAATAATATAATGCCCATGATCAACCATATCTGCATAACGTTGAGTATGAGCACAGTCAACGTGACAAGAATGCTTAATTTCCCAATCAACGGCAACAGCGCTATTTAAACAGTAACCGTGGACTACCTCAGCATAACCGTTAATTAAAAATTCTGATAATCCGGTATGCGCTACCATCGTTAAAGATTCGGTGTTAGGATTATTCAGAAAAATGGCGCCTTTAGGTTCGACTTTAAGCCAGTCGATGGTAAAAAATACATCCAAAGCCTGATTAAACAGGTCATCTTTACTTAATAAATCGGATTGTAGTGACAGTAATTGGTTGATGGCATTCTGAGTTTGTAAGTTTTTTTCAACGACTAACTTTGCTTCATTCAAATGGCGAGAGGTTTGCCTCAATCGCCAGGCCATTGGAGAAATGAAAACCATTAAAAACCCCATATCAACTAATGACTCGATTTCAGTTGAGGTTCCTTTCGGCATCAATACCGGCATAAGTAACATGATTGAGAGTTCTACAAGCCCAACGATCAGCATGGGTTGCCATAAAGTCACTCTCTTCTGCTGTATCGTAGTAAAAGTCAGAATCAATAACGTTAGTATCGTCAAAGTACCTGTTAAATAGGCCATTCTTTCTTGATTAAGTCCTTCTTCATTGAGCATAATCGAGAAATCAGGCATATTAAAATGGGCTGTCATCATGCCAATATAGTGCATACTGCTGACAGCAGCTCCCAACATAACACTATTCAATGCGAATGACATACGACCTTGCTCATGCTTATTTTTCCAATATTGACAAGCCCATAACATACTGTAGGAGGCAATAAATGCTGCAAGTATACTCATTATGACCCAAGTTGTTTGATATGTTGGTTGCATTTGCATCGAACTCATGCCTGCAAAGTGCATGATACACATGGAAACCGAAAGACAACTTGCGGCAATAAAACGATGAAAAACTGTCTGCGATTTATTGTTTATGATTACCATTGCCGGTAAAGAGCCAGCAACTACAAATAGATAGGATGCCACTGTAACATAGGAGTCAAAGGTTACAGACATTGGCATTTTCATTGATAGCATGCCAATAAAATGCATCGCCCAAGTACCCGTTGCAAAAACGAAACCCGACAGTAGAATTCTGATTATCCTATGGGAAGCAACTAGACTGCTTGTCCCGCGTAATAAATATAACGCTGCCGCGCATCCCAGTATGGAAGTCAGAACAGAAAACAAGATTAGATCGATCTGATATTCAGTGTGCATTTGAATATTTTCCTTTTATCAAACTTTATAAAGTATGGTTTGTTTTCTGCTGGCCCCCTCTAGTTTGTTAATATTAGATGATGTTTTATAAATTTTCACCCAAGCAAACCCATTTACCGAATAGGGACATCGAACTCGAGTTTAACACCATTATCCAAACGTTGACCTACGCAATTGCCACTGGCGAAAGTATCCCAATACAAGGCTTCGGTGACTTTTCAACCATTCCACGCAAAGCGCGTATCGGCAGAAACCCTAAACCTGCGAATCCGTCGGTGTGCAATCTCGAAACTTTGATCGCTTCAAGCCAAGTCAGGATATGTGTGAACGTGTGGATGAATCACGGCTCAAATTTCCCGCCATCAGATATCTTTAGGCAAAAAAAATCCGGCTCAAGGAGGTTGGGCCGGACTTTGGAGAAGGAAACCATTCAAAATGCTAGGTTCGAATTCTATCAATCGTCAATGGACGTTTAAAATGTGACTGATTGCCGCACGATTGTAACAAGCGTTAACGATAACTCCTAGCGCCAGCTTGAACCCATTCAAACACTGATGAGAGAAGCTACTGTGTATATCCGTATTGCTATTTTTCTTGCCGCCACTTTATTGGCGACCGTTGCTGTGTCGGAACAATGCTTCGGAATGATCCCAAACGTCCAGCCAATGATATCAGCAGGGATTTAGGTATTACGCCTAACCAGTTTGTCGAATGTTTTGATAACGTTAATCCCACACCTGGCGGTGCTCGACCTGAATCCGCTGAACGCGTTCAAGCGAATAAGCAGATATTGCTACCTTGTCTACAAAAGGCTAATCCCAAAGTCACTAACGACTTACTTGATGAGGTAATGGATCGATATAGACCGGGAGGGCATGAGGCGCAGATTCCCGTACGTTGAGGGCTGACTGTGACAATTTGCCGCACTTTTTCTGGACATGAAACTATTTGTCATGTACTATTCCCGCACCTTGATTGGGGAGGGAACGCGCCCGTTTATTCGGTAAAACAACAACAATAAACGCAAAGATTAAACTGCCGTTTTTGTTTAATGGCAGACGTCCATTACAACACAGAAAATAACACCGGACGAGGCCCGCTATATGTGGGCTTTTTATTGTCTGAAATAAACATCAATCAGAAATTGCCGAGGATTCGGTGATCATCCTCCTTTTAGATTATAGCGAACCCCGATTTCAGGACATTAATTTAAGGTGATACCCTATTGAAAAAGGTACCGAAAAGGCAAAGGCCCCAGTCTCTCAAGCGCTATTCCAGAGGCCTGCATTGTATGCCTTCATCAATTCAGGTAAGATCATTAAATATTCAATTGCTTGAATTTACAATGGATTTGCGATGTTAGGTCTTTTTTAGGCAGCAGTTTCAACTTTATCACTATAATCATCGGAAGAGTTTTACATGCACAAGTGTATTTTGCTGTTAGCTTCATTGCTGAGTCTTGGGTTTTCGTCCATGGCTGCCGATGCGCTTGCGTCACCGCAAAAAGAGGATGTTCAGGCTTGGTGGAAATTGCATTCAACCGAAGAGTTGACCGTCAACGAACAGCCCATGCCGGTATATCTGCGCAGCCAGGAGCTGGCATATCTAGTCTCTGTTTCCTTTTCCCAACGCAGTATTAATGATGTGAAGCAGGTGCTGATCATTCGTCCGGCCTTACAGGAAGTTCGCGAAGCCGGCGAGGCTGTGCATGACGATTATCTGGTTCTGGATATTGATGGGGATGGGGTTTCCGAGGTGATGGGTTTGGCAACCCGCTATGGTAAGGGGACGGTAGCCGGAACGCGATCTATTGTGCAGTTCGATGACTGGACGCCGGAGGTGCTGCATCAGGCGGCCTTCGATGACAATCTGGGCGTTTGCGGGCATGGCGCGGCCTCCCCTAAATGCA
The DNA here is from genome assembly GCA_963765965.1 of uncultured Pseudomonadota bacterium. GTDB lineage: Bacteria > Pseudomonadota > Gammaproteobacteria > Methylococcales > Methylomonadaceae > Methylomonas. Next base: position 41,342 of record CAVXZR010000121.1, read on the forward strand.
TTGAAAACAGTGTGGAGTGGATTTTTTCCGATCTGAATAATGATGGTTTCGACGAATTAATCGAGAGGCTGGAAAAAAACACAGGGCCGAGTGCGGAGCATTTGCATGTGGTGCGCAGCAAAACCGTTGCCTATCTGTTTAAGAAAGATCGGTTCGTCAAGGCCGGCAAGGCGTTAAACAAAAAAGCCAAGGCAATAGGGTGATTACGACCGCGACTGAAAGAGGTTGCCATGTATATGTTTTCGGCGGTTTCCTACCGGATAACTAGGCAATCGCCGGTTATTTTTTTTGTTCTTCCGATGAGTTCCAATCAGCTCCGCCATTTAAACAATTGTCCGGCCAGAGCTGATTCGAACTGAGCTTAATAAAACTCAATACTTCCTATTATCCAAAGGGTTACCATCAGTTAAGGCATACCAGCCGACTGCGATCCTGTAGATCATCCACAGTATTGTTGCAAGCAGGACAAAAATACCAACACCCAATTCCAAAGTGAGTCCGGCTAATGCGAATCCAGCCAAGACTACCCAGGTGGTTTTGATTTGCCAGTCGAAATGAGATTCCAGCCATGTCCCCTGCACATCGTTACGCTTGAAAAAGTTGATTGCTACGCCAATCAGCAAGGGTAAGCCGGCAAGCATGAAAGTGAGTATTTGACAGAGGTAAACCGTGGCCGCCAACCTTTTTAAGCTCTGTAATTCCTCGGTTGTTTTTGGTTCAATCGTTATTTCATTCATTAAACACCTTCCTATCGATTTTTTCCATGGGTTAAACAGGCCGTCAATTCCAAAAAAGCCAGTCGTAAAAGTTAGTTTACAAATAACGGCAATTAATTTTATTTCTTATGTTTGTGACCCATTTGTCGGTCGATCAGTTCAATCTAAATTAACTTGCTACCATTGACCTTATTATTATCAGTGTGCCGGATTTCAGCAGAATGTTGCTAAAATGCCCGGAACATTAAGATAATGAGGGGTTTGTATGACCGAGTCGCAGAAAACAGTAAAGAAGCATCGCAGCACTTTACGGACACCTTGTGTCTATACCCTGAAAATTGAACTACGGCCCAACGAAATTCAACCGGTCATATGGCGGCGTCTGGATGTCGATGGACGGATCAGTCTGTCCAAGCTCCATCATTTCATTCAGGCTGCTTTTGGCTGGTCCGATGCACATCTCCATGAGTTTGAGATTCGCGGAAAGACTTATAGCGTTCCCGATCCGGAAGATAATTTTGATGAACGTGAAATCGAGGATGAACGCAAAGCTTTTTTAAATCGATTGCTTGCTGAAGACGAAGTGTTCACCTATCTCTACGATTTTGGCGATGATTGGGAGCATGTCATTACTGTCGAGGATGTCACAGCCGATGGCGAATCCGATCTCCGTGGCGGTGCCTATGTCACTGACGGTGCCAGAGCAAGTCCGCCGGAAGATGTCGGCGGATTTGACGGTTATCACGATTTTCTGGAAACGCTACTGGTCAATCCGCATTTGGAAGAAGCACAACAGATGCTCGATTGGGCCGGCGGCAAGTTCGATCCCATGCAATTCGATATTCGGCTTGCCAATGCTGCCATTTTTCGGATGATGTACAACGGCTGGGGAGGGAAATAATAACTCTTGTGAGCCATTTGCCTTGCCGCTGTTGAAATGTTGCCATTGTCGTTCCTCAGACGAACAGAATTGGCACAAAGTTGTTTTATCTGTATTGTTAGATCACTTTATGATGATCCATAGCAAATGACAGGCTAAGTCTTTGTGTTGGCAACATATTTCCAATGCCCCGATTTGCCGCCGCTCTTTTCTAGCAAACGCACGGATTCAATCGTCATGCCCCGATCCGCCGCCTTCCGAGCGCGGTTAATCAAATGCTTCGGGTATCTATTCATCTGAACATATTGATTTATAATGACTATATCAAATTAGTTGCTTCTTGCTACCCTTAAACGACAGCAAATAATAGCGCCTAGCGTAGCAGCTATCCGTAGCATAAGCTATTGATAAGTAAAACATATATGGATTTATTGGGGTGGATTGTTGAGCACAATGAAAAATGCTTAAAGGCAGTTGCATAAAATTTTCTAATAACACAAGCGTAAAATGACGCAAAGAATTTTGCAGCAGCTGGATTAACAGACAAAGCAGTGAAACTAATGGAAGTGATAATAACGATCCATTTCAGACTCCATCGCCTTTTGGCAAGCTTGTCGGAGATTTGGATGAATCGTATTCTCGGTGAATCAACATTCAGCAGGGTCGTCGCTTGGCTTACCAAGTTCTCATCAGTGACGATCTAGCCAAAACATGCATACAATAATTGCACTACCTGCAAATTTGGTAGGTGATTATTTGTGTTGAAGTAAAATAAATTCAAACAATTCAAATAGATAAGCACTGGCACAGTAGCTGCTTATTCTTCGAAGTCAGGACAGCATCTAATACCAAATCAATTCATTGTTAAATCAGTATTATTTTCTGATTTTCAATTTTAAATTAATGTTCACTTGATACGCTTTTCGGAAAGGATTGCCGAATCCACTTGATGGGTTGATCAAATTAAATCAATCTTCAATGGGTTGTTAGAAATGGAATTAGTGAAGTTTTGACCAACTAACTGACCTCATTAACTAACAATAAAAGTGATAAATAAAGTTGTTTAAAAATATCCAAATCGCACAGGAAAAAAAATGAGAAAACTGTTACTAATTCCAGCATTTATGATGGTTTCACTGTCAACAAATGCTACTACATTCGGCCCCGTTGAAAACTTTGATGTTGTAAATGACACAAACATTACAGCACATGGATTTCATATCCGTCTACATGGCATTCAAGATACTGACATTAGTAGCATGTTCGGTGCTGCAAATCGTTGGCCCGGTATGGAACGTTATGGCGCTCCTGTTGTGACAAATGGTTCAGACGCAAATGGTGTCTATGTTGATGTTGTGTATCAAGCAATATGGAATGGTACAAGTTGGTCAGCAAGTACGCCTTCTGGAACCTTACCAGTCAGTCCATCTGATTCATGCTGGCCGCAAGGTGCTGCTGCTTATGGACCTTTATATCCTTGTGATCATTTTGGCGTATCAACATTTACACCTGCAACTTCTGTTGACTATCTATGGATGTTGGAAACAGCAACTCCAGGTCAATTAACCAATGTTGTATCAAATGTTCCTGCACCAATTTGGACTGTTACTCCTCCAGCTCCTGCTGCTGCCGTACAAGCTCCTGTTGTCGCTGTTCATGTTGTTGCTCCACCTAAACCTGTTCCATTTGAATTTGGAGAGCCTAAATGGGTAAAAGTTACTGCAACTGGTGTTGGTTATGATGTTGCTGTTGAAGATTTGGTTGCTGAAAATGCTGTAATCAAACAAGCAAACACAAATACCCAAATTGAATGGCAAAGACTTCAAGTAGATTCAGGAAGTCCTGGTTCCGGTGCAATTGATTTGAGTGGTGTCGCTCCTGACCCAGGTTACAAGTCAATTATTTATCGTTTTGAGTTTTACTCATACACTGGTGCATTTGATCCACAAACCCATGAAGCAATTACGGGTCCTGATACATCTGGAAGTGCTACACCTCCAGCAACAGTTGGTCAATTCTTAGTTGCTCAAATGGCTGGAGTAAATTTGGATGGTCAAGCTCCACAAGCGATTATTCCAGTTGCACCTACACTTACAAACTCTTTAACTGATGGTGTTGCAGGCATTGCGTATTCTGCAACAATTAATGCAACTGCTGGAAATGCTGGCGATGCAGTAAATGTGACCGTTTCTGGTTTACCTTCAGGTTTATCATTTGATGGCGTAAGCACTGTTTCTGGAACTCCTACACAATTGGGCACATTCCAAGTTGCAATTTCAGCAACTGATGCTGTGAACAATTTAAATGTTTCAGCAACAACGCCAATCACGATTACTGATTCAGCAATTGTGTTCAATGCGTCTATTCCTGATACAAAAGACGCAACTGTTATGAGCTATCAATTGGCTGCAAGTGGTGGTGATGCTCCATTTACTTATGCATTAACATCAGGTACTTTGCCTGCCGGCATTACATTAAACAGTAATGGTTTAATTTCAGGTACACCAACAGCTCCGGTTGCATCTACATTGACATTTACTGCAACTGATAGTGTTGGAACAACTGCAACTGCTACCACTCCTTTAAATGTAATCTCTCAATCTGCTGCTTGTTCTGGAACAGCTTTGGCCATTACTTCTGTAAGTGGCTCAAACTTGAATATTGGTGGTGGTCAGGTTTATGCTCCTGCAACCGTTACCTTTGCGCCTAATCTAAAAGCTTTAGCTGCTGGTGAGTTAGTAACTTACTCTGGTGCTACTGATGCTGCAAATGTTAAATGTTTAGCAACTACAATGTCAGCTTGGAATCCATTAGCACTTGCATCTCCGGTACTTGTTCAAGGAACTGTTGGAACAGCGTATCCTACGACTGCAATTGCTCCGACTGGTGGTTGGACTCCGTATACAATTGCTATTTCAGGATTGCCTGCTGGCTTGACATTTAATGGAACAGCAATTGTTGGAACTCCTACAATAAGTGGAACATTCCCGATCAGTATTTCTGTAGTGGATGCTCAAAGCAACAAGTTCAACATTACGACTAGTTCAATTACGGTTGTTGCTGCACCTGTTGTAACGCCACCGCCTGCACCAACACCAGTCCCGCCTGCTGCATCATGTAGTGTTCCTGCTGGTGGAAAAGCGTTGACTTCTAATCCCCAAGCAAATGTAACAGGTGTTACTGCTAGTACGTTCAACATTGCGGGAAAAACTTACAACTATTTACCATGTACAAAAATCTCATGGCAAGGTAATTGGTCAGGTTTAACAAAAGCAATTAGAAATGGTTATAATGTTCAAGTGAATTCAGGATACACTCTTAACGGGGTTGTGTACACTACAAGCTTGAATGTTGATAATGGATTTTAAGTACTAAAATGAAAGGAGCTTCGGGTCCTTTCTTCATAAAAAGTAATAAACAAGAAGCTGTGATTGATCTCATCACGGCTTTTTTGTTTTGAAGATACGATATTCTAAGTAACACAATCTAATTATGTTACTTAGAATTGTAACTTATTGATACCCTTGCCATTTCATCGACTCCTGTCTAATGTAGGTAACAGAATTCATTGTTACAAGATAGGAGTTACATTCAATGCAAGCAGTCAATGCAGCTTCGAAAGCTGAAAACGATTTGATCCACGCGCTTTTAATCAAACGCGGGGGGCTACGGGCAGCTTTATGCCGACATCTGGAAAATTGGGGTCAATCTATTGTTACGCATCAGCGATCTATTGAGTCTAAAGTACGCTGATTTACATCTAAATGATAGGTCACTGAAATGTAGCCATCTGTTTTCACCTTGGTGTGCCTGAATTGTGCCAAAGCTACTTTTCATGCAAAATATAAGCTTATGTTAATGCGTGATGATTGCAATAGTCAGCAAGAGAAATGACTGTAACTATATGAACTTATTCATTTTTCCAATACCCCGATTTGCCGTCGCTCTTTTCCAGCAAGCGCACCGCTTCAATCACCATGCCACGATCTACAGCCTTGCACATATCATAAATTGTAAGAAAATCAATATGGTAGACCTAACAATCCCTTATAAAAACAATTAGTTGCAATTTTACACGATTAGTAGAAATACACAATTCTGACTGTTAAATCTAAGTTAGTGTGCCAAATTTGTGCCGAAAATCATGACATAAATTTGACGATATTGATGGTAGCACACCTAAATAATAACCTAAATTCAATAGCTTATAAAACACAGAATTTAACGGGATCATCATGTGAGTTAGAGCTTGTAAGCTGCGAGTGTGTCAAAATGGACGATGCAAACATTTAAAGTCATTCAATTAAATTGCTATTGTTGCTAACTATTTGATTATATATATTTTACTATTTTTACTCTGTAGTACAATCTACATGCAAAAGAGGTACATATCTGCCAGTGTCCGACAGTGACGTAATTTGCATTCGTCAGTTTCATCTTCAATTTCAAGCTCTACTTCGCGTTTGCAACGGTGTTAACTGCGACAGAAGCCAGCAGTTCAAAACTCTGATTGAACTGCGCGTAAACATTTATACTATATTTATGAGCAACGATTACGATGGCAGCTACCGATATTTGTTTTCAAACCCTGAGCTGGTTAGAGACCTCATTATGGGGTTTGTGCCGGATGCTTGGCTGCATTCTTTGGACTATTCAACGCTTGAAAGAGTCAACGCCAGCTATGTGACAGACGATCTGAAGCAGCGACACGATGACATCATTTGGAAAGTAAAAGTCGGTGGTCAATGGGTCTACCTATATTTGCTAATTGAATTCCAGAGTACAGTTGAAAAATATATGGCTTTGCGAGTCATGGTTTATCAAGGACTACTCTATCAAGATTTGATTAAAAGCGGTGAAGTGCCGGATAATGCTCTTTTGCCGCCAATTTTGCCGATTGTGCTTTACAACGGTAAAGATCGTTGGACTGCCGCGACAGATTTATTTGATCTGATACCGCCAGTACCGGGTATAGTTGAGCAGTATAAGCCTAGAGCAAAACATTTGGTCATAGACAAAAATGCTTTTGTAGATAGCAAATTAGTGTCTGAAAAAAACTTGGTCGCTGCTGTTTTTCACTTAGAACAAGCAAGCAGTCCTGAATCGATGCAAGCGTTAATCTTGAGTTTGCAAGAGTGGCTGCATGATCGTCCAGATTTACGACGCACATTTGCACACTGGATTAGTAAAGCGTTGATACGCAATCAACAATACAGTATCGTACTCCCCGAAGTACATGATTTATTGGAGCTTAAGGTTATGTTAGCAGATACAGTTGAAAAGTGGGCCCATGCTTATGAAGCGAAAGGCGCCCATGAAGGTGAGGTCCTACTTTTGCAAAAACTGCTCACTAAACGATTCGGCTCTATTCCAGCGCACATAACCGCTCAAATTTCAGCAGCGTCACTGGAAGAGATTGAACGCTGGTTTGATCGCGCAATTGATGCTAATCAAATTTCAGATATTTTTGAGCAATAAGCTTTGTCGCTGAATGCACAGAAATTAAATCTCACAGCGCAATAAAACTGCATCGTTACGCAGTAACAAACAAGCTCCACTCTGCCTCTATGTAACACACTGATTTTGTGTTACATAGCAACCTATTGAATCCCTTGCAATTTATAGACTTCCTCCTTAATCTAAGTAACAGAAATTATTGTTACGAGATAGGAGTTACATAAAATGCAAGCAGTCAACGCAGCAAATAAAGCAGAAGTCGATTTAATTCACGCGCTACTGATAAATCGATATTCGCCAAATGATTGGTCATACTTGATTTATTTTCTATCTTATCGTATTGATTTATAGTGACTATATCAAAATCATTGCTTCTTACTATCCATAACCAACAGAATAGATTATACGCCTAGTGTAACGCATTTTGTATAAGCTGTATGTGGCGTAACTTGTTGAATCATATTGATTAGCAGCTACGGCGCATCTATAAACGCGCTCATTTGCGTTTAATCCGCAGAATGAACGTTGAATGGTATTGAAACTGAATTTGAAAAGCTGTAATTTAATTACTCACATGGCATATTTTGTGCTTACTCTATACAAGAAAACATTTTTTTGATTACCTTACTTATGAAGAACCTTAAACAGATTGCAAGTATTTTTATTCGTTTTGGAAATCTTACGTTTGGAGGCGGTAGCGCAACAATTGCAGTTTTACATCGTGAAATCATCGAACGTCGGCAAATGCTGCCTGAAGAGCAATTTGCCCTAAGTTTTGCACTATCTAGACTGACACCTGGAACTAACCTTCTTGCCTTTTGCACTTCGGTCGGTTGGTTACTTAAGCGATTCTCAGGTGCAATTGTTGCGTTGCTATCAGCGTCAATTCCTTGTGCGCTCATTGTGACTATTGTTACCATTGCATTCAGTCAGTGGCAGTCAAACCCAATCGCGCAAGCAGCGATCCATGGAGCAATTGCGGCGGCGGTGAGCATTACTGTCAAAACTTGCTGGGTTCTTGCTAAGCCCCATTTCTATACAGGTACACGTCTTCTTACCTTCTTTATAGCAGTTGTTGCCTTTGTTTTACACGTTGCCATTGGACTATCTGCTGTTCATGTTCTTCTAATAGCAGGCGTTGCCGGCTTCCTGCGGCCAGGAGTGAAGATATGAATGTTTTTGTTCTCTATCTGGTTCTACTAAAGGGGACTATCACCAGTTTCGCTGGGCTAGCATCTCTTCCAGTAATACGTGAAGAACTGGTTGTCAAAAGTCACGTATTGACAGATAAGCAGCTTAACGAGGCGGTAGTCATTACGCGGAGTACCCCAGGACCAGTCGGTCTCTATGTCGTAAGCGCCGGTTATTTTGCAAGTGGACTTCCTGGTGCTTTTGCTGGTTGGCTTGCAATGGTGACACCTGCTTTTCTGATTATTCCGTTGATTCATTTCGCAGGACGTAAGGCAGAACATCCCCGCGTAAAGGCTGCGCTTCAGACCGTTGTAATTGCAAGTGCAGCTTTATTACTAGCAGCGGCAATACCTCTTGCTCAGGATGCGCTCGTTGATTCAGTGACAGTCGGCATTGCTATTGTCAGTATTGTGCTCCTTCTTAGAACGCATTGGGATACGCTATGGATTATCTTAGGTGCTGCTGTTGTTTCGATTTTGTCCTCATTCCTTGGCGTACTAAATTTAGTATAGCATTAAGAAGTTTCGGAGAGTTAGACAGGTAGCTTTACGGAAATTTACGATTTATACAATCCAAGCCGGAGCTTCTAACAATTCAATATCTATTGCTCTCCGCCTATAATGGCACTTATCAGCACTTTGCGATTAACTCCACCGCTATCTAGCCTACGAATAAATCTCGAATAGGCACGAGAGTGGGCGCGGCCAATCCTTTCTTTTCTCACTGAAAGCGGAGAAATTGCTTCTGAAGCCAGACTATCCGTCTCAAGTATCCTGTCCAGTTTTCTCAAAAGCGTCCAAGCCTGATGTGCTAATAATTCATGATTCATTGCTGTACCTGCTGTGATATTTGCCATATCGCCCCTTAAATGGTTTTATCATTGTTGAATTTTTAAAATCAACAATGATACAGAGCAAATATTATGCCATGTTTTATTTGTCAGAAATATAAGGCGTAGCCCGGATTAACGAAATATATTTTTATGTCAATTGGTTGAAATACACCGATTGGTAATGCTTATAATGCAACCGTTTCCTCGCTTCCGAAATGTAGCCATCTGTTTAATCCTGGTGTGCCAGAATTGTGCCACTACTACTTTTCGTGCAAAATTGATGCTTATGTTAGTGGGTAATGATTACTATACTCAGAGCGGATAAGCGAGAGAAACGTTGCCAACCAATTGAATTTAATTAGCTTTCCACTCACCGGATTTCCCGCCGCTCTTTTCCAGCAAGCGCACCGATTCAATCACCATGCCCCGGTCAACCGCTTTGCACATGTCGTAAATGGTCAGCAAGGCGATTTGGGTAGCCAGCATAGCCTCCATTTCCACCCCCGTTTGGCCGGTGGTTTTTACCGTAGCCAGGCAATGCACGCGCTGCGTGTCCGGCTGTGGCTCAAGTTGAATTTCGACATGGCTGATAGGCAGAGGGTGACATAAAGGAATCAGATCGGCAGTTTTTTTGCTGGCCATGATACCGGCGATGCGGGCCACGCCCAGCACATCGCCTTTTTTGTGATTTCCGGCCATAATCAACGCCAGTGTCGTCGCTTGCATGCTGATATAACCCTCGCAGACAGCCGTTCGCTGGGTGATGGCCTTGTCGCCGACATCGACCATATGAACTTCTCCGGCTGGGTTAAAATGAGTGAGCGTTGAGTTTTGCATAACAAAGTCCGGCGGTCATTAAGGCCGCTCATTTTATTACCGGGTCAAGCACCATGTCGATTAAAGTCCGCTATTTTGCCAGTTTAAAAGAAAAAGTCGGTCGAACCGATGATGAGTTGCAAGTTATAGGCCCATTGTCGGCCCGTAAAATATGGCAGCAACTCAATCCTGATTTACCCATGCCGGAAACCCTGCTGGCCGCCGTGAATATGCAATACGTTAATCCGGATGCCGAGGTCAGCGACGGCGATGAATTAGGGTTCTTTCCGCCGGTCACCGGAGGTTGAAATGACGATTAAGCTTTGTGAACAGGCTTTTAATCCCTGGCAGGAAATTGACGCTTATCAGCGGCAAACCGCAACACTCAATGGTCAATACGGTGCGACGGGCGTATTTGTCGGCACCATGCGCGATTTTAATCAGGGTGATACTGTGCAAGCCATGTATGTGGAGCATTATCCGGGCATGACCGAAAATCAATTACAGCAAATTGTCGAACAGGCCGAACAGCAATGGCGGCTACTGGACACGTTAATCCTGCACCGCATAGGCTCAGTTGTTCCCGGCGACACCCTGGTGCTGGTTGCAACCTGGGCTGCGCATCGCGGTGACGCTTTCGATGCCTGCCGATTTATGATGGAAGCCTTAAAAAGCCGGGCACCGTTCTGGAAAAAGGAGACGCTGACGTCCGGGGTGGAACGTTGGGTAGAAAAAAACAGTGACGGATATTTATTATAGTGTTTAGGATTGGTTGCGGAAAGCAAGTAACCTAACCTTTAGCATTATTTCAATTTACCGCCCCATTCGCCAAAATAAAAGCGTTGTTGCAAAGCAGCCCGGCTTCGTTCTGCCTGTTCAGCTTCATGAAAATCTTCGACCAACTGGGTAGTCTCGGCCTGATAGCCTATCGCCATCATTGCCATAGGTGTGCAATCGTCCGGTAGTTTGAAAACCTGCCGGGCTATATCGGCATCGAAGCCGCCCATCTGATGCACGATCAATCCCAAGGCATTCGCCTGCAAACATAAATTAAGCGAAGCCGCACCGGTATCGTACATTGCCCAACGGTTCGGCTTGCCGTTGTGATTAAAGTTCGACATCGCCACCGATAGGATTAGAATCGGCGCATTTTTAGCCCAGAGTTGATTCTTTTCCGCGATGACGGCTAATGCATTTTGCCAGGTTGCCGGATCGGCGGATTTGTTGCAGACGATGTAGCGCCAAGGCTGGTCGTTAAAGCAGGAGGGCGCCCATCTTGCCGCTTCCAATAAAGCGGTTAAATCGTCATCGCTTACTGTTTTATTAGGATCAAATGCTCTCGGGCTCCAGCGGCTGGCGATAAGATCATGAATTTTAACCTGGGTTGTCGCGAGTTTATGTTGCATAGTCGATTACCTTAGTCGCTATGGGGCTAAAATGTTCACCAATGATCAAAATACGGTTGTTTAAACAATGTAATTATTCAAGCAAATTTTATCATCGATGAACTTTTATTTAGACCAAAAATAACAGGTGGCATTTTAACAGCCCCTTGGTTAGGAATGTGCATGAAAAAGCTTCGGCAAAGGTTGTTTACTATGAAAGTCATTTTTCAGGCTCCCACAAGTCAAAATTAACCTAAATTTTTAATTTCTAAAAATCATAAGGAAAATCATGTCTAAACATAACATTACTCGCCGGGATTTTCTTAATGGCATGATCTGGGCGGGCGCAGCGGCGACCTTAGGTGTGCCGCTGAATGCCCTGTCGGAAGTCTTAACCGAAAATACAAATAATACACCATCGGGTTATTACCCGCCTGCCTTGACTGGTCTACGCGGCAGCCACCCAGGCGCATTCGAAGAAGCTCACAATTTGGCCTGGACAGGAAAAACAGAATGGGGAAACGTTAAAAACGATACAACGCTTTATGATCTGATTGTTATTGGCGCCGGCATAAGCGGCCTATCGGCAGCCCACTTCTATCGGCAAACAATCAAAAATGATGCGCGTATTCTCATACTCGATAATCATGATGATTTTGGTGGTCACGCCAAGCGGAACGAATTTAACATTGATGGTAAAACTTACCTGTCTTACGGCGGCACCCAATCAATAGATTCCCCATCAAAATACAGCAAAATTGCTAAAAACTTACTTAACGATCTTGGTGTTGATCTCAAATTCTTTAAAACTGCCTACGACAAAAGTTTTTTCAAACGCCACGATCTGACTCAAGGTATCTTTTTTGATCCTGAAACCTATTCACAGGGTGCGTTTATGCGTAGCTGTCTTCCTAGCCATTGGAGCGGCGAATATTATGCGCATAGTTATCTGCCGGGTCTTAACATTGCACCGGATTTTTTGGATATACTCGATCAAACGCCATTGTCCGAAGTTCAGCGGTCTAAAATCCGTGAAGTAATGGCCGTTTCCCCCAAGGCAAAAGCTTATTTTTCGGGTAAAGCCGGCAAACGAAAACTTTATGAACGTAATTATGTGGAATTCCTTCATGAGGTGTACGACCTGAATGATCCCGCGCTCATAGCTTTACTGTCCATGCCCTTGGCAGATGACTATGCTTGCGGAGGAACCAGCGTATTATTGTGGGATGCAATAGATGGCGGTCTTCACGGCTTACCGCCCAAGTCGTATTTTAAAGGCGAATTTGAAACGGAACATCATCCTGAGGAATATATTTATCATTTTCCGGATGGTAATGCCACCCTTGCCCGATTGTTGGTTAAGCAGCTAATTCCCAATGTCGCTGAGTTTGACACAGTCTCCGAGTCAATAACCAGCCAATACGATTATGCCCAACTCGATAGCGAAACTAACCCTGTAAAAATTAGACTCAATAGCCTCGCCGTTTACGCCGATAATCATGGCAAGGGCACTGTTGTGCGTTATCTTAAAAACAATGAGTTATTTGAAGCGCATGCCCACCATACTGTAATGGCAGGCTGGCATATGATGGCGGCACATATTATTCCCACTTTGCCTCTCAAGCAAAAAGCGGCCATGCGTGCGAATATCAAAATGCCGTTAGTGTATGCTCAGGTTGCCCTCCGGCAATGGGAGCCGATGAAACGTACCGGCATTGGCAGTGCTTTCTGTCCCGGCAGCTATTTTCAATACCTCCTGACCGATTTTCCAATCAATATGGGCGGCTATCAACCCCGGCGTGAAGCCGATGCGCCTATGATTATTCAAATGATTCGGATGCCCAATCCGTTATTGGGCGAGGGTAAACCAGCCGATTTATTTCGTGCCGGCCGCTATGACTTGTTGGCTACCTCTTTTGAAACTTTTGAAGTCAATATCCGCAAACAACTCATGCAAATGTATGGCGCTTTCGGTTTTAATGCCGATCGTGATATCGCCGCCATTACCGTTAACCGCTGGCCGCACGGTTATATCTATTGGCATAATGCTATCGGCAACAAACCTGCGAATGAAACAGCACGTAAGCCTCATGGCCGTATTGCCATCGCTAACGCCGACTCGGCGGGCGAAGCGTATTCAAATTTTGCCATTGATATGGCTTGGCGTGCTGTCAATGAATTAAAAATAATGGCTTGAGAAAATTTTAACCAATACGCCATAGGAAAACGATGTATTTGCTGTACGCAAATTTACTATGGATAGCGGTTTTAATTAATTCTGCATCAATTATATTATCTGTAATTTTGCATGGTTTATTTCCAATAAATTTTTTCATTTAGGATAATCTGGTCTTTTATATACGTGTAATATTCGCTGCTTTTCGGATTATCTATACCGTAAACTTCAGAAAATATTAAAATTAAAGCATCAAGAAAATCCTTTATTTTCAACTGAGGCGGTGCGAAGTTTTCACCAAGTTCCTTATAAATTAACTGCAGAATAGGTGCTTGTTCGAAGGAATAAGCCGGCATTCCTAATAATGGCGGTTGCTTATAGCGAACGTCCAGTTCATAAAATCCCCGCTTTTTGAAAATCGGAGCAACATCATCGGTTGGATCGCATTCTGCAAACCAACCTGACACCTTTTTATTATCCATCAGCATTGTACGCTCGATTATTTTTATAACTTCAGTCAAATGTCCTTTCCCTTTAATCGGAGGGGCAAATGCCAGGTAGCCACAAAATCCGAATTTCGGGAACGAAAAAAATGAAGCTATGCCTTTTGGTGAATCGCAGTTCTGGGATTTTATTGCTAGAAAATGGTAATCGAATAACTTAGGATTGTTATGGCAGTCAATAAAAAAATTTTTAAACAATTCTTTAGAAAGCCCGGTCTGAGTATTGCTAAACGATTGGCAGTAAACCTCCAGAGCCATATCTAAATTTTCTAGAGTTTCGTTACTTAATTCAGAATAGCTTAGTTGTTGGCAACTTTTGTCTGCGATATAAGTTGAAAGCGATTGCAACTCAATCATCGTTTTCAAGCTCAAAAAACCAAACATCTTTTGGCAGTCCGGATTGGTGCTTGATTCATCAATACGCATTGCCCATTTTACATAACCATGAATCGCCTTAATTAAGGTAGAAGCAGAGATTTTATCTTGGTTTATAGTATTTCCAGGTTTACATAAAAGCAATAGACACTCTACTGGGTGTTGAGCAGGGGATAAAGAGGGCTGGACATAAGGAAAGCATATTCTTTTGAATCCCCAACGGTTCCAGATCATGCTGCGTAGAAATGGATCTAAGCTGTCGGCAACTTCGTAGGTTTTAAATGGATCGTTCATTTCTGCGATGATATAATCGGAACGCTCGCAGCCGGCATGCTGACTGTCTTTATCCAACGTTTTTTCTATCCAGTGTAACAGCTTTTTGCCCAGGCCGGTTTTTCTATGGGAAGCCGACACCACAAAAAACTCTATGATCCCAACATTAGTATCAGCTAGGTAATCAATGATCGCGCCGGATACAGGAACTGGAATGCCGTCATAGAAAAAAAGCAAGATATGGTAGTTGTTTTTCTGATACCAGCCATCTTCCTTTAACTTGATATAGTTGATCATATTTTCAAGCGACTCCCGTTCATCGGGATCCGGAAATTCGGTGACGTAGAGCGAGTTGTAAAATTGTTCAAGCAAATCCAAGTCATGTTGAGAAGAACTTATTTCAAGACTATTTAAAAGCGAGTCTCTAATTTCTTGATTAAGCGCATCGGAAAACTTTACAACTTCCAAAGGTGTTCGCCATTGATCGGGATCGCCAGAGATAATTAAACGGCTGTCCAGTATATTTTGTTGAGTTTGGTTCAATTTCATTTTTTCTAGATTTAAAATTTTAACCATCTCATCCGGAAAAAGGGCTGTTGCAAAGCGATAATAGCCTTCTGCTTGGTAGTCGCGATCAGCCTCGCACTCAAGGACATGAAAAATAGCTTTTCTTGCCAGACAATGCTGCAAGAAGTTCAAGCTTTTTTTAGTTGCCAAATTAGCGTGTTCGAAAAAAGGTAAAACTCTTCCAGGTAAGAATTTGTCTGTATTAATACAGCTTTGCTCAAAGTCTGTTTTATCAACTTGTTCAAGCATTAACCAAACATAGGCGGTACTATAAAATGAGTCTGGTTCATTCGAACATTCTTGAGCAATATTTTGGTGACAAAGAGTTATATCTCCACAGGCATATCCATCATTTCCATCGGGTAAATAAAGTGCGACTTTGTCATCCCCTGAAAACATATCGGTGAATAAAGGGTGATTATTAATCTCTGAAAAAAATTTATCAATACCGGGTTTTACTAAGATTACATTTTTTATGACGACAGGCCAGCCGCTATTGTTTTTAAGTATTTCAGGCAGACAATTTTGCAATAAAGTTCTTTTTATTATTAAAGGTAATGAATTTGCTTCGTCGCCATAAGCAACTTGCAATACGATAAATTTCTCATTTTCATCCAAACCAAATGTTGTTAAAACGGACGGTCCCCAAGCAAGCCAACAAAATTCAATGAAGTAATGCAGATCATCTAACAAATCCGCTTTTTTTAGCTTTACAAGCCTACTATAGCTGTTTAAAAGAGGCGGCCAGTTTGTATCCAGTCGAGTAATCAAACCTCTAATAAGCCGTAATGGGGAAATATAGGTTTTACCGATATCCAATGGTAGCGATACTAAATTATAGGGTTTATCAAAGTTTGATTCGAACTCTATAAATGCTTCTAAGTTGTGTAAAGCCTTGGTTTTATCAGATGTAAGTTGAAATATATTGTCGATATTATATGAAGCCAATGGAGGGGTCATATTCTCCATCTTGTCAACATCTTCTTTACGCCGATTTTCACACAGTATTTGCGTTAACTTGTTATCTGAATATATGTCTTCGATTGTAGGTAAATAGCCAAAGCTAAGCATTCTTGAGTCGATATCAAGATGACTCAAACGGACTTCCGGGGATGCAGCTTCAATTCGCTGTTGTAATTCCAAATAATATTTTATGGTCGGTTCATTAGGTCTTTTAATGCATTCCAGATTTTTTAGCGAGCTAAAGCGCAAGCTAGGCTTTATGTTTTCAAAAAATATTGGAATAATAATCAATTCTCCTCCATCACTAATAATGTCTGAGGCAAAATCAAGCTCTTTAATAACAAACTTTGATTCAATGGAGTTATTTGAAACAAAAATAAGAAATATTTTGCAGTCTTTTATATGCTTCTCTAAAGAATTATGCCAATTTCCAAACTCTACATCTTGATCGTACCAAATTCTAAAGCCCATTTTATTAAGCTTCTTAAGATCTTCTTCTACTGCATCTCTATCCAGACTCGAATAACTGATAAAAATATAGGGTTCTTTGTCTTCATCCGGTTTAAAACTTAGAAAATCTTTCACAATGCCCCCTGAAATATTTAACAAATAATGAGAAGTCTTCGGCTCTACCGGAGACGGCAAATGTTTAACATTAAATGGCCGGTTGCCGGATTGCGAATCGCAGCCTAACCATCTGTTCAGAAAAATGTTGACATGTCGTCGTGATTTTGTTTATGGTTGAAAAATCATAAGCATTAAAGCTGTTTTGTAATACAGAAGTCAACATACCGTGTACCAAAGACATTAAGTTATTAACGTTCCAAATTTGCTGGACTGAAGTGAGGCATTCGCACACCCTAATTGAAGGAATAAGAAATGAAAAAGCAAGCACTCGCTACAAACGATGTTGTTCCGGAAACTGCGGTCGAGCGAGATAGTCAATCGGTTAACACTATTCGCATATACGTATCCAGTCTCAGCGATATCCATAATGAACGCGAACGCGCCAAGCTGGAAATTAAGGGATTGCGGCGGCGTTGTGCCGGCCGGTTTCTGCTTGAACCTCTGCTTTGGGAGGATATTTTTCTTTCAGCCGATAAATCCTTTCTAGGTGGGATAGATAGCGTCCTTTCCGATAAACAGGGCGTGGATATAGCCGTGTTTATTCTTCGGTCACGGTTTGGATCGCCGATAGGGCCTACCATTTATAGATTGGACGGTTTGACGTGTCAAATATCGCTATTGTTCACGTTATAGATAGACTAAATGAGAAATGACTATGCCTAACTCGCTAAAAACGACCAGCCTTCATCCGCCTAAGCCCCGCCTTAGCTTGCAAATAGGGATTACCGGACATCGCCTGAACGCCTGAAAAATGCTGATATGCAGAAATTGATTGAAAAAATTGAAGGGGTTTTGAAACTAATAAAACTGGAGTTTGAAAATATTGCAGCACTACCTATTGTCGATAAAACCTATGATTTAAATGAATTGCCGGCTTTACGCCTGATTTCACCGCTTGCCGAAGGCTCTGACCGAATTGCAGCAGAATGTGCTCTCAGGTTAGGTTATGAATTGCAATGTCCTTTACCTTTTCCTTAGCTGGAATATGAAAATGATTTTACGAATATTTCATCATTAAACCAATTTAAGGGTTTTCTTAACCAAGCCACACGAAAAATCGAGTTAGACGGGATACTAGAGAAACCGAGACAAGCCTATTTACGTGTAGGAGATTTCGTGTTAAGTCATGCGGATATTTTGCTCGCAATTTGTGACGGCGAGGCAGATGATGTCGGTGTGGGCGCGGCTAGAATAATAGCGGAAGCAAAAACAAAAAGCATTCCGGTGATTTGGGTGGATGCGGCAAATCCGCATTCAATTCAATATTGCGACAGTAACGGAAAATGCAGGCCCTTTGCGGATGCACAAGTGGCAAAACTACAGTTACACATTTTATTACCACCCGATTTATTGGTAACTGTAGAAGCGGATACATTAGAATTGAAACAATCGAACTCCGGAAGAAATACCTATTTCAGTTTCCAAATGCATAAAAAGTCAATGTGAGTTATCTTGGCTGGTTTTATCACATTTTCTTTACTTTTTTTGGAAAAGAATTCAGTTTGAATTTTAGTCCGCCCCACTATTGGGATGATGCGTTACTTTATCAATGGGATCGGGTCATTAGTAAATCAGAACAGTCCTTATCAGTAGGCGTGAGCGAAGAGCTTGATAAACGGGTGCGCGATCATTTTTTATGGGCCGATAGTCTTGCCACTTATTATGCTAATACATATCGCGCTATCTTTGGCTTAAGCTTTCTTGCCGTATTATTAGCCGTATTAGGTTTGTCTTTTCACGAATTCTCAGAAAATCTTGCTATTGCAGAGTTTACAATGATCTTGATTGTCATTCTATTAAATGTAATAGATTGGTACAATAATGTACATCAATGCTGGTTGGACTTCCGATTATTAGCAGAACGTTTGCGTCAACTTGTTATTTTGATGCCATTAGGTGGGGATTCAGAATTAGATATGCCTTATTATGAAGTGGCTAGCGAGAAAAAAGCAGCAGATAATAAGAAATTGTCTATTCCCAGTTATGCTTGGGTCAACTGGTTGATGCGGGCAATAACATGCGCTGATGGCATTCCTAATCACAAATTAGACGATACCTTTCTCAAAGATTATCGAAAGTATTTAACCACGTTAGTAACGGATCAAGCCGATTATCATAGAAAAGCCAGTGAACGTCACCATCGCATCAATAATGCTTTGTTGGGTATCATTCTGTTTGCTTGTGTTATTCATGTCACCCATTTTTTCAATTTACCGCGAGTTTATGAAATATTTAACGTATTCCCCAGTATTACCGCCGCTGTATTACCGGCTTTGGGCGCAGCAATCGCGGGGTTACTCACTCAGGGCGAGTTTAAACGAATTGCGCAACGCTCAAAAGGCATGTCCGATTTACTGACACAGATCAGTGATAATTTAGCTGAACAGCAAAATCCTTCATCAGAAGAATTGATCGGCATTGCGAATGACGCTATTGCACGGATGAGCGAAGAATTATCCGACTGGCGGGTACTGTTTCACATTAAGGTCCTGGAAATACATGCATAATACATACCACCCGACATTTATCGATACCGCAAAAGTAAACCTGGAGAGCGACATCGTAAATTTAACAGAACAGCTAGCGGAAAATGCCCATAATATTTGGGCGGCGCAAAGATTGGCAGACGGTTGGATCTATGGCTCGGTGCGTAACGATAGTAAAAAAGAACATCCTTGTCTTATTCCCTATGCCAAGCTACCGGAGTCCGAAAAGGAGTATGACCGTAATGCTGCCATGGAAACTTTAAAGGCTATTATTGCCTTGGGTTATCATATTATAAAAAGCTAAAATAAAACATCATGAGCAAAAGAACTGTGCGATTTCTTCCTCAGGGCCGCGCATAACTTATGTTGCGTTGAAGGGTGAACAAACGTTTATTTATCCTTTTAACCAAGCAACGATAAATCAGCCTCAGCCTGTGCAACCTGTTGGGCGGCGGCACAGATCTTCGGTTGCAACTGAATACGCTTTTGCAATATCGATTCTCGTAATTGTTTCAATTCTTCAGGACCAGACTGAAGGGTTCCTTCCATCTTTTTTCGTTTTAGCGCAAAACGTTGATTCAGTGCTGCAATATCGGCAGGATCAACGCCTTTAGATGAATCGAACATGAACCGCCGTTCCAATCCTTTTCGCCAGTCAAGCATTTCCTCTATGAGGCTCTCGTTAAATCCTTTGATTTTAATGATTTTATTCCGGGTGACATCGGCAGCTGTTTCGATGCCGAACGAGGCTAGTATGGCCTTTCGCGTTGATCCCAAGCCTGGAATATTGAAATTTTCCAGAAAAAAATTATCCAGAAATTTGTTAAGCTGGGAATCATAAAGGTTTTGCTGCAACATTTCTTTCTCATGAGCAAGTTGCTTATCCCAGCCTTCGAATTCGGTCTTAAGGTTAAACAAGTCATTAAGCTTGTTTTGGAATTTCATGCCACCGGCTTCTTGAAACCATAGCTGTTGCACAAATAACAGATTCTGCTTTGCGGCCTTGAGTGCATCTTGACGGATTTTTCGCTCTTTAAAATCATCCGTCCTATAAAAATACAAAAAAGCACTGAGGAATAGCGCGATCCAAAATAGTTTTGGGGCCAACGCCAAACTGCCAAGAATTAAGCCGATAGCAGTAGTTTTTTTGAGAATAACAGCATTTTTTACAGTTTTTATAGATGCCGGCAATGGCTTCGCTTTAATGATAAACCCTGTAGCGTCGAGTTCCGGAGCAGGCCCTGGCGATTCAACAAGTAATATCTTTGCCCATAACTGCGCCACATTAAACCCGATTTGTACTGTAATCGAGCTTGGGACCGATACGAAGAAGATGTTTCCGGACCGTTGTTCCTGTAGGCACCAGGGACAGCTTAGCAACCCTCCAAAGTATTTGTGAACCGGGTTTTGTCCACAACTGCGCAATTGCCCCTTCAGCAAGTCGAGCGATGCGACCCATTCGCCGGCTAAGGGGCGGCCATCCGGATGGATACCCTGTTCGGAAAAGGCGCGTTCAAAAAGCACGGTAACAGCCCTTGGCAAAATTTCCGTCGTCACGCTATTCGGGGGTGGGGTCATCCCTTTGCTTCTACTCTCTCTACCAAAGGCATAGCGGAATTGCGCAATAGATTTTTCCAGCGGCATGTCTCCGGCTCCGGAAAAGACGCCGGAAAATGGATGCCGCCCCATCAGCAGGATATGAAAGAGCAGGAGGGCAAGCCCAAAATTATCGTGGTTCTTGGTGCGTCTGACGCCTCTAAAACTGGAATGGTTTTGTAATTCCGGCGGCGTGAAATGCGGAACGCCGACTTCACACAGATAGTACTTGCCGTCTGCAAATATCTGAAAAGAGTCGCAGTCGATCAGTTTTACGATACTGTCCGCAGCCACGAATACCAGATTCGGATTGACGTCGCCGATCACATGGCCGTGCCTATGAATGGTGTCGAAAGCAGCCGCTACGTTTCTTGCGGTGTTAACCAGAAAGGCCCAATCCTTATCCGGGAAACGCTGCTTTCGATGGCTAGGACTATACAGGTGGTGTATCGGCTCGTAGTCAGCAACCTTTGGCATTAAAAATCCGCAAATTTGCCTGCTGTCGGATGATTGAATAATATCCACCGGCCACGCGGCAATTCTCTTTAGCGTTTCATCGCCAACCTTGACCATACCCCGCAATTTTGCCTGTTTTTCAGTAGAAACCGCCGCATGGTAAACCTTGGCAACCAGATCGTTTCCCAATGCAGGGACTTCGTATACAGAACCTTCACCGCCGGTTCCTATTTTTTTACCCTGCGTTATTCGCCGGTTTTGGCTGTCGAACAGATCTGTCATAGTGTTCTGCGAGATGCCAAAATCAGGGTCTTATCATCATCCGTACGTGAGTTGATTTGGGCGCTATTCAGAAAATCGGCCAACTGCTCGTTTAATGTTCCGCAATTAAGCGGATTTTGACTTCTGAGGGCTTTGAACATGGGCTCAAAAAACGGCGTATGCGGACTACGTTGCTCGAATGACAAAGCCAAACGTTGAACGCCGTCAGAAAACAGGGCAACCTCGTCAATCCGGCTGTTTGTAATCGAGATATGTAGATTGATCAAGGCATCGTCTTCGGTCAGAAAATAGGTCATATTCGCATAGGGGCCGGAATCCGGCCAAAAAACAACGCCCTGTACGCCGCTGCTTGATGCAACAATAGCCCCGTCTCCAATCTGGAAGAAAACCGCTTTGCCGGAACCTATTAATGCCCCCAGGAAGGTACATGCAAAATCCCGTGTTGTAAGATCGTTCGCGCTTGCTGATTCGGATAGCTCGCGTCGAATATCTTTAATCCATGCTTCGACTATAGACTCGTCCAACGTTGTCGTGTGGTTTAGAAGCGTGGCTTCAATGCTTGCTCTGGCCGTAGCACAAGCTATCCTGGCACCTTGTCCGCCTTCCTTCGCACTACCGGCTCCATCTGAAACCAGGCAAAGCAAATAATCGGCACCCTCTATAGTTGGTAGGGTATCGACATAGCATTCATCTTGGCAGGGTAGATTTAATTCTGTATGAGAAGTACCAGCAACCGAGGCGCCAATGAATTTCCACATTAGACCTCTACCCATCCTTGTGGAGGTTGTATGGGTACAGCCGAGCCGGGAACCGATTGCGAAACGGATTTCATGGAATTTGAGAGCCATTGAAAGAGTTCGCGGAATTTCAGGCCATCTAACTTCAATGGTTCGCGAACCGATATTTTACTTAACACCTCCATGTTCGCCCCGGCAACGCCCACCGCGAAAAATGCAAACGACTTTGATGCTTCTCCTTCTCGTATCAGGGAGGCGGCAGATTGCCATTCATCGGTTGGCGCGCCGTCCGTAATAAGAAACACCCAGGGCCGATAGAACGATATGCCGTTAGTTCTATATTCATCTTTGCGTTGCCTGATGAGATCGAGTCCCAGTTCGATGGCGGCTCCCATCGGAGTCTCGCCATCGGCGGAAAGAATGGGTGGGATAAAATTCGGCGCGGTGTGAAAAGTAGTTTCAATGTTAACCGGGCCGAAGGAGATTATGGCAATTTCAACACGTTTCATGGCCAAAGAGTCAACGGCTAATTCATCTTTAAGCTCGGCCAGACCGGCGTTGAGTTCCGCGATAGGTGCGCCACGCATCGAACCCGATGTATCCAGGAGCAATAGGCATGGGCAACGCGGCTCCGGGTTGTCCGCAAAGCTATCCGTCCCAAAAGCGACTTGCTCGGTAAATGCGAATTCACTTTCACTCATTTGATTTATCTCCTGGTTGCTAGGTGGCGTGGGTCCGTCTAACTGCAACGGCTTAGAATTGTGGAAGATTAGATCAAAAAATGAAAAAAATCTTTGTTGACGGTCTACTAATCAATGAATCAAGTTGCAAATTAAACGTGATTATCCACATTCTTATAAAGTCTTGCTTCCTTTTTCAATTCCAGCAAAGATTGGGTTTAAAGAAATTGCCGATAAACCCATGTGTGTTTGGCCTGTTCTTTGTTAATCAAGTTGATGTTTCTGTACTATCAAAACGCTTGATTCGTGGTCAGAGTGAAAAGTATTGGGGTTAGCTATTATATTACAACACATAGGTAATATTGTTAGAACTAACCCCTATGCATCCCTAATTCTTACTTTATTTTCTCATGACACAATAATTTATTAAATCGCCGTTGAAGGCAAGACATGTCGCCTAATTTTGTTATTGAAGGATTACTATTTTGGTCTGTTAAGTGTTCGCTTAGAAAAGATGATAGGTCATTGGTGGATTCGATAGATATAGACCGAGGTACTTTAAGTAAAGGCTGCGATTGTTGTTCTGGCAGAATGAAGCCAGGTGTTTTCTTATCTGGTTCATTACTATGTATACGGTTGTACAGTTCATTTCCGAGATAACCTATACCAACTCCAGAAAGAACATCATTTCTAACGGCAAAACTAATAGTGGCACCACTTTTAGCTATATACTGTAGCACTATATAACCAGTACGTGCAGCCCCGGCATTTGCTTCTTCAATTGAAAACACGGAGAAAATAGTGGATATCATAAGCAGGGTTGTTAAGTGTTTCATGATCGCATCCTCATCTTTTAAAGTTTAATTTAGGGGGGCGCTATTTTTGCGAAAGATTTTTCGGGCGAGCTGAACCGAAAAATCGGCAAAAATTATGCGACCGCCAATGTATGCGGTGGCACCGATTCGTTTTGCGGCTTTTGATTGCAACTCAACAAGGGGGCGCAATCTCTGCCACAATGACTTGACGCCATTTAGCGATGCCTTGCGGTATTTCTCCGCAACCTCAGAAAAACCGCCCGGCACTACGGCTATCAGGGACTAAAAATCTTCGCTTCCAAGATTTTCAGTGAAAGTTGCCCACTAAAAAATCGATTATATAGAGGAGCTTGCAAAGTTGTCGAGAAGCGCGAAGTCAGCCATAGTAAAGTGCTAACTACATGTAAACTCATCCTTAACGATTTCGATTTATTAAAGAAAATGTAAATCTTTAGTTGCTTGTCGACACTAGAACTTAATCAATATTATAAAATACCAATAGCAACTGAACTAAGTGTTTACCGCGTCCTATCCAGCTTCCGGTAACTAATCGCCTCACTCAAATGCGATATTTCAATATTTTCAGAGTTAGCCAGATCGGCAATAGTCCGCGACAGCTTTAAAATCCGGTGATAAGCCCGATGCGATAAGCCGAATTTTTCCAGCGCCTGTTCCAGCAGTTGATGGCCTTGGTCGGATAAGCCGCAATATTTTTTAACTTCCGCTGCCGTCATTGTGGCATTGGTTTTGCCGTGGCGGTTAAAAGCAACTTGCCTTGCCGATACTACTCGTTGGCGTATCGTTTCGCTACGTTCTTCGCCTTGCACCGAACCTTTACGCAATACTTCTAGCGGCACCCTGGGTACTTCCAGATGCATGTCGATTCTGTCCAGCAATGGTCCGGAGATTTTGGCGCGATAACGCGTTACTTGTTCCTTTGAACAATGACAACGGCCTGATGCGTCGCCCAAATAGCCGCAAGGGCAGGGGTTAATGGCCGCGATCAGTTGGAAGTTAGCTGGAAAATCGGCTTGGCGGTTGGCGCGGGAGATGGTGATATGGCCGGTTTCCAGGGGTTCGCGCAACACTTCCAGTACTTTGCGGTCGAACTCCGGCAATTCGTCAAGGAATAAGGCCCCATTGTGCGAAAGCGAGATTTCGCCGGGTTTTGGGTTGCTGCCGCCACCAACCAAGGCCGCAGCTGAGGCGGTATGGTGCGGAGCTCTAAATGGCGGCGAACGCCAGCGACTCAGATCGATGCCGTGATCGCTGATTGAGGCAATCGCCGCCGTCTCCTGCGCCTGCTGTTCGCTGAGTTCCGGTAAAATGGTCGGCAAACGTGCTGCCAGCATGGATTTACCGGTGCCGGGCGGCCCCAGCATCAATAGATTGTGTCCGCCGGCGGCGGCAATTTCCATCGCCCTTTTTACATGAAATTGGCCGTGCACATCGGCAAAGTCGATAGGGTTAGCGTCCTGCTCCATGGCAACAACTGCCGATTCGGCAACGATAGGCCTTTGTCCGGTCAAATGCGCGCAGACTTCCAGTAAGCTGCCGGCCGGCAGTAGTTCCGCATCCTTGATCAAGGCCGCTTCTGCGGCATTGCCGATCGGCAAAATCAACTGCCTTTTAGCATTGCGGGTATGGATGGCAACCGGTAGGGCGCCGGGAATGGTGCGTAATTCGCCGCCTAGCGACAATTCGCCTATGCATTCGTACTCGTCCAGCCGGTTTTTAGGGATCTGTCCGGAAGCGGCGAGTATGCCAATGGCTATCGCCAAATCGAAACGTCCGCCTTCCTTAGGCAAATCGGCAGGCGCAAGGTTGATGGTGATTCTTTGGAAAGGGAATTCGAAGCGGGAATTGATAATCGCCCCGCGCACCCTATCCTTGCTTTCCTTAACCGCCGTTTCCGGCAAACCGACGATGTTCAATGCCGGCAGCCCGTTGCTGACATGCACTTCCACTGTCACCAGGGGCGCGGCTATGCCGGAGCGACCGCGACTGTATACGACGGCCAGAGACATGGTGTTTACTCTGAGTTTATGACGGCAGAGAAAAGCCGAATCAGGCGTATTACATGTATTTTCAGAGTTGTCACGGGCAAAGGTTTGGGCTTGGAGGTTAAACCGCAGTTGAGAGCGGGATAATGGGGATATCCGGTCCCGGTAAGATAATACGTCACATAATTGTGGGTAGAAATTCTAGCACAATCCCACAGGGCATCCAAACCATTAAACAGAGGTGCAATCTTAATTTTTTAATGAAGCTAGGGTAACCCAATATTGCGCTAAAATTTGGAAGCATGATACCGTATTTGGTATTATGAAAATCATTCTGGATACCAACATCTTGTTTGCCGGACTTTACTCTAATAGCGGGGCGTCCTTCAAAGTTCTTGAATATTTAAAAAACGGGGATTTGCAGCTATCGCTATCGACCCCCTTGTTGTTTGAATACGAGGATGTTCTAAAACGTAATCAAGTATTGCTGGGTCTTGAGAATTCTATGATTGAAACGATTCTTGACAATATTTGCGCGTTTGCTCAGCACCAAAAAGTTTATTTCCTGTGGCGTCCTTATTTGCCTGATGCAAAAGACGATTTGGTACTTGAACTGGCTGTTGCTTCAAATGTTTCAACCATAGTAACCCATAATATTAAAGATTTTGTTGGTGTCGAAAAATTTGGCGTTGAAGCGATTACCCCAAAAACACTACTGGAGCGTTTAACATGAGTGCCTTAAGTCTAAGACTCCCTGATTCCGTCCATAGACACATTAAAGAATTTGCTCAAAAGGAAGGCGTGTCTATCAATCAATTCATTGCAAGCGCCGTGGCTGAAAAAGTCTCTGCAATTGCTACTGAGGAATATTTACAAGCAAGAGTAGAACGTGCTGACAAAAACGCCTTTGATGCAATTTTGGCAAATGTACCGAATCGTCCTCCTTTACCTGGGGACGAGATATAAATGCAACGCGAACTCGTTCTTGCCCCAATTTCGCGTTTATTTCTTAAAGGCAATTGCTGATAATAATCAATAGGATCAAGTTTTGTCTTTTGCCTTGGCAAAAGACAAAACTTGATCCCTAAATGCAAGGTCAAGAATATGTTGATAGCAACGACAATCCTTACTCAGAATCGCTCTTTAAAACCTTAAAATACCGGCCAATCTATCCGCTAAAGCCCTTTGCCAAGGTAACGGATGCGCGTGGTTGGGTAACAGAAAAATGGTCGAATAAATTCGAAAGCCTTTCGTCAACCAACATTAGGCTGATGGTGCCCCTTCCCGGATCAAACGATGCTCGAATTCTGCTAACGAACCCAAAATATGAAAAATCAATTTTCCAGTTGTGCTAGTGGTATCGATATTTTCCGTTAATGGGTAATCATTAACTAATTACTTACATTTTTATTCATCTACACAGATTGCATTAGGAGCTAAACATGAAAATTCAAAAACTATTTCACGAATATCTTACCGACAAAATCAATGCCTCTAATATATTGCAAACCGAAATGGCAGAAGAACTTGGCATTGCCTCACCCAATCTCATCGCCATGATTAAAAAGGGAAAAACAAAAGTCCCATTGGATAAAATTGCAAAGTTTGCAAAAATATTAGAAATTGACCCTGCCTACATGCTAAGAAAAGCGTTATTTGAATATCAACCTGAACTGCTGAGAGATATTGAACAATATTTTGGTCAGGCAATAACAACAAATGAAAAGACCATCCTTAATGAAATCAGAAGATTGTCAAACAACACCGATCCAAAACTTGCATCGGATACCAGCGGGAGCACCAACAGGGTCAAGTCTTGCAGCAACACATTAGTCATTAAATTAGCGATGAAGAATAAAAAAGAAAAATGGGCAAACCTTTTTAATTCAGGGCCGTAGGGTGGAACCTGAAAGGGTTCCGCCAATTCTCAGCCGCTGAGCGTTCGGATTTGTTGGATAAAATGATCGGTAGGAAAAATTGTCAGTTTGTTGATGTCCCACGAATGGCGGATCGCCTATCGGCATCCACCCTACGTACTGTTCAAATATCCGAGCCAAAGTCCAGCCAATAATTGTTAGAATCATTCAGTTTGCCTTTAAATCAAAACGTTTGCTATTCTATCCGGAAATGCCGAGCCTTGTCGTTAAGGTCGTTAAGCGAGTAACACCAATGGGTTCAGGTCTTGCAGCAACACATTAGTCATTCAACTAGCGATGAAGAATAAAAAAGAAAAAATGGGCAAACCTTTTAATTCAGCGCTTTGATAAATTCATCAACGGAAACACCGCCCTGTTTAAGTAAAACCGATAAAGTACCTGTTTTAATTTCACGATGATTGGGTACAACACATCCTTGAGAGCCTAACGGAGAATAATATGGCTTCCTCTCTGACGAACAACAGCAAATCCAAGGCGCTGCAAGGCTCGTATAGCTTCGTCACCTGAAATGACCGGTAGATTAGGCAAGTTCGGCAACTTGAAAGGTTGTGAGCAGCGCACGTCCAAAAATAGTTTGTGGAAATTCTTCTAAGTAAAGTTCAGTGGCTTCCTGAAGGTTTTTTAGCGCCTCCTCAATGCTTTCCCCTTGTGTTGTAGTGCCGGTTTCCGGGTTAAAAGCGACATAGCCCCCCTCAATTGCGGGTGTTAATACAGCTGAAAGTTCCATACCATTTCTTTTGTTGAATTAATTATCTTGACGTTCGCTATGTCATCGTGACTGGGCTTCTTTGGCGATTTCTCGATTTACTATACCAATCAAAACAACCTAAGAATATGATCTATAAAAGTAAACTAATGTAATAATATATCAACGATCTTCAGCGCCGGCTGACCGTTGCTGACACGCACTTACACTGTGACCGGGGGCGCGGCTATGCCTGAGCGCCCCCGGCTGTAAACGACGGCCAAAGACATCGGCTATTATTCTTGCAATACCTGTTGCTCAAGTTCTGCAACCCGTTTTTCCAGGTCTTCCAGCCTGCTGCGGGTTTTAGCCAACACCGCTTTTTGTACTTCAAACTCTTCACGGCTAACCAGATCCAGTTTGGAAAGCGCGCTTTGGAATAAAGCATGCCCGTTTTTTTCCATATCGTCCTTAAATTGGCTAAAGCCGGGCGGAATGACCTGGGCAATACGGTCAGCGATGTTGTCAAACGATTTAGGATCAAACATAGTAGTCACTCTTGGTTTATAAATGAATTGGGCGCCGAAACGTGCTCACGACATATTTTCTCAGTATCGTCTCGATCCAGAGACTGTCCGGTCAGTCCGCACAGGTAATGATGCTCCTGAACCGAAAAATACCGGCAGGAATTGCACAGGCCGAAACTCTTGGAATGATTGACTTCTTGCAGTATCCCAAGTGTCGCTTGTAGCGCCTGGCCTATGTTATCGAACTCCCGGCGGTTGATTTTTGTTTCCGCCTGTTTGAAGACGTCTAAAGGTTTCAGATCTTCAATCAACTGCATGCCGGATTCGGTCAGGCTTAAATGCACCACCCGTCCATCCAGGCTATCCGTGGTTTTTTGCAGAAGATGTTTACGTTCCAGTATCTGGATGGTTTGCGAGACTGTGCCTTTAGTCATACCCAGGTATTCGGCAACCGCTGCATGGGTGTTACTGTATCTATTGCACTTTGCCAGATACTCAAGAACCTGACCATGTACAGGCTGTAAACCTATCGCTGCGAATTTCTTTCTTTCTTCGGATCGCAATAAGGAGCTTATCCGTTCGATAAGCTTGAATGTCTCTAATTCCTGCATAGTTAAGATTCTAGCACAACCCTGCGCATAACGACTGAAAACGCCAAATCGGCTGCCGATTAGGTATACTGCCCGTTAAAATTTATCCGTCAGGAGCCCGCTATGAGCAAGATAAAAGTCAAAAATCCGATAGTTGAATTAGACGGCGATGAAATGACCAGAATTATCTGGCATTTTATTAAGGATAAACTGATTCTTCCTTATCTGGATGTGGAGATCGATTATTACGATCTCAGCATTGAACAACGGGATAAAACCGACGACCAAATTACCATTGATGCCGCTAACGCCATTAAGCAGCACGGTGTCGGTATTAAATGCGCCACCATCACCCCCGATGAAGCCAGGGTAGAGGAATTCGGCCTAAAAAAAATGTACAAATCGCCGAACGGCACCATCCGTAACATTCTTGACGGTACCGTATTCCGCGAGCCTATCGTCTGTAGCAATATTCCCCGGCTGGTGCCGAACTGGACGCAGCCGATTTGCATCGGCCGGCATGCCTTCGGCGACCAATATCGGGCTACCGATTTTGTCACCAAGGGCAAAGGCAAATTACGCATCAGCTTCATTCCGGACGACGGCAGCAGCGAACAGTCTTACGAGGTCTACCATTTCGACGGCGACGGCGTGGCGCTGGCTATGTATAACACCGACGAATCAATTGCCGGTTTCGCTCACAGTTGCTTCAATGTTGCCTTGGATCGCGGTTGGCCGCTGTATCTGTCTACCAAAAATACTATCCTGAAAAAATACGACGGCCGTTTCAAGGATATTTTCGAGGCTATTTATCAGCAGGATTATAAAGAAAAATTCGTAAGCCGGGGACTGGTCTACGAACACAAACTGATAGACGACATGGTGGCATCAGCATTGAAATGGAACGGGGCTTTTGTCTGGGCCTGCAAGAATTACGATGGCGATGTGCAATCCGACACCGTTGCCCAAGGCTTCGGCTCGTTAGGCTTGATGACATCGACATTGGTCACGCCGGACGGCAAAATCATGGAAGCCGAAGCCGCGCATGGCACGGTCACTCGGCATTATCGGATGCATCAGCAGGGCAAAAAAACCTCGACCAATCCGATAGCCTCGATTTTCGCCTGGACTCGCGGCTTGGCGTTTCGCGGCAAACTGGATGGCAATGCCGAGTTGATCAGCTTCTGCGAAACCCTGGAAAAAATCTGCGTGGATACCGTAGAAGCCGGGCAGATGACTAAAGACTTGGCGCTTTGTATCTATGGCGACAACTTGCAAGATTCGCATTATCTAAGCACGGAAGATTTTCTGGAGGCATTACGGGTGAATCTGGAAAAAGCTTTGCATTGATTTCCGGTCTCATCAGCCTATTCAAGCGTTTTAAATAGATAGAGGCGACCATGCAAATTCGCAAAGGGCAAAGGCTACCATTAGCACAGCTTTTACCGGCAGACTTGCCGAACGGCAGGTTTGAAGTGCAATTGCGGCTTGAAGGCTTAAAATCAGACGTGGATTTTTCTTGTTTTGGTCTCGATAGCCGGCAAAAGTTAAGCGATGATCGCTATATGACTTTTTTTAATCAGCCGCAAACGCCTTGCGGTTCGGTCAGTGTCTTGCTCAATGCCAATCAGGTCTGTGGTTTTGCTTTTGCCCTGTCGTCTTTGCCTGCTGCGATTGATCGATTAGTCATCACCACGGCTATTGATGGCTCTGAAACTATGGGCCAGATGCAGTCCGGTTTCTTGCGTTTCATGGGATTAAACCGGCAACTGGCT
Organism: uncultured Pseudomonadota bacterium; assembly: GCA_963765965.1. Classification (GTDB taxonomy): domain Bacteria; phylum Pseudomonadota; class Gammaproteobacteria; order Methylococcales; family Methylomonadaceae; genus Methylomonas. The sequence goes on from CAVXZR010000121.1 coordinate 72,672, forward strand.
GAGTTTGCCTTCGAAGGTAAAGATTTTCAGGATGAGAAAGCCCTGATTCTCGGTGAGTTTTATCGTAAGGAGGGCGAGTGGCGGTTTAGTGCTACCGGTCAAGGGTTTAACGGTGGCTTGGCGGCTTTGGTAAAGCATTACGGTGGGGAATTATCCGAAGAAGCGGTTCCCGCTCCCAATCCAACGCCGCTAAAGCTGACGTTGGAAAAAAAAGTGGCCGGTGTTGCTCCAAAGCTTGTGGATTTAGCCAAAAAAGCCAGTCTTTCCCTGGAAAAAAAGAAACTTTCAAATGTGGTGGCTCGGGTAGGTCTGGTTTTGGATGCCTCCGGTTCTATGAGATTACAATATACGCTGGGCCGGGTTCAGGAAGTTATTAACCGTATCTTGCCGCTGGCCGTTCACTTTGATGATGACGGAGAGTTGGATATTTGGGCGTTTTCATCCAAATCTTTAGCGCTTCCGCCGGTTACCTTAAATAACTATGCCGATTATATCGACCAGGCAAACAATGGTTGGAAGAAATGGGGTATGTTATCGGTCAATAACGAGCCGGCTGTTATAGAAGCGGTATTGGCTCATTACAAAGAAACTAAAATTCCGGCCTTGATCATTTTTATCAGTGATGGTGGCGTCAGTCAGGATAAAAAAATCAAGAAATTGCTGACAGACGCGGCCTCGCTACCCATTTTTTGGCAGTTTGTTGGAATTGGTGGGCGCAATTACGGGATTCTGGAAAAACTGGACACCATGTCAGGGCGCATAATCGATAATTGCGGTTTTTTTGCTTTGGATGATTTAGATAGCGTCTCTGAACAGGAACTGTATGATCGATTGCTTAATGAGTTTCCTGGTTGGCTTCTTGACGCAAGGGCGAAAGGGGTTTTGCGTTAGTTTGGCGGGGCGATATGGTATGCCTCTGCATGTGCCGATCAGGAAATCGGGTAGGGCAGTTTGAGCTTCAGTCTGTTCGCACCCCAATCTGATGAGACGAGTGTCTAAATGGTGAATTGCCGGCAACAAAAGGTAGGATGTGCCAACCAACGGGCGGCGCATCGGTCGCGACTACAGCACTTAATGTTGTTTTATTTAATTATTCGAGCCGAGCGCCTTTCATCCAAGACCATTTCTAAGTCATTAAAAATTAACAAAGAACAGAAGCGGATTTTATTTTGTTGTAACAATTGTTTGTTACGCTACGAGGCATAACCAATTTAGGTTTCTAATTTTGGAAGGTTCGATATTTGCAGTCGATAAACAATCGCAGCTTTTGAGGCTGTTTTTTTAATAATAAATGCAAGGGTGAACTGACGATGGTTGAGATTGCTGCCGATTATCCGCTGAGTGGTTTTGCAACAAGCCATCCTCATGCCGCGACTAAATGTATTGATAACTCTCGCAACAAATTCAGGACGAATATCGAAAGATTATTGAAAGGCACCCCAATCGCCTTTAACGGCAATAATCCCTGGGACATCATTGTTTATAACTCGGACTTATATGAAAGAGTCTTAACTCAAGGGTCTTTAGGTTTAGGCGAAGCATATATGGATGAGTGGTGGGATTGCCACCAACTCGACGAGCTTTTCAAATATATTTGCCTGGCACGCCTTGAAGACAAGGTCATCGTCGATCCGGAAACATTGAAGAACAGACTCTGGAGTCTCATTACCAACCGGCAAAGCAAGAAGCTCACTCCCAAATTGATCGAATGGCATTACGATATCGGCAATGATTTGTACGGCATCATGCTGGACAAAAGGCTAACTTATAGCTGCGGCTACTGGTATGAAGCAAAAAATCTTGATGGAGCCCAGGAGCATAAATTTGATTTAATTTGCCGAAAATTGAATTTTCAACCAGGTCAAAAAATCTTGGACATCGGCTGTGGCTGGGGCAGTTTTATGAAATATGCAGCCGAGAGATACCGGGTTTCATGTGTCGGCGTTACCTTGTCTAGCCAGCAAATGGTACTTAGCCAAGAACTATGCCGCGACTTACCGATTGAAATCCGCCTGGCGGATTACCGGGAACTGAACGAATCTTTCGATCATATCGTTTCCATAGGCATGTTCGAGCATGTCGGCTACAAAAACTATCGCCAATTTATGAAAGTCGCCCATCGTTGCCTAAAAGATGGCGGCTTGATGTTGTTGCATACCATCGGAGGCAACCGGTCGGTCATTCACGTCGATGCCTGGATGGGTAAATATATTTTCCCGGAAAGCATGTTGCCTTCGCTCAAACAAATTACCAAAGCCGCGGAAAGTCTATTCGTCGTTGAAGACTTCCATAACTTCGGCGCCGACTACGACAAGACACTGATGTGCTGGTACCGAAATTTTGCCGACAACTGGCCGATGATCATGAAAAACTACGACCACCGCTTTTTCCTGATGTGGAAATATTATCTGCTCTCATGCGCAGGCGCATTCCGGGCCCGCGACAATCAACTATGGCAAATTGTTCTCTCTAAACAAGGCGTTCCAGGCGGGTATTATTCAGTACGTTAATCTGTAACTGTGTTTAGTATCAGTCCGATTTATCTCCAGGCAAAATGCCTGAAAGAATAAAATAACCGCTTAACAATAGTCGTAACTATTCAGCAAAGATCAGAAATACGATAAGAAGCTGCCGACGTAAGGAGGCGCAACGGTCGCGAAAGATACGCTTCGCTATCGCTCAGCACATCCTATAAATGTATGTTTTAATTGTAAAAACTATTACGCTGAATGGTTACAAACTACGGAAATTAAGTTTGCTGCTAAATTCTATTGGTAGAAATCCGGATTAAACTTTCCCACGCAACATTTCCAACGCCAAATCCGCCATATTTTTAGAACCGCCCCCCTGTCCCAATAGCCCTTTAACTCGGCTTAAACCGTCAAGACAAGATGCACGGTAAGACTTGTCAAACAGCAAGCGTTCGATTTCCTCCGATAAGCTTTCAGCGCTGACAGCATCCTGTATAAATTCTTTAACAATGGCTTTACCGGCAATAATGTTCGGCAAGCCAATGAAGGGGATTTTGACTAATTGCTTGCCCAGCCAATAGGTCAATGGCGACAAACGATAGGCTATCACCATCGGCACACCCAGCAAGGCTATTTCCAAGGAGGCTGTTCCGGAGGTGGTCATCACTGCATTGCAGCATTGAATGACATCGTAGACTTGTTGCTTAACGACTTTGACCGCTAGAGGACTGGATTGCAGATAACTTTGCAAAACTTCATCGCTGATTGAATCGGCCTGCGGCAACAGGAATTGCAGTTCGGGATGTTTTGTCGTCAGTTTTTCGGCAGCCTTAAGCATTACCGGGAGCATACGCTTGATCTCGTTACCGCGGCTGCCGGGCAGGATACCGATTACAGGCCTGCTGATATCCAAATCGAAGAGTTTAAAATCTTCTTCAAGATTGCGCTTGGGGTGAACCTTGTTGACCGAGGGATGGCCGACATAACGTACCGGCACGTTTTTTGCCTGATAATAAGCAGTTTCAAAAGGAAATATCACCGCCATCATATCGATGGCTTTGCCGTAAGTGACCACCCGTCCTGGCCGCCAGGCCCAAACCTGCGGGCTCACGTAAAACAATACTTTAATGCCTTGGCGTTTGGCAAACTGAGCCAGTTTCAGATTGAACTCTTTGTAATCGACGCAAACCAGCAAATCCGGTTTTTCGCTAGAAACCAGATTTTTCATCAGCTTTAGCGCTTGGCGAATTTCGCCATAGTGTTTCAAGATTTCGATAAGGCCGATTACCCCGATTCCTGACGAGTCGAAGCGTATGTCGATTCCAGCCTGACGCATTTTATGACTGCCCATGCCCATGCCCCTTATATTAGGATATTGCTTTTGCAATTCCTGAAACATATGCGCGGCATGCTGGTCGCCGGAGGATTCCCCGGCACTAAATACAATGGTGAATTTTGGGTTCAGATTAGACATTTTGGTTGGTGGCTTTTATTGAAGCCTTATCTAACGTCGGTGATTGAATAAGAGTATCGTTTAATAGGTTAATCCGGATGTGCTGAGCAAAGTGAAGCGCATCAATCGCGCAAGATGCGGTTCCTTACGCCGGTCATCCTATAAGCTTGGCTCGCCGTTTGCCGGGAGGACGCTGGAGCGTCCTGGGATGCGTTCCCACGCCGGAGCGTGGGAACGATGCGGAAACCTGCAACCCCTCGGGATGGATATCATTATTTTAAGCAGTCAACGCACCACGTATAACATCAACAATTTCCTTAACCGTATCGTCGCTAAGCGATGAACAGATCGGTAAAGAAAAACAGTTTGCCGCCACCGATTCCGTTACGGGTAAAGACACAGTCACACAATCCTCTTTAAAGACATTCTGCTTGTGTAGCGGTACCGGATAATACACAGCACAGCCGATTTGCCGGTCTTGCAAGGCTTTCATCACCTGGTCGCGGCGGTCGCATAACAAAGTATATTGATGATAGACATGATTGCCCACGCCATCCTCATACGGAGTGCTCAGGGGTAAATCCGCCAGCAATTCGGAATAAAGATGGGCTGCGTGGCGGCGGGCGGCATTGTACTGGTCGATACGTTTCAGTTTGGCCCGCAACACCACTGCCTGTAATTCGTCGAGACGGCTATTGTAACCGATCACGTCGTGGTAATAACGCTCCTTGGAGCCATGGTTGCGGTACTGTTTGATTTTGGCGGCGGCATCGTCGCTATTAGTGGTTACCAGTCCGCCGTCGCCGAAACAACCCAGATTCTTGCTGGGGAAGAAACTGAATCCGGCCGCGTCGCCGAAACTGCCGGTTTGTCTGCCATTTATGTCGGCGCCAAAGGATTGCGCGCAATCCTCTATCAGTTTCAGGCCGTGTTTTTGGCAAATTGCCAGGATGGCGGGCAAATTGACCGGTTGACCGAATAGATGTACAGGCATCACAGCCTTTGTTTTGGCGGTAAGCACTTTTTCGATATTTTCCGGGGTGATATTGAAAGTCCTAGGGTCGATATCGGCAAAGACCGGTGTAGCGCCAACATATTTAATCGCTTCGGCCGTGGCGATAAAAGTAAAGGCACTGGTAATTACTTCGTCGCCCGGGCCTATCCCTTCAGCCAGCAAGGCCAGATGCAGTGCATCGGTTCCGGACGCGCAGGCAATGGCGTGCTTAACCCCCAGGTAACCGGCAGCTTCCTTTTCAAAAGCCTGTACATGAGGCCCGAGAATAAATGCGCAGCTGTCTATCGTTTCCGCAAAACCGCGTTCGATTTCGTCTTTAATTTCTGCATACTGCGCTTTCAGATTGACCATCGGAATCATGATACTGCCCTTTATCCGTGTGTTAAAAATTTGGTTATTTCGATGGCTGTTGCCAGCGCCTTGCGCCCGGCCTCACCCGACACCAGCGGATTTTCGCCGGTCTTGATGCAATGGATAAAATGTTTGATTTCCTCAAACAACGCATCGCCACTCTCAAATACCGATTCTTCGGTAACGATTTCCGGTATGCCGGGGAACATTTCTTTTTCGCCGGTTTTATGTTTCACCAGCACCCGATTTTGAAAATCGACGGAAATATAGGAACAAGGCCGAAACATGCGCATTTTGCGCTCCATCTTCAGGCTGATGCGGCTGGCGGTCACATTAGCCACGCAGCCGTTTTTAAAGGTAATGCGGGCGTTGGCGATATCGGTTCCCTTGGTTAATACAGCAGTACCGCTGGCATCGATGCGCTCCACTTCGGAATCGACTAACGCCAGAATAATATCGATATCGTGGATCATCAAATCCAAAACCACGCTGACATCGTTGGCCCGTGGATTAAACGGCGATAAACGATGAGATTCGATAAACAAAGGCTTTTCATCAAGATTTTCCAGCCCTCTGATTGCCGGATTGAACCGTTCCAGATGACCGACCTGTAGAATCAGGTTTCTTTGCTTGGCGACGGCAATCAGTTCATCAGCCTCTGTAACGCTGACACAGATAGGCTTCTCAACCAGTACATGGCTGCCTGCATTCAGAAAATCCAAAGAAACGCTATGGTGCAAAGTAGTAGGTACCACAACACTGACGGCATCGACCTGACCGAGTAAGGTATGGTAATCGGTTAAAGGTGTGGCGCCGTATTTATCAGCTACCAGTTTTGCAGCCTCTTCGTTGATATCGACAACAGCAACCAGCTCACACTCTTTTAATGCCGCGTATTTTTCTGCATGGAATTTTCCTAAATAACCGGCTCCGATCACAGCACATTTAAGTTTACTCATAGACGACCTGATGTTGACAAACAAGCTCCCGGCTAAAGCAGACAACCGGGGGTAAACCCGCTATTGTAACACCAGACTAAATTTTGATGTATTAGGAGTATATCCGGTTAAGATATGTAACGAATTATCTCCACTCCCTGTTTTTGACTTATTAGGTATAATTGCTGTATGGTTTCATGAAGACTTTGCATCATCACGAAAATGAAGGTTTGATGGAAACAGGTAGACACTGGAGCGTCCGGGGCTGTATTCTCGTGCCGGAGCGTGTGAACGATATAGCTTATGGTCCATGGCGACTTTGCTGGTAAATGCCGGACCGTTTTCAACTCAGGAGTTGCGATGTCTTTGTTTTTCGCCTACCTATCCGTTACAGCAGCTTTAATCTCGGCGCTAACTGCCACAGCTGCCAACCGGCGTCCGGAGCTTCAGTATCTGGCCAAAACTCTGTTAGGCCGCTGGCCGGACAAACAGAGTAAGGCAGATCAGCTATTTGCAGAAACCCATTATGCAGAGCGGCATCGCAATAGCCTGTTTATTCTTCTAGGCATATCCGGTTGTTGTGCAGTGCTGGCAGGCAGCACTGCACTGGCTAGCGGTACGGCAATTACCGATATCCTGCCGCTTGGTCTGCCCTGGTTGCACTGGCACTTGCGCATCGATGCGCTTTCAGGCTTTTTTTTCTGTGTACTAGGCTTGCCGCTCATTGCCGTCAGCTTGTATGGCTCCGGCTATGTGAGAGAGTTTGAACGAGGCAAACATTCGTTCGCGGTCCTAGGTTTATTCACCGGCCTGTTTGTCGCCGGCATGGAACTGGTGCTGCTGGCCGATGATGCGTTTATTTTCATGATTGCCTGGGAAGTCATGTCGGTAGCCAGCTATTTCTTGGTGGTTTTTCAACATGAGCATGCCGCAAACCGGCATGCGGGCTTTTTGTACCTGCTTATGGCGGAAATCGGCGCCATCGCCATCATTTTGGCTTTTGGCGTTCTCGCCGGATTCGGCGGCGGTCTGACTTTCGACGCTATGCGTAGCGTGACGCTAAGCCCTGCATGGGCTAGTGTCGCCTTCTTTCTGGCTTTGATCGGTTTTGGCATGAAGGCCGGTCTGGTTCCTCTGCATGCATGGTTACCTGAAGCGCACCCGGTAGCGCCTTCGCATATTTCCGCGCTAATGAGCGGCGTAATGCTGAAAATTGCCGTCTACGGTTTCATACGTTTCAGTTACGATATGCTGGATCAAATCCTCTGGCAATGGGGCGTCGTGGTCCTGATCATCGGTTCGGCAACGGCTGTGCTCGGCATTCTTTACGCATTGCAACAAACCAATCTGAAACGTTTACTGGCTTATTCCTCGGTGGAAAACATCGGCATCATTTTCATCGCCTTAGGTCTGTCGCTTATTTTTATGAGTAGCGGACAAACCGAACTAGGTACCTTAGGGTTAGTAGCGGCTTTATTACACTGCCTGAATCATGCCTTATTCAAAAGTCTTTTATTCCTGGGTGCCGGGGCCATACTCCATCAAACCCACGAACAGAGTCTGGAGAATATGGGCGGTCTCATACATCGCATGCCGAAAATGTCTGCTATATTTTTGGTCGGAACCCTCAGTATTGCTGCACTGCCACCCCTAAACGGTTTCGTTTCCGAATGGCTGATCTTCCAAACCGCACTACAAGCCGGCGGTTTGGAAAGCGGCGTATTACGTAGCTTGATTCCGACAGCCAGTGCCATATTAGCGCTCACTTCGGCGTTGGCCGCTACCTGTTTCGTCAAGGTTTACGGTGTGGCATTTCTCGGCTTGCCGCGTTCGCAACATGTAGCACATGCCAAGGAAGTTTCTCATCGCGGCATGTTGACCGGACCTGCGATGCTGGCAGTCTTCTGTGTTCTATTCGGAATATTGCCAACACCTTTAATCAATGCTCTGGGCAATTTAACCCTAGGGTTGACCGGATTCGAACTGCCAAATATTTCCAAACTGGGCTGGCTATGGCTGACCCCGGTATCGACTGAAACATCTTCGTATGCCCCGGCTTTAGTGCTGGTCGGCACCATGGCGGTCGGCTGGATTTGTTATCATTTCTTGTATCGCCGTTCCGGCCAAGAACCGCGTAGCGCCGAGCCTTGGGATTGCGGTTTCGGGGGCTTGACCTCCCACATGCAATACACCTCCGGTAGTTTCAGCATGCCTATCCGCCGCATTTTTGCGCCGGTGTATGAAATTCACGAGACGCTTGACGAACATAAGGAAGGTCCGGCACAAACTCGGGTGACTTCATTACGTTACCGTTTTCAGGTGCCGGATCGGGCCTGGCTGGTGCTTTATGAACCTGCCGGGCGTGCCGTACTGCGATTGGCGCGCTGGGCAGGCGGCTTGCAAACCGGCAATATCCGCACCTATCTGAGTTATTCCTTTTTCACTTTAATCTTTTTATTATGGGTGATCAGCTGATGGACTGGTTACTGGCTATTCTCGAAACCTTGCTTTTCGTTGCTGCGGCGCCATTGCTGGCTGGTTGGATAAAGTGCGTCAAATGCCGTCTGCAAAACCGTAAGTCACCTTCGGTATTTCAGCCTTACCGGGATTTGCGGAAATTGTATCGCAAACAACCTATATCGCCGCATCCTGCCTCATGGATCTTCCGTGCCGCGCCTTATATTGTCTTTGCGTCCACTGTGATGGCAGCCGCCTTCGTGCCGCTGGTGGCTGTGAATCTGCCGACTTCGCAAATTGCCGATGTCATCGTACTGGTGGGCTTCTTTGCTTTAGGTAGAACGTTTCAGGTACTGGCCGGTATGGACATCGGTACCGCATTCGGCGGCATGGGTTCCTCAAGGGAAATGACAATCTCAACATTAGCCGAGCCAACCATGCTGATGGCGGTATTCACGCTGGCGATGAGCGCACATACCACCAACTTGTCTCAAGCCATGAATTATGTGCTCAATACCGGTTTGGTATTACGCCCTTCCTTCGTGTTTGCCTTAGGCGGGCTAATGCTGGTGACCGTAGCTGAAACCGGCCGAATTCCGGTCGACAACCCGGCTACCCATCTGGAACTGACCATGATCCACGAAGCGATGATACTGGAGTATAGCGGGCGCTGGCTGGCTTTGATCGAATGGGCCAGCCAAATAAAACTGATGCTTTACGGTGTCCTGATCGCCAATATATTTTTTCCATGGGGCATTGCGCAAGATCCGACCCTGGCAGCATTGGGTTGGGGGGCGCTAATGATTGCAATCAAACTGGCTATATTAGCTATCATACTTGTGCTATCCGAGGTTCTGTTCGCCAAGATGCGCATTTTCCGTGTGCAGGAATACCTAAGCTTTGCCTATCTTCTCAGTGTGTTAGGCATGCTGAGTTATATTATTCTGGAGTCCGCGCGTGTCCATCACTGATCTAAATCTTTATCAACAGGCCATCCTGTTACTGGCCGGGCTTATTACCCTTACCTCCTTTCTGATGCTGGGGCAGTCGCGTCTCGTGAGGCTGGTCAGTGTGTTCGCAATGCAAGGATGTTTACTGGCGGCAGCGACGGCGATGGCCGCTGGAGCGCTGGATTATCCGCATCTGTATATTTCAGCAGCGCTTAGCTTGGCGCTAAAGGGCATCTTGATTCCCATCCTGCTTCAGCGGCTGATACACAAATTGGGCCTGCATCGGGTCATGGACACTATAGATCACCCGGCGCGAGTCATGATGGGGGGCGCATCGCTGGTTGTATTCAGTTACTACGTCAGCTTGCCGGTAGTAGCGCATTCGCCGCTGGTTACTCTGAATGCCATAGCCGTTAGCTTGGCTGTTGTGTTGTTAGGCATGCTGCTAATGATCACCCGGCGGCAGGCGGTAGCGCATGTGGTGGGCTTCATGTCTATCGAGAACGGCCTTTTCTTTGCAGCAGTCGTGTCCACCTATGGCATGCCTATGGTAGTGGAACTGGGCGTGGCATTCGACGTACTGGTTGCCGCTGTGGTGTTTGGGGTATTTTTCTTCCAGATCAACGCCAGCATCGATTCTTTAAATGTCGATCAATTGAGCAAACTTAGCGAGGTTGAAAAATGATCGCCGTTTACTTTATCCTGCTGATTCCACTAATTGGCATGGTGTTCCTTGCTGTTTACGGCGACAACCCTAATGCCGGAGCCATTAATTCACGCTGCAATGGTTTGTCTTTGCTTGCTTCGATATGGCTGGCCATCGATGTTCTTTGGAACGGTCCGCAACTGGTAGCCGAGAAAATGCTCTATATCGACTCGTTCAATGTGTATCTGGTTGCTTTAACTGCATTCGTCGGGTTGACCACTTCGATTTTCTCCGGTCCCTATATGCAGCATGAAAAAGACATCGGACGACTCGGCGCTAAAAGATTAAAACTGTATTACTCCATGTATCAGGGCTTCATGCTGGCTATGTATCTGGTGTTGACCACCAATAATATGGGGGTGATGTGGGTAGCAATGGAAGGCGCGACGCTGGCTACCGTTCTATTGGTCAGCCTTTACCGTACTCCGGAATCGGTAGAAGCAGCCTGGAAATATTTCATTCTTTGCGGCGTGGGTATTGCTCAAGCCTTATTCGGCACGGTTTTGCTTTATTTCGCTGCCGAACAGAAACTCGGCGTCGGTGGAGATGCCTTGTTGTGGACGGTACTGCATGATAATGCCGCCCTTCTCGATCCGGCCATTCTTGGGCTTGCTTTCGTTTTTCTGCTGGTGGGCTATGGTACGAAAATTGGTCTGGTTCCCTTGCATAACTGGCTGCCGGACGCTCACTCGGAAGGTCCTACGCCAATGTCGGCGATATTATCCGGGTTATTGCTCAACGATGCGCTTTATGCAGTCGTGCGCTGCAAAATGTTGGTGGACGGTTCTGTCGGCACACACATGGCCGGTTACTTGATGATGGGATTCGGTCTGTTATCTTTTTTGGTGGCTGCCTTGCTACTACATCGGCAAACTGACATCAAACGTTTGTTCAGCTATTCTTCCATAGAACATATGGGGCTGATGACATTTGCTTTCGGTGTCGGCAGTCCCTGGGCAACTTTTGCTGCGCTTTTCCACATGACCACGCACTCGCTGACTAAATCGGCGATTTTCGTGACTGTCGGCCATGCCGCACAATTGGCCGGGACCCAGCGCATCGAGAAAATTCGAGGTTTGATCCTCACTCAGCCGGTCATCGGCTGGGGATTACTGATCGGTACTGTAGCCATCGCCGGATTCCCGCCCTTTGGCGTGTTTGCCAGCGAATTTCTGGTGCTGGTCGCCACCATGCACGATTACCCCTGGCTAACCCCTTTTCTGTTAATGGGTATCGGTCTGGCGTTTGCCGGATTATTCCGCCACATTCAGGCCATGGTTTACGGCGACATTCCCGAAGGCCAAACTCCGATAAAAGCCAATCTCTGGCCGGTCATACTGCATTTGGCGATTGTACTTTGGCTCGGTCTTTCCATTCCCGGTTTCCTGGGTAACTGGTTCAATCAGGCCACCCAATTGATTTCCGGAGGCTTGCCGCAATGAATGTCGATATCGATTGTATAACTTTACTTTGCAGCAAACTGGAGTTGCAAGGCGTAAAAAACCAGTTGCTCGATTCAAGTCCTTTAGCGCCTGCCCGCTTGGTAGAAATTGATTCCGCCGGGTGGGGCAAGGCGGCGGAAACGGCCCAAGCCGAACACTGGCGCTGGGCCGGGGTCTGGGCGGAAGACATTAACAATGGACTGGCAGTTAATGCCTGCCTGGAACAAAACGGCATTTACCTGGTGTTCCGCTGCCATCTGCTTACCGGTCAAGCGCACCTGCCTTCCCAATCCCCTTATTACTGGGCTGCCGACAGGCCGGAACGCCATATTCAAGATATGTTCGGTATTCGTTTCGAAGGTCATCCCGACCCGAAGCGCTGGACCCGCCATCAGGCCTGGGACGAAAATACGTATCCATTACGCAAGGACTTCCCTGTTGCCGGGCATGCTAATCAGGAAACGCCACCGGATCGTAATTATCCGTTTCTTAAAGTGCAGGGTGCAAGCATCTATGAAATTCCGGTAGGTCCGGTGCACGCGGGCATCATCGAGCCCGGCCATTTCCGTTTTCTAGCCATCGGCGAAACGGTGTTGCATCTTGAAGAACGGCTGGGTTACGTGCACAAGGGGATAGAGAAAATTGCCGAAGGCCGTGATCCGTCCGGTCTGGCAAGACTGGCCGGACGGGTATCCGGCGACTGCACAGTCAGCCATGCCTGGGCGGCCTGTCTGGCGATGGAACATGCAGCCGGCATCGAAGCGCCTCCGCGAGCCGCTTATCTGCGCGGAATTCTGGCGGAACGGGAACGCGTTATCAACCATCTTTGGGATATGGGGGCCTTATGTAACGATGTCGGATTCGGTTTTGCCTTTTACCAGTTTGGAAGGTTGAGAGAAATATGGCTGAGGGAAAATCAGACATTTTTCCAGCATAGGCTATTAATGGATCGAATCGTACCTGGCGGTGTCAATATCGACATTACCCTGGAAGCGGCGAAGCTAATGAAGCAAACCATAACTACGCTAAATAATGAGCTGACCGAACTGATTACCCTAATCGATGCCAATTCCTCGCTGGAGGATCGCTTCCTCGCTGCCGGTTTTCTGTCTACCGAACTGGCAAGCGCCTTGGGAGCAGTCGGCTTCGTCGGTCGAGCCAGCGGACAAAGTTTCGATGTGCGCAAAGACGTACCTTATCCGCCTTATCAACAGTTGAATGTGCAAGTTCCTTTAGAAGACCAAGGCGATGTGGCTTCACGATTTTGGGTACGTTACAAAGAATTACGCGTCTGTTTGCGATTATTGGTAGAGATGCTGGATAACATACCGTCAGGTGAGCTTGCTATGACTTGGCGTACGCCGCAAAATGCCGCTGAAGGCTTTGCTGCTGTGGAAAGCTGGCGGGGGGAAATTCTGTGCTTCGTGCGTTTCGCTGACGATAACACGATAAGCCGTTACTGGCCTCGAGACCCTAGTTGTATCAACTGGCCGGCCCTGGAGAAACTGGTGCTCGGCAATATTGTGCCCGACTTTCCGGTCTGTAATAAGTCGGTGAACGGCTCCTATTCCGGCCACGACCTATAACCATAAAACTGTAAATATTGGCTTCGTACCGCTTTTTCTGTTAGGAGGGCCGTTAAGGTGATTCTAAAACCAACATTAGCAGTGCAATAATTAAAGAGGATTTTCATGCTGCAACTTTACGGCAAGATTTTCAGAACCGGCGTACTCACAGAGAAAGTGCCAAAATTCATCCCCGGCACTGTCGAATCCGATCAGGCTATCGAGCAAATTGGCATATCGCTAAAAACTGTCGTCGATAAGCATTTTCAGGGCAGTCTGGCGATTCGCCAGGTAGATGCCGGTTCCTGTAACGGCTGTGAACTGGAAATTCACGGGCTGAACAATGTCTATTACAATGTCGAACGATTCGGCGTACATTTCGTGGCTTCCCCGCGCCATGCCGATATTTTATTGGTGACTGGACCGGTTTCCCGGCATATGGAAGCCGCACTCCGGCGTACCTATGAGGCTACCGCCGATCCCAAATGGGTGGTAGCTGTCGGCGATTGTGGCGTCTGCGGTGGTGAATTCGGGGTGTCTTATGCAAGTTGCGGAGCGGTCAGCAATGTCATCCCGGTCGATTTTACCATCCCCGGTTGCCCGCCGACACCGCTGGCGCTATTGCAAGGCTTGCTGACTTTATGCGGGCGGCTTTGAAGGACAGGTCGCTAGTACAGCCAGTTTTTTCGGATGGTAGCGAATGATGCGCTTCACTTTGTTCAGCACATCCTACAAATCATTGATTTATCGGAGTATCTTTCATTTTAAAGGGTGAGAAAGCTTCCTCACGACCGTTGTTGGATTGCGAAAAACATGCAACCCAACCTACCGCCTTTGAAAATCCTCCATAAAATCAACCAATTTTTCAACCGCAGCCAGTGTCAGGGCGTTATAAATGGACGCCCGCACGCCACCAATGGCGCGATGGCCTGACAGCCCGGAAAATCCGGCGGCTTCCGATGCCAGCAGAAATTGCTTTTCCTTTTCCGGAGTGGGCAGATTAAAGGTTACATTCATCAGGGAACGGTCCTGAGGTTCTGCCCGGCCGCGATAAAAACCATCGCTGCTATCTAGTGTCGCATATAAAAGTTCAGCTTTGTTACGGTTTATGCGATCCATTGCAGCTACGCCACCGATATCGTTGAGCAGCCAACGCGTTACCAATAAAACTACGTAGACAGCAAAAATCGGTGGGGTATTGAGGTTGGAGTGAGCTTGAATCTGGCGCCGATAATCCAAAAAACTCGGTAAATCGTCAGATGCATCGTTAAGCAATTCGTCGCGGATTAAAACCACCGTCACGCCGGCCGGTCCGATGTTTTTCTGGGCGTGTGCGTAAATAAGGGAAAAACGCTCTGCCTCACAGGGTTTCGATAAAAAATCGGATGACATGTCGCAAATACGCGGCACATCGTCCCGGCCTAGAATTCTGTGAAATTGCAGCCCTTCAACCGTTTCATTGGAAATATAGTGAAGATAGGGCGCATTCGGTGAGAAAGAAAGCTCATCGTCTGCGGGAAGTCGTCTAAAGTGACAGTCCTCTCCACTCCAGACTACACGAACCGGGCCTTCGCGTTGGACTTCCGGAAGAACCTTCCCACTCCAGTAGCCGGTGTTCATGTATTCCGCCGGAAAACTTTTGCCGCGCAGGAAAGTCATCGGCACCATCGAAAATTGCTGGGTTGCCCCTCCCTGTAAAAACAGGACGTGATAGGACTCGGTAAGCCCCAATAATGTTCGGATATTGGTTTCCAACTCGGTGACAATTGACGAAAACCATTCGGAACGGTGGCTGATCCCAAGAATCGATAGACCGACTTCAGGCACTCTAACAATGGCTTCTTGAACCTGCATCAGTACAGTTTCCGGCAGCGCGCCAGGTCCGGCAGAAAAGTTTAAGCTATTAAGTGAGTTCATGTTCTGAGTTAGCATATAGGCTGGACAGAGATTTAAGTTGTGCGACCGGCAGTTAGCCGGAACAGAAAATCCCTAAAGGCATTTTTTAGTTTTTTTATAGGGCCTTGTTTATAAGGAAACCGATCTTCCGGATCCATGGCATGTACAACCATGGCATGATCGATTTCAAAGACCAGCAGTTGCCCGTCTTTGGTTTCGGCGCAATCGATGCCTAAATAGTCGAGTTTTGTGCGGTTGTAGATGGTATCCAAAGCGAATTTGTGTCGCTGTGCAAAGAGGTCGAAAATTAGCCATGAACGCCGCCTCTTCGGCTCTTTTAAGCTCATCTACATACATACCGGCATTCAGATAATGTATCATCCAGTCCGAAGAAATAGCCATATGGCAGGCATAGGCAAGCCCATCGACCAGAGCAACCCGGTATTTTCTGAAAAGCCCGTCGTTACCGCTATAATCAATGAATGGCGAAACAAAGAATTCGGTTCCCTCAACATTATTAAGATACGCTACGATTTCAGCGGAACACTCGATTTTGCTTAGGCCGTTCCCTGCATGCGAACCTACCGGGCGTATAATAACCGGAAAATCGCAATCATTATAAAGTTGGGAAAGGCTGGCATAGCCGGTTGTAATTTCTTGCAAAATCGAACGCGAGACTCTAAAGGTTGGCGGGATGAGCAACCCGGGAACATTTTTCAGCAGCATGGCTGCGGCCCTGCGCTCGATAGCCGGAATTTTCTGCGGAGCATTGATGACCGGCTTCGGCCAAGCGGCCAATGCCTTTGCTAAGTAGGCGAGAACGCCAAGGTTCTGATCGGATTCGCTAATGGCCACCATTAACACATCGTGCTCGGGAATAGCTGAAATTAATGGCGCCTCCGGAAGAACATAGTAATAAATCAAATCGATATCGCTATTTTCCAGCAAGCAATCAAGCGGCGTATTACCTGCAAGATCATCCGGCACCATAATCGTCAGCAATCTTAATTTTGCCGGTTGATAAAATGCGGCAAGGTGATAAATGCGCTGTAGTTGCAAAGCCTGAGCCTGCATTTGCAAACCCAAATCGCGCTGTCCAAGACACAGCATGACGGTGGATAAATTCATCCAAAGATTGGCATTATTCGGTTCAAGTTCTATCCTGGCCATCATTTCCTGACCGATAGGCAGTAAATCTTTACCCGCAAGATTCATTCGAAGAAACGGGGCAAGACCCAGAAAAGCCGAATCACCCTGATTGGTGTCTTTTAAATAAATGGAGGAAGTCAATTGATTCCGATGATTAAAGGTTAATAAACGCCAAAGGCAGCTTGAAGGCAATTATACAGTCCCTCCTTTTGATCAGAGATGAGGGATGAACGCTTACTATAGACCGGCTTCAAACATTCTTTAGCCAACGGCTAACCGATTGTCGGCTTTTAAAGCAAACAATTGATTTTTAAAAGCGATAGCCGCTGCAAAATCCGGCTTTTTCTGCAAAATATAATCCAGCATCAATTCTGACGCATCGTAAATTTTTTGCTCGGCATACAACATTGCCAACTTGATTTGTGTCAGAGTATCTTCCGGGAACTGATTAATATAGCTGGTGTAGGTATCTATGGCTGTCAGAAAATCGCCATCCATGCGCCGCATTTCCGCGAACAAAGGCAGATAGAGCGGGTTAAGTTGTGACAGGCATTGTAGCGACAAGTTAGCCAGACCGATATCGTTTTGACCGATACTAATACCGGCAATCCTGATCAAAGCCTCTTCCAGCAGCACTTCCCCACCGTCAACAATCTGCTGATAATAATCCAGAGCCGCATCGGTATTATCTTGCAATTCAGCCAAATACCCATTGATTAAATGTCGATAGGGTATGATATCCGCTTGTAAATCGTGTTTTTCCAATCCGGACTGTAAATCCTGCAACTCCTCAAGTTTTTTGTGTTTGAATAACAAGCCGGCACGTTGTTTGAGGATGATCAGGCTGCTGTGAGCTTTGGCGGCGGCAAAATGCCGGGTATTCTTTTTGTTTAAAATTTCGACAAAACGGTTTTCGAATTCATCGAAAGTGTCGGTAATTCCGGCCGGCAGATTCCGTACGGCATATTTTTTCCGCCACAATCTCACCCGGCCATAACTTTGATCTTTACGGCATTGCTCAATTAACATTGCATAGTCCGGGGTGTCGAACATTTTCCGCCTGTCTGGCAGCAAGCCGGTCAATGGCGGCGTTTAGCAAACGCAACAGCTTTGCCGCACCTTCTTGATAGGCTTCGTAAAATACGTTACCCAGCTGTTTCGCTTCTTCCGCCGTCCAATCCTCGTCGGTGAACGGCTTCGTCAACTTTATAAATTTTCTGATGCCGAATTTTTTGACCAGCTTGCTGTATTCGCGGTGTTCGCGTTTGAGTTTTTTTTCTATCTGATCAAGCTGTCTTTTATCCTTATAATTTTCGATCATGCCTTGCGAACTATACATTTCTGCGTTGATGCGGCGGGCTTTTTCCGTCAAGGTTGCGATTGCCGTCACCTGAAATTGCGCACGCTTAAGTTCTTCCAGGGTTTTCCGATAAAAGCCGGCCTTATGTCCGGACTCGGCAATTCTGGCCTCGACAACGCCGGCGGCATCCGGTAGCTCGTCTTCCAGTTTAATCTCGTCCAAGGGCAGATATTCGATACCTTCAATTTTGGCGGCACTGCCTGATACATTGATAATTTGGCAACCTTTTGCGGTCAGCTGTTTAGCCTGTACGCCCAAATTCAAAATAGCCTGAACAAAGTCGCAACTGCTGGGCGCCATAAAACCGTCATTGGTTTCTACCTGCAACGAAGTCAGATTAAATCGGGGTCCGGCTAAATGTTCATTACTACCTTTGGCATGCGTAAATCCTTCTTTTGTGAAACACAGATCAACCCCCAGCAAAATAATGCGCGTAAAACCGAATTCGTGCGCAACATTTAATGCAGTATTAGTCACGGTCGGGCCGGGGCTATTAAAATTGGACTCATTCAAAGCCGATTTCCATGGTAAGCGCGAGCCTAAATATAGAAGAGGTCCACACCATTGATTAACCAGGCTGGATACTGCATGGTGCGAACAAACGAAGGTTGTTTTGTTTCCGAAATCAAACATTTCCTTACTGATATCAAAGCTTAATTCGGTGGGATCGACAGAAAACACAAAATCCGGTTCTATGCCCGCTTGCAATAATTGCCGGGCTATTCTCGACACAGCAAATACAACCATTTTTTGCCTGTGCCTTTGTAACCAGGGCAGGGCATTGTCCAGAGATGGACCGCCAGCCAACAATACCACCGTTTTATTTCGAAATGCCTTTTCCAGCAATTTGGCGGGGAAAATATTATCGGCCACATTGATGATTTGTCTTGAAATAAACGCTTCAGAGCCTAATTCAATGGTATTGACCCAATGTAATTGCGATAAAACTTCGGTAATATGCCAGCTTAACTCGGCATATTCCTGGATATGGTCATCTTGCGCACAAATAGCATTAAATGACTGTACAGCATTGATATAAAAATAATCCTTTATTTTAAAGTGCCGAATTGCTTCGGCCCAATCTTCCATACTAATACAAACGATACGCTCCTCATCCAGGTCATCTAGCATGCGATGGGTTTTGAGGGCCTGCAATACAGCTTCAGGCTCGATAAAAATATAGCGCGTTCCCCTTGGCAACAGCTTGTTATGGATAAATCTCGGCAATAGGCCGCAATCGGTGCCAACGACAATATTTAAGGTATCTTCATTAAACAGCGTATCACCGAATTTAGACTCAAACAGAACCTGAGCGCTGACTTTATCGAAGCTATTACGGTTAATGTTGAAAAAAAACTTTTCTCCGAAATTATTGACTGCTATCGGTCCCAAATCATTTTTTTCGGCCAAACTGGTTTCTTCCGTCATGCACTATCCCCAAATTTTACGGTTTGGACATTAAAATCGAAAACCAAATGCCAGAAACCTATTCTATTAAAGCATAGCAGCAACCAGAAATAGTTTGTCAGTCTATAACACTGCTTACTTAAGCAACTGCAAAACGCCTTGCGTTGATTGATTGGCTTGCGCCAGCATTGCCGTACCGGCCTGTTGCAGAATCTGAGCCCGGCTTAAATTCGCTGTCTCTGCCGCAAAATCGGCATCTTGAATGCGCGATCTGGCTGCGGTTTGGTTAACGATACCGGACTGCAAATTGGAAATTGTCGTGGTAAACCGATTTTGCGTAGCACCCAAAACAGATCTGAATTTGTCAATTTTTTGAATCGCCCCATCAAGTGCGCTCATCACTGATCGTACTCTTTGGGAAGTTACCGAACCGATCCCGGCGCTACCGCTTGCCGCCATAGCAATTACTTGGCTGATGCCGGAAGCAATCGCCAAATTAGAGACAGTCACTGAAACTTGGTTATCGACGGTCACATTGGCACCAATTTGAAAATTAACGCCTACCAGAGAGCCATTCAGGATGGGTTTGCCGTTAAATTGCGTATTTTTAATAATACGATCCACCTCGGCACCCAGTTGCGAAAATTCTGTTTGCAGGGCCTTACGGTCTGTCAGAGTATTAGTGGCAAAGTTAGAAGCCTGCACAGCCAGATCGCGCATCCTTTGCATAGTGTCGGAAATAGAAGCCATGGCGCCGTCAGCCGTTTGCACCATGGAGATACCGTCGTTGGCATTTTGCTCCGCTTGCGCCATACCGTTAATTTGCGAGGTCATAGCATCAGAAATTGCCAATCCTGAGGCATCGTCTGCAGCGGAATTAATCCTTAACCCTGACGATAAGCGCTGCATAGCTTGTGACAAGGCAGAGCTGTTTTTATTTAAATACATCTGAGCGGTTAATGACGCTAGATTTGTGTTGATGTCCATTGTTGATGGCATGATCGCTCTCCCAATTAAGTTTGAATGTAATAGGCACTATTGCCGCCGAATACATTCAATCAAATATTATGCCATATGAATTTTTTTAATTAATATCAATTACTAATGGTGTTTTGGATTTATGCCCAGGATAGAATTTGCCTCTTATACGAGGATAAACAACTATTTTTTGCCGAAGTTTGCCGCCTTGATGTCAATTTTTTGACTTACTTGGCTTGTTTTCCCTGAATTGAAGCATGTTTGTTATCTACGAAACTTTACACTCTCGCCGGGGGCGTCGGTGTTAGCCTAAAGATGCCCGCTGGAAAAGTACGTAGCGGCGAAGCCACCATCGTCTTCCAACCTTAATCAGGGGGCTGAAAGTTGGCGTTTTCGTGTTAAAACCGTCACGGAAGGGTAAATTCAACGCGCAGCAATTGCCTGATGTGACCGGGTCGTCAAGGGTTGATTAGATATCTATCCTGTTTTCACACAGAATTCCTGAGTATTCCGAACGTCTTTTGTCAAGCGAACTCCACGAAAGTTACGATTTATTGAAAAAAAGGAAATAAGCTTGGGGCATGCTTTACATAGCAAATGATAATCGTTATCATTTGTCTTAACATAATTACTTTCTCTGCGCTGATTTTCAGTGCATGAAATGCTCATGATAAAGCTGAAAAACCTTTTGGAGACTTAACGATGTATATAAAAAGTTACCCCCATAACAAAAGTCGTAAAACTCATGCAGGGTATAAGACGTCTAATTTTTTCGGGGCAACTGTGTTTGGCATCGCAACCTCAAGCACTGTTTCTCAAGCGGCGCAGGTCGACGATACTACCGAATTGGCGGAGATCAAGGTTGAAAGTAGTTCGACTGCGGCCGAGAGTAACAATCTGCATAAACTGGATCTTGATTTGTATTCAGCGCCTATTCAGGATATTCCACAAGCCATTGACGTTATCGGCCAGGAGCAAATGCAATCCCAGTCGATTACCCGTTTGACGGACGCATTGCGAAATGTGCCGGGCATCACCCTGAATTCCGGCGAAGGCGGGGCGCATGGCGATAATGTCAATCTGCGCGGGCTGGTAGTGCAAAACGGCTTCTTCATGGATGGGTTACGCGATCCCGGCAGCTATACGCGCGACAGTTTTAACCTGGATTCGGTTGATGTCATCAAAGGCTCTTCGTCGATGATGTTCGGCTACGGTTCAACTGCCGGTATCGTCAATCAGGAAACCAAGCTGCCGACCAATACCACAGTGAATTCCTTCTCTGTCAAAGGCGGCACCAATGCTTTGGCGCGCAGTACCGGCGATTTCAATGAAGTTATCAGCCCAGGAATAGCGGTACGCCTTGCTATAATGGGCGAACGTTCCAACGTCGCCGATCGCGATGTTGTGCTGAATCAGCGTTTCGGCTTTGCACCTTCCATCAGCTTTGGCATGGATGGCCCGACACGCTTGACGCTCAGCTATCTGCATCAAGAAGAAAATAATATCCCTGATTATGGCATCCCTTTCCTTTGGGGATCGCCGGCACCGGTGTCCCGGAATAGTTTTTACGGTTTAGCCAATTATGACCGCACCCAGACCGACACTAATGTGGTCACCGCCAGCCTTGAGCATGTATTCAACGCAAATTTCAAGCTCAACAATACCTTTCGTTATGGCAACTACAGCTTCAATTATCGGGTGACGGCTCCGGTATTAGATGGGCCTCTGCCGGATGGCAGCTATCCACTCGGTACATCCCTGAATTCAATTCAGGTTTCCCGCGACCAACCCAGCAGCGCCGGAACTACGACTTTGCTGATAGACCGGCTAAATCTGAATTCAAGTTTTAAAACCGGTGCGTTTCAGCATGATCTGGTGACAGGCTTGGGTTTAAGCCGTGAAACCATGAATACTACTCGTTACCAGAATCAAAATGGCCTACCGTCACCGCCGCTGCCAACAACCTCGCTGCTCAGTCCCAATCCGCAGCAGCCTGAGACTTATCCACAGATTATTGCCGCCCAACCGGGTTCGCGAGGCGATGATATCAATCTCTACGCAGTGGACACCCTGCATGTGACTGACAAGTGGGATATTATCGGCGGATTGAATTTTGATCGCTTCATTTCGAATTTCTACGACGCCACTTCCGGCAATTCTTATACCGAAACCAATTCCTTGTTCAGTCCACGCGCGGCCTTGGTTTATAAACCGTTTGCTTCGCAAAGTTATTACTTTTCTTATGGAACGTCCTATAATCCGGCCATCCAATACCTGACATTGGCACCATCCAGTACGTCGCTTACCCCGCAAAAAACCACTAATCTCGAAGTCGGCGGCAAGATCAGTCTATTAAACGGCAAGTTGTCTTTGAATGGGGCCTTATTCCAAATCCAGGCGGATAATGTCCGGGTGGCCGATCCGGATGATCCAACTTTGCAAGCGGTCACTTTCAGCGAACGGAGCAGGGGCCTGGAACTGACGCTAAATGGCCGAATCACGCCGGATTGGGAAATCAATACCGGCTATACCCATCTTAACGCCATAATTGTGAGCGGCATTAACTCGAATTCAGGATTGAGCGATGCGGGAAACAGAGTCCCCAACGTGGCCAGCGATACTTATAACCTGTGGACTACCTATATGCCGACCGATGACTGGAGATTGGGAACCGGCCTTTATGTCTATGGTCCGCGTTTCGCCTCTCCGGACAACTCAACCAGCATGGCGGGCTATGCACTGTGGAATATGATGACGTCTTACCAGATTTCCAAGTATTTTAATGTGCAATTAAATCTCGACAACGTTACCAATAAGTATTATTTGCAGAGTGCGTACTATTCAAGCGCTTCGGAAAGCCATGCCGTTCCAGGCCCAGGCCGTACCGGATTGCTGACGGTCAATGTCACGTTTTAGCAAATTAAGTGTGTAATCGGCTTATGAATAAAAAAAAACAGGCATTACGATTGCCCGATATCTATTTTGGCAAGCTAACGCAAATGACCAGCAACGAGCTGCTACGCCTGTTAACCGGCAATCCCAAAGAAGCGGCTGTTTGGGTACGCATGGCTGCTGCTCAGGGAATTACTGCCGCACAGACACGATTGGGCCGCATGTTGCTGGAAGGTAACGGGCTTAACAAAAATGAGCAGGAAGCCTTTGAATGGTTCAAACGCGCTGCGGCAAGCGATGATGACGATGCCATCAATATGCTGGGTCGTTGTTATGAAAACGGTTGGGGAGTGACTGCAAATCCGGAGCTAGCCTTTGAACATTATCTACGCTCCGCTCAACTAGGCAATGATTGGGCGCAATACAACCTCGGTCATTGTTATCTGGATGGTAACGGTACGTATCTCGATCCAAATCAGGCATTTTTCTGGTACGGCACAGCCGCTGCTCAGGGTCACGGCAGAGCCATGAATCTTCTCGCCCGCTGCTATGAAGAAGGATGGGGTGTTGAGCGTAATCTTGAAACAGCCCACGACTGGTATCGAAAATCCGCAGAGAGCGGATATTTTCGCGGCCAATACAATTGGGGCAGCATCCTGGCAGATGCCGGGCAACTCAATGCAGCTGCGAACTGGTTTTTACAGGCGGCGCGAAATGGCACCCAAAATGTTCGCAGAACCGTTGCAATCGTATTGAGCGAAAGCATCTATCCGGAATTGAATGCTTATGGCTTGACAGCACTGGAATATTGTTGCGTAAACGGTGAGGAAATGGATTTTTATCGATATGGTCAAGCCTTGTTGAAGGGTTTATCCGGCCAGCCAGAGCCGGATAAAGCCGAATATTGGCTAAAGCGTGCCGGTGAGTTTAAACAAAATACGGCTAATTCCGAACCAACGCTGTTGGCGTACACTTGACGACGCATTTTCCAAACGATTAAATCAACGCTGAGAATTTTATGCTGCTGCATATCGAGAATGTTTTAACTGCCGAAGAATTGATACGCATCAATCATCTGTTTGGGCAAGCCGAATTTGTGGATGGACGCGTCACTGCCGGCTATCAATCCTCAGTCGTTAAGAACAATTTGCAAATTGTGGAACAGTCGCCGTCAGCTGCTGAAATGGGTAGTTTGGTTTTAAGCGCATTGGAACGCTGTCCGCAATTTACGAGCGCAGCCTTACCACGCCGAATTTATCCGCCACTGTTCAATTGCTATTCGACAGGCATGCATTTTGGGAATCATGTAGACAATGCCATCCGGGGCGTCACCGATCCCATGCGCACCGATTTATCGGTGACCTTATTTTTGTCTGAACCTGGCGAATACGATGGCGGCGAATTGGTTATCGAAGATACCTTTGGCACACATCATGTCAAACTGCCCTCCGGTGATTTGGTGCTTTATCCGTCCAGTAGTCTGCATCGGGTGACAGAAGTAAGCCGTGGCACCCGCCAAGCCTGTTTTTTCTGGATTCAAAGCATGATTCGAGACAATGCGCAACGCAGGCTTCTATTCGATATGGATCAATCCATTATTAGCTTGCACCAGCAATTGCCAAACAGCCTTGAAAATCCGGAGTTACTCAAGCTGGCCGGCTGTTATCACAATCTGCTGCGGCAATGGGCGGAATTGTAAGTTCAAATAAGCCTATATATGGGCAGATATTCCGGAATGGTCGGTGAACTTCTTCATCTTGACTGACATTTTCAGGACCGTAGGGCGGAAACCTGATAAGGGTTCCGACAATTTCGAACTGGACAAGCGTTCCCGGTTTTTGACTGTAATAGTTTGTTGAATAGAATGCCGGGTATTTTGTAATCGGGCTTGGCGGATCTCCTGTCTGCATTCGCCATATGAACATAAAATCGAAGTGACTCCATATAGATACCCTTCAATTTCATTTCTCCAAATCATCTATGATGGTTTTATGCAGCAACTTCACTAAACTGGCCGAATCGTCGTTGTTAAACGCCTCAGTATTACCTTCAGCAGGTTTTTGATCGGCAGGAATCACCTTGGCGACTTGGACGTCGGTGATTTTTTTGTCTTTATCCAAGGATAATGTGTATTCGGTGTCGTCGAATGTGTCGGAAAAAAACGAGGTGATGGAGTTGACAACACCGCGACCTTTGCCTTGGTTATTGGCAACATAGCGCACACGAATTGTCCCCGCTGCGTAATTTTTATCGACAACTTCGATTTCGGCCAAGCGTAAGCCGTGATCAACCAAATCCCAGGCCCGTTCGAAGCGGGTTTTCAACTGTAATATTGGTTTTGTTTCTGTGCCGGCCAGCAGAACCAGTTTGCTTACTGGTGAACTTGCCGGTTTATCCTGAGTGGTTTCGGAATTGTTTTCTACTTTTGGTTTGGTTTTAGTAACAGTCTCCGGTTCGACCGGCGTCCTTCCGGTATGCTCAATAGCCAGTGTCGGCGGAAATTCCAGATGTTTGATATCCCGATATTTATCGGGCGTCTCCGAAGCGCAGGCGGCCAGCAACAGGCAGGGCAGGCTGTAGAGCAATTTACTATCCATATGGCTTACTCGCAAAAATAACGGCGGTGTTCCAGAACCGGAAACGAGGCGCGGGTTTTTTCCAGGCGGTTTTTTTCGATATTGCCGGAAACGAAGCCGCTACCGGTTTTATAGCAATCCAGCACTACGCCCCAAGGGTTAACGATCATGCTATGACCGTACGTTTGCCGGCCATTTTTATGAAAACCGCCCTGATTTGGTGCGATGACATAGCATAAATTTTCAATGGCACGAGCTCGCAACAGGACTTCCCAGTGCGCAGCGCCGGTTTTGGCGGTAAATGCCGAAGGAATAACGATAATATCCAGATCTTGCTTACTCATCGACCTGAAAAACTCCGGGAAACGCAAGTCGTAGCAGACAGCAACGCCCAGTACGCCGAATGGCGTATCGATCACGCAGAATTCATTGCCCGCTTCAACAGAATCCGATTCGCGATATTCTTCGCTACTATCCGGAACGCTGACGTCGAAAAGATGGATTTTGTCATAACGGGCGATGCGCGAGCCCTGATCGTCATAAATCAGGCAAGCTGCCCGCACTTTATTATCTTGATCGGCAGCCATCGGTATGGTGCCGCCCACTACCCAGACATTGTATTTTTTGGCAATCGTAGACAAGAAATCTTGTATCGGGCCGTTGCCATCTGTTTCGAGGACCTTGATCTTGTCGAATTCGTTTATGCCCATGATCGCAAAATTTTCCGGTAACGCTACCAGTTTTGCACCGGATTTAGCGGCTTCTGCGATCAATTTTTCAGCTTCTAGAAGGTTGGCGCTTACTTGTGGGCCGGAAGCCATCTGGATGGCGGCGCATATTGTCATGTTCGGTCTCTTGATTACTAAGGTGGAAAGTCTTGGGTGTCGTTAATCGGATTTATTGCAGATTATTTGTAAAATGATTGTAATTTTTCAGCGTAAAGTTGAAAAGCTTGTAGGGTGGAGACGACGTATGAAGGCGAATCATTCGCGATAGATGCGCTCCGCTGTCGCTCATCCTATAAAGAATGACTTTATTTACGATTGAAACATATTATCTATTTCAGCCAGTTGAAATCGGTGAGGCCATGCCAGGTTTTTTTTAGTAAGCCGTCATGGTCGTTAACCGGCGTAACTTCAAGATTGCCCCAGTGGCCGACAACCTTGTATTCCGAGCCGAAAAAATAGCCTTCCTTGTAATCGTTAGTCACGGCATTGGTAATGATGGTCGCGATTCCATCGACGATTGTACCAGCAATCGGCAAGGCATCGGAACTCTTAGGGATGACTGCAACACGGTGATTGAGGGTTTTTTCGATTAAATTGGCGGTTCCGGCTATTTTCATTTTGGCGGAAACGGCGTCGATTAGTAAATTATCCGTATAGGCCACGCCATTGGTGATTTTAAAATCGCCGGTGATTTTGTCAAAAGCCAGCCCCTGAGAGTAAATATCGCTGAAATTCAGGCTAAGACGCTTCGCCCATTGTTCCATGGAGATAAGACCCAGTAGCCGCCCGAAACCGGGTTCGATGCTGGATATTCTGCCATCGTTGAGTTTGATTTGCAGTTGACCGTTAAGCTTGTCCAAAGAAAACTGCTGCGGTGCGTCGTTCCAGCCGCCTGTAAAGCTGATGTCGGCGTGGGTTTCTTTGAAATCGTCGCTGTAACCCAATTCCGACAAAAACTGTCCGAAACCGTCCATACTCAAGGTGCCGTTGATCAGAGTAGAAGTACCTTGACGTTGTTTGATCCAGTCGGCGGTAAAGTCGATATCCTTGTTGGCACCGCTGATTTTGATTTTCTTAAAATGGGTTCCATTGTTCAAACGCTCGGTTTGCAGTTTCAGCTTGCCTAGATTAACAGTACGCCAAAATAATTGCCGGCTGTCGATATCTATCAGCGGTAATATGCTAAACGCTTCCTCGGCGGCATTGAAATTCAGGGCACTCATGGCCGACAGGTTCATGTAATCCATGTCTAAAATGATCGGGTCATTGCCGCTTAGCTGATCGGGAATCTTCAAACGGCCTTTAGCCATGACATTGTCAATAACACCTTGCCAGGACTGGTTGATATGTTGGAAATGGCACTGCAAAGCACCGAGACTTTGACCTTGCCAAACCAGTTGTTCGGTGTTTAGACTGATTTCGCGTAAAGTAGGCCAACGGCTGTCGAAACTGCCAAAGCTGCTAAGGGCTTGCGATAACTTGAATTCGGGTTGTCTGATTTGGATACTCAAACCGGCTTGAATTTGAGTTTCCGCTTCCTGTTAACCTAAAATGACTTGGCCCGAATACAGGCGATTTTGATCGGTATTGATCAATAATGCCGCATTTAATTCATTGCCGTAATGAACTTGTAGAGGCAGCAGGGTTTTTCCGTCTAACTGGAAATTAAGGCTGAAAGCACGTTGTTCTTCGGCTGTTTTCCTAAAAAAATCCTGACCATCAATGGCAACGCCTTGCAGGTTGCTATTGATGGTTAAGGTCTTAGTTTGATTAACGGCATTGGGCATGGTTAACTCGGCCTGATAGGTAAAGACACCGTTGCCGATATCCTGATCCAGAAAGGCAAATTGCCGATGCAGGTTGTCCATGTTGGTAGTGCCGTCGATTTTCAGATGCGTGGCAATGCTATCGCTGTTCAATGCGGCTTGAATCGGGTAACCCAGGGTTGCCGCACTGAGCCGTTCGCTGTTGACGCGTTCCTCTGTGAAGTTGAGGACACCATTGATGTTGTTGATCTTTAGATCGATCGGTCTAAGCGTCAAGCGAGCATTATCAAGGTGACTGGTGACTTTGGCTTTCACAAGGTCTTTTTCATTGTAAGGGATTTTTAAATCCAGATCGACCCGTGTAGTACTTTCGAAGTCGAGTATCTTTAGCAACTGATCGACATGCATATGCAAGGGGGTTTTTTGCAAATACAGTAAGGCGTTCTGTATTTTGCCGTGTAATTCGCCTTTGATATCAACCTGATTGCTACTGTTGGGTAGCGAAAAAATCCTGACGAGCGCCTGATTGACATCGACATTTTCGCTGCTGCCCTTGGCTATGGCTACCTGTAAGTCTTCACCAAGAAAATGTACATCAGCATTCACTTCCCGCAAGTTCGGCCAGTCCGGGTTAAATTTAATCTCTCCGTGTTCTATGCTGAAAAGCGTGTCGAAACGGCCTTGCCCATTTGTGAACGGGAACTGATCGAGATTGCCGTGTATCAGCAATTCGCCCTGAGAAATCTGTCCGGCGACAAACGCCCGATCCAGCCAGTTGACAGCCTCCTTACTCATGATTTTGGCAGGCAAATAGTCGGGTACCCGGCTGATGTCTTTGAAATTACCGAAGCGGGTAAGCATATCGAGCTTGGTCGATTTTTGTGTTTTAGGCACGATCAGATCGAAATCGGTTTCGGTTTGAAAATCCGGGCTGTCGATAGCCAGATTCCGGCTGCTGAATTGCCAGAATTCAGCTTGTTGCCGCCAGATTATGCCCCCGCGTAATTGCTTGACAGTCAATACATCTCTAAACAAGTCGGATGCATCGAGCAAGACATTTTCGCTGGCGAATTCGATTCTCCCACGGCTATCCGTACCGTTGATTTGGCCAGTTAAGCCTTGTATTCCCGGTAACGATTTCAGGTTGTCGATGCCAAGTTGATTAAAATCCCCTTGCAGGGCATATCGTTGTCTGTCCGCTTGCAAGTAGACGGTAAAGTCGCTGAGTCGGCCTCTGGGGTTAAGGTGCAGCCAGTTCCCGGATTCGCTGTCTGCCGATAAAAAAATGGGGGCAATATGCATGAGGGCCGACAAATCCAGTTGCTTTAATAAGCCCGACCAGTTCCCATGAATATCCTGTTGCAGATAAACCTCGCCATCCTGCCAGTGCTGGTGATCAGCGACAATATTCACATCGTAAATACCTAGCCGCCAGCTTCGCTGTTTTTCTAGCCAACTGAGGTTGCCTTCCAATGTATCCAAAAATAGCGCTTTTCCGGCCGAATTGCCGATTTTAATTTGTTGGGCCTGCACATAACCGGCAATCCGATAAGGACTGGCGTTTTTCCAATCGCTCCAGAGCCGAAGATCGCCGGAGCCCGATTCGATTTTAAAATCTGGGGGCAGGACACCGGCAGCTAATGCCGGGCCATGCAGATTGATACCTTCAATATAAATCTTACCTTCTAACCGATCGGTTTCGAAAACATTGCCTTGTAGCAGCGCCGAGATACGTACGGATTGGCCATATTGTTCCGGCAAGGAAGTCAGTAAATGAATTTCGTGGTTTTGTTCATGATTTTTAATGAGTAGATCGAAATTATGAAATCTGACCTGCTTGCCGTTAGTTTTCAAGTCTTGCCAGCTAATATCACTCTGCAAAATTTGGTATTTATTGCCTTGCAATAGCCACAAAGGCGGTTCATCGTCCTTGCTTTGCAGGCCTTTAATCGCGATGCGGCCTTCCTGATTGCGTATCACATCAAATTCGGCACCGACCAAGGTGACCCAACTCGCTGCTAAGAGGTCTCCAGTGACCAGCCATTGCAACAAATCGATGCTGAGTCTGACTTCCTTCAGTTTTATTGCCGGTTTGGCCGCAGTATCGGTCGTGTCGACCGAAATGTTCTGCAAGATGATGCCGGGACTAAAACCGCGCATTCTAGTGCGCAATTGGCCGATACGGATTGGAATATGTGTGGTTTGGCGGATTTTTTGTTCCAGTTCCGTTTTATAAATCGAGACATCGGCCAAAAAAATCCTAACCGCGGTTAAGGCAATGGCCGAGGCAATCAAGAACCAGAATAGAAGATACCGGGTTCCACGTTTGATGTGATGGATAACCAAACCAGCCGCCTACAATAGCACCACGTCGTAATGTTCCTGGTTATATTCGGTTTCGGCACGGATTTTAATGCCGACACCGAGAAACATTTCCAGTTCGGCCAACATGTCGGCTTCTTCATCCAGCAGCATTTCCACCACTTGTTCCGATGCCAGCACCAGTATCTGCTGTACGCTGTATTGTCTGACTACGCGAATAATCTCCCGGAAAATTTCCAGGCAAATCGATTCGGGTGTTTTCAAAACTCCGCGCCCGCCACAGGTAGAGCATGGTTCGCAGAGTATGTGTTCCAGACTTTCACGAGTTCGCTTGCGGGTCATTTCCACCAGACCGAGCGCCGAAACTTCAGTAATTTTGGTTTTGGCATGATCCTTGTCGAGGTTGCGCTGCAGCGCCGTCAAGACCTGTCTTTTGTGGTCTTCGCTTTGCATATCGATAAAATCGATGATAATGATGCCGCCGAGATTGCGCAATCTGAGTTGCCGGGAAATGGTCTGTGCAGCTTCCAGATTGGTTTTGAAGATCGTTTCTTCCAGATTGCGGCCGCCGACATAGCCGCCGGTATTGACATCTACGGTTGTCATCGACTCGGTCTGGTCGAATACCAGATGACCGCCGGATTTGAGTTTGACCTTTCTGTCCAGTGCTTTACTGATCTCATCTTCGACGTTGTATATGTCGAATAGCGGTCTTTCTCCGGAATAATGCTCAATAATAGAGACCATTTCCGGAACAAAGGTTTCTGCAAACTCAACCAGGCGTAGAAAGGTTTCCCTTGAATCAATACGCACCTTTTCGATGCCTTCTTTATATAAATCGCGCAGAGTACGAATGCTAAGCGGCAAATCTTCATGAATCAGGGTTTTAACCTTGGCTTTTTTGCTTTTTTCCAGAATCGATTCCCACAACTTGTGTAAAAACGTCATGTCGGAATAAAGAATGGCTTCCTCTACGCATTCCGCAGCGGTACGGGCGATGAAACCGCCCGGTACGGTGTTTTTTTGCAGGTAGGATTCTATGCAGGACCGCAAGCGCACCCTTTCTTCCTCGCATTCGATGCGTTGCGATACGCCGGAGTTGCTGGCGTAAGGCATGTAGACCTGGTAGCGGGAAGGAATGGAAATATCGGTAGTTAATCGAGCGCCCTTGTTGCCAAGCGGATCTTTGGTGACCTGAACGACGATTTTCTGGCATTCCTTTAAGTAGTGTTCGATATTTTCCGAGCCGTCGGCAAGTTCCTGGCTGTTGAAGTCGGATAAATGCAGAAACGCTGCTTTTTCCAGGCCAATGTCGACGAATGCTGCCTGCATGCCAGGCAGCACCCGGCAAACTTCGCCCTTATAGATATTGCCTACCAGACCTTTTTGTCGCACGCGCTCGATAATCAATTCCTGAAGAACGCCGTTT
The DNA here is from genome assembly GCA_963765965.1 of uncultured Pseudomonadota bacterium. Classification (GTDB taxonomy): domain Bacteria; phylum Pseudomonadota; class Gammaproteobacteria; order Methylococcales; family Methylomonadaceae; genus Methylomonas. The sequence continues at coordinate 104,523 of CAVXZR010000121.1, forward strand.
TCGATCACCGCTACGCGAGTTTCCGGTGGGGTGATATTGATTAAAATTTCTTCACTCATGCGATGACTTTGATTCCTTGTTGGGCTAATAATTGTGCGGTTTCAAATAGCGGCAAGCCCATTACGCCGGAAAAACTGCCTGTAATCGATTCGATAAAAATGCTGGCTAAACCTTGAATGGCGTAAGCACCGGCTTTGCCGGAGGGTTCCCCTGTTCGCCAATAGGCGGAAATTTCATCCCTGCTTAGCTGTCGAAAGGTCACTTCGCTAATGCTAACAGCCTGTTCGTGCCGGTTACCGCGTAGCGATACAGCACTAAAAACCTGGTGGGTACGACCGGAAAGCCGGCTCAACATTTCTAAGGCATGTTGCATATTTTCCGGTTTCCCCATAATCTGATTATCGCAGACTACGCTGGTATCTGCCGATAGAACCGGCAAGTCCAACTGGAAAGTAGCCAGACAGGCCGCCGATTTTTCCGCCGCTACCCTCTCTACATAAGCCAGCGGCGATTCTCCGGGTATAGGCGTTTCGTCAACATCGACCAGCCTGATCGCATGGCTAATTCCGATCTGTTTGAGCAATTCGCTACGGCGCGGCGAAGAAGAGGCAAGAATGATTTGTGGCGGCATTATCTGAAGCAGTCAATCGAGATTAAAAGGTGTTGAAAATTGTTGGCGGCGTCAGCCTACCAGAAATATAGCTCAGATGACCAAGTTTGCGCTTTCCGGTTCAAATTCCGTGTTTTTCTTATACTTGGATGTTCTCCTGCCGGTTTAGGGGTCAACGGTGGTAAGGGTGGTTGTTCAGCAGACTCCAGGCTCTATAGATCTGTTCGGCAACGATTACCCTTACCAGGGGATGAGGAAAGGTCAACGGCGACAGGCTCCATGATTCTTGAGCCATATCCTTAACTTGTTGAGATAGTCCCTCCGGTCCGCCAACCATCAAGGCCAACGGTTGCCCGTTTTCCAACCAGCGTTGCAAAGCTAGCGACAAATCCTTGGTTGTCCAAGGTTTGCCTGGAATATCAAGCGTGACGACATGTGCTCTGGCAGGCAAGGCGGCGATCATGCGCTCGCCTTCATCTTTGGTAATGCGGACGATATCTCCACTACGCCGCTTGTCTGCCGCGATTTCCTTTAAAACCAGTTCACATTCGCGGGGTAGGCGTTTAGCGTATTCATTATAGCCTTGCTGAACCCATTCCGGCATCCGGTTACCAACGGAGATAAGATGTATTTGCATGACAGTGAGGATACACATTCCGTAGAGTGGTGGCAATCAGTGTATCTCCGGTCATCGAAACCGGTATACCCTGCTGTTCTTTCAAGACAATCAGAGCTTGTCTTTTTAATCGTTTCATAAGTTCTTGCATTAAACAGACTTAAATACCCGGATGATCCGGATTTTGACGCCGTTGTCCCGGACCCAGGTTTAGGAGGCAGGACGCCGACTAAAGCCTACAGGGATGTATTCACGGCGTCCTGGGACCGGGACAACGGCGTCAAAATCCGCCGCATCCAAAAACCTCCAGTGCAAGAACTTATGAAACGATTAATGATTCAATTTTTTGTTCGGCGGGTATGCAAACGGTTTAGCTAAAGGTTCGCCGACAAAGATACCTTGTCCCGGCTGGGCTACGCTTTTCCAGTAAGCTTCAATTAAGGAACTCCCCCTTAGATAGAAATACAGCAAAATGCCTGGATTCGAAAATTTGGCCGGGAAGTTGCACGGTTCGGTGACTGCGCCGTAACTGGCAGTGGCGCCGGCTTTTAGCCACTCCATAATGTTCATCTGGTTGTTTCCGGACATGACGCCGCCCGACGAAGTAAGGTGGTCGGCAATTGCACCCGGAAGGTAGCGATTATCAGCCAGATGCGGTACCTTCATTAGTCCTGTGAAATAAAACATGACGTCTTGCCGGCCATTAATATAGTCTTGTTCCAGATAGGTGACCGGCCAAAAATTTGCGAAGTTCTCGGCGGTTTTCGGGAAATACACCGCTCGCGAGCTGCGGGCCTGATCCGAGGTTTTTAACAAATAGGCTGTTCCCTGAGGATTTGAATAATCGGCGGCAATTCCAGTATCGATTATTTTTTTGACTTCATTGAAATTGTTGCCCGCCAGCGCCATTGCCGGTCGCCAGCCATAGGCGTTAAAAGGTTTATCGGTTTCGGAAGCGTAATAGGGGCTGTTGCGGGTTTGCCGGCAACCTTTCGCGCAAAATGCCGGATCGAAACCGGCAGCGAAGGCGGTAGTGATCGACATGCACTTCGACCCGAAACGGCTGTAGCCAGGTAATCAGGTAAGCTTGCACATGTTTTGGCGTTTGCTCGTCCACCTGCTGCTTCAGTTTCTCGAAATCATGTTTTGTCAGAGTATCCTGATGCGGTGAAAAGCGGATATGCAACACTTGATTGGCGGGGATTTTGCGCTTCTTTTGATAATAGTTGGCGATTTGCAGACTTAAGGGGTCATCGTCATTGACGATCACCGCCAGCTCATCGGCGCTCAACGATTTTACCGGCGTGTATAATGAAGGAACACCAGCAAAGAGCCGGGTGCTGCAAAATACGCCTATTAGCAGGCAGAATAAGCTAGGTTTGATTTTCAGAGCGAATATCACGCGTAACTCCGTCGGTTTTAATGGTGACTGGTGCTTTCAGACTAACCTGCTCTGAATTAATTGCAATATGAATCTTTAGCCAATGAATAAACTTAATTCTCAACAGCAAGCAGCCGTTAAAATCATTGACCGGCCGCTATTAGTGTTAGCCGGGGCCGGTAGCGGTAAAACCCGTGTGATCACCGAGAAAATCGCTTATCTGGTGCGGCAGGGTATTGCTGCACGGCATATCGCCGCTGTAACCTTTACCAACAAGGCGGCACGAGAAATGAAAAGCCGTGTCGGTCGTTTGCTGGATGATAAGCAAGGCCGTGGTCTCAGGGTTTCGACCTTCCATTCTCTCGGTTTGGATATTTTGCGGATGGAACATAAGGCACTGGGGTACAAAGCTGCTATTACGCTGTTCGATGAGCAGGATAAATTCAGCCTGTTGCGTCAGTTGCTTGCGCATGGTGTGGATGGTTGCGATATAGATGCGGCGGAAAATTATAATTATCGGATCGGCCAGTGGAAGAACGCATTTATTAGCCCCGAACAGGCTTTGGCGAGTGCCGACAACGACGAAGTCTTGGCGGCTGCCAAACTATATCAGCATTTCAATCGCAGTTTAAAAGCTTATAACGCCGTCGATTTCGACGATCTGATTGGGCTGCCGGTGTTGCTGTTTCTGCAGGATCCGCAGATACGGGAGAAATGGCAGAATAAGATCCGCTATTTGTTGGTAGACGAATATCAGGACACTAATATCACCCAGTATCAGTTAGTGAAGGCTTTGGCTGGGACCTTAGGCCGGTTTACCGTAGTCGGTGACGATGATCAGTCCATTTATGCCTGGCGCGGTGCACAGCCGGAAAATCTTGCGCAGTTGCAAAAAGATTATAGCCGCTTGCAAATCATTAAACTGGAACAGAATTATCGTTCCGCCGGACGGATTTTAAAGGTGGCCAATCAATTGATTGCGAATAATCCGCATGTCTTCGAGAAAAAATTATGGAGCGAATTGGGATATGGCGATCCGCTACGGGTGTTAAGCCATAAAAATGAACTTGCCGAAGCGAAGCAGATCAGCGCTGAAATTGTACATCACCGCTTCAAGACTGGCGGCTCTTACGGAGACTATGCGATTCTGTATAGAGGTAATCACCAGTCGAGGTTATTCGAACGTGAATTGCGCGAGAACAATGTGCCATATTTTATCAGCGGCAGTACCTCATTTTTCGCTTACTCGGAAATTAAGGATGTGTTGGCTTATTTGCGCTTACTTGTTAATACAAGCGATGATGCAGCATTCCTGCGGGTGATCAACACACCGCGCCGCGAAATTGGCCCGAATACCCTGGAAAAATTGGGTGCCTATGCGAATCAACGGCATATTAGCTTATTTGCCGCCTGTTCCGAACTGGGTTTACAGCAAAACTTGCCGGAGAAATCGGTGCAACGTTTGGTCAGGTTTTGCGATTGGCTGGCCGGCATGGCAGTCAGGGTCGAAGCTGGCAATGTCTTTGCTACCATTCATCAGCTGATTGATGAAATCCAGTATTCGCAATGGCTGAATGAAAACAGTAAAACCGCTGCTTCGGCCGAGCGTAAGCTGAAAAATGTTCATGAACTGATCGAATGGTTGCAACGCATTGCCGGCAATGATAAGGGTGAGCCAAAAAGCCTGGCAGATGTGATATCCAGGGTAATGCTGCTGGATATACTAGACCGGAATCAGGAGCAGGAGGTAGGTGATCAAGTCAGTCTGATGACTCTACATGCCGCTAAAGGACTGGAATTTCCGCATGTGTTTCTGATCGGCATGGAAGAAAATCTGTTGCCGCATCAAAATAGTGTCGAAACCGGCAATATCGAAGAAGAGCGGCGGTTGGCCTATGTAGGCATCACCAGAGCCCAAAAAACCCTGACCTTCAGTTACTGCACACATCGTAAACGCTACGGCGAACTGGCGGAATGCGAACCCAGCCGTTTTTTAGGCGAGTTACCCGAAGATGATCTGGAGTGGCCAAATAAAAAACAATTGCCACAGGAAGAAATAAGGCAGCGCGGTAAGGCCAGTCTGGCGCAGTTGAAATCGATGCTGGCTTGATAAATCGGCTTGTCAAGCCAGCCTCCGGACTTCACTGTTTATTTCAAAACCACAAAAAATGCTTCGCCGCCGCGTTGCAAATTAATTAACAGGGGCGTTTTCGGGTTAACGACTTGTTTGAATTCGTCAAGATTCCTAATCCGGTAGCGGTTGGCCGAAACGATAATGTCACCGGGACGTAAACCGGTTTGCCATGCATACGAATTGTGTTCGATTTTTTCGATCAGGACACCCTCGATTTGATCTTTGGGAGTAGGGCCAAGTATTGCTCCGCTCAAAGTGGGGTGAAGTTTTTCCCCGGCAATCTCAGGCCGTTTTGGTTTGCCGACGGTCGCTTGCAGGGTTTTACGTTCTTCGCCGCGCATAATTTCAATGCTGGCGCTATCGCCGATTTGCATCAAGCCGACTAGTGTCCGAATCTGACTGCTGCCGTTTTTGATTTCCTGGCCGTTGATGGCGAGTATAATATCGCCGGGTTCGATGTTGGCTTTTTCGGCAGGAGAACCCGCTTCGACCCGGCTCACCACAGCGCCATGCTGGCTCTTCAGTGAAAAGGCCTTAACCAGTTCAGGCGTTAAATCCTGAGTAGTAATGCCAAGTAGGCCGCGCCTGACTTCGCCGTGCTGTACCAGGGATTCCATGAGTCTGATGGCCATGTTCGAGGGTATGGCAAAGCCTATACCTACATTGCCGCCGCTCGGGGCAAGAATTGCGGTATTCATGCCGACGAATTCCCCCCGCAAATTGACCAGTGCGCCGCCGGAATTGCCCGGATTGATGGATGCGTCGGTTTGAATAAAATCCTCATAACCTTCGATTCCGAGACCGGAACGGCCTAATGCGCTGACGATGCCTGATGTAACCGTTTGTCCAAGTCCGAAAGGGTTGCCGATGGCAACCACAAAATCGCCGACTCTGAGCCGGCTGGAGTCGGCAACTTTAAGAGCGGTCAGATTGTCGGCAGGAATTTGTATCACCGCGACATCGGCTTCGGGATCAGTACCCAGCAACTTGGCGTTGAGCTGGCGGCCATCGCTGAGAGTGACAGTGATTTTATCAGCCTTGTCGATCACGTGATTGTTGGTCAGCACAAAACCCTGGTCCTTGTCGATAATAACGCCGGAACCTAGGCTGTTCTTCTGTAACTGTTTAGGAATATTAAAAAAACGTCGAAATACAGGGTCGTTCATTAGCGGATTTTCCTGAATTGCGACGTTCATAGACGTGGATATATTGACGACTGCGGGCATGCTGTTTTCCAACATCGGTGCAAGCGATGGCAACGGCGTGCCGTCAGCCTGAATCGGTATTGTGGCATTTACTGACCAGGCTGTCAGACTGAAAATAATAATCAGAAGAATTTTAGAGTTTATAGTCATTGAATTGTTTTTCCTTTAAAGGGTACTGGACATTGACAATCTGGCTTGATAAATGTTTCCATAAAAATCTTAGTTGATAATGCATTATCATACTGCCAATTTTTAAAGATAACTTAACCCACTTTAGGTTCATAATAAACCAACATGGCTGTCGATTGTCTATCTGATGAAGGTCGTATTATCCGGCAATTAATTCCTTTGGCGACTATGTCTTCCAGTGGATTCGAAGCATTGTGCGGATTATTGGCGGTTGAAGAAGCCGAGAACGGGCAGTTTTTGTTCAGGCGTGGCGATGTCAATACCGATTTGTTTTATTTGTTAAAGGGTTCCGTTTCTTTGCAGATTGATGCGCTTAAAATAGAGACTATTAAGGCGGGCAGCGATTCATCGCGCTTTCCATTGGCACATCAGATACCAAGAAAAGTGAACGGTGTCGCTAATAGTAGAATTCGTTTTTTGCGATTGAATGCTGATATGATGAAATTTGCACAAGATGCCCCTTATGAAGAGAGCACAAGCATTATGATTGATGATGAACTGGTAGAAAACGATGACTGGATGACCACTTTACTAAAGTCACCCATTTTCAGAGTGCTTCCGCCTGCCAATTTACAAAAAATTCTGATGAGCATGGAAGAGATAAATGTTAATGCCGGAAGCGTTATTATTTCTCAAGGCGATGATGGCGATTATTACTACATTATCAAGAAAGGTCGTTGTTTGATTAGCAGAAAGCCCGCGCCAAATGCGAAAGAAATCAAATTAGGGCAATTAAGCGGACAGGATTCCTTTGGTGAGGATGCGTTGATCTCCGGTCAACCCAGAAATGTCACCATCACGGCGATAAGCGATGTTTCCTTGCTCCGTCTGGCTAAAGACAAGTTTATATCCCTGATCAAACTGCCGGTTTTAAAGTATATCAGTTATCCTGAAGTCCAGGACATGCTGTCGAAAGGGGCAAAATTGATCGATGTAAGAGAGCCGGATGACTTTAAGAAATCCCATCTTCCGGAAAGTATCAATGTGCCTTATTTTTCCTTGCGTATGCAGTTGAAGACTTTAAACAGGCTGCGGCCGGTCGTAGTGGTTTGCAGGAATGGCAAAATTAGCGAGACGGTGGCGTTTGTACTGATACGGCACAAGTTCAATGCCTTGGTCTTACAAGGTGGTATCGAAGCTCTGAGTGAGGGCCAGTTGATAGCGACTATCCCATACCATGTAGACGAAAGTCTGGAGATCATCGGCAATTACAGCGAAACTTACGAGGAGGCCAGCGCACTTCATTTTTCCGAAGAAATGCCTAGCCACGATGAGATTCAGCACTTGCATCAGCTTATTCATGACTTGAGAATGCGATATAACAATGTGCAAGCCGAAAAAAATGCATTGGAACATAAATACTCCACACTTGCCAAACATGTAGAGGCTCTTGAGGCAAAACTCAAAACTTTTAATAAAGGATAGCTGCTTAAAGCTAGCCGTTGCTTAATTTTCGACTAGCTTAAACTTGCGGATTATTTAATTTTGGCTTCTTTATAAATTACATGCCTGCGTACAACGGGATCGAATTTCTTGATCTCCATTTTTTCAGGCATGGTTTTTTTATTTTTTGTGGTCGTGTAAAAATGGCCTGTGCCTTCACTTGAAACCAGTTTGATTTTATCACGCATTTTTTGTCTCCTTAAACTTGATCGCCGCGGTTGCGGATGTCGAGCAGTACGGCATCAATGCCGTTTTTGTCGATAATGCGCATACCTTTGGACGATACTCTTAAACGAACCCAGCGGTTTTCACTCTCGACCCAAAATCTGTGATGATGCAGATTGGGAGTAAAGCGTCTTTTGGTTTTATTTTGTGCGTGCGACACGTTGTGCCCTGTGATAGGGCGTTTTCCTGTTACTTGGCATACTCTGGACATGACTTCCTCAATGCGGGCTTTTAATTCAAAATAGCCGAACTTTATACCAAAAAAACTTTTTCAGGTAAATAACAATCTTAAAAATAAATTTGATAGAATTTTGCCGTCACTTTCGATTTCATATAAAAACAGGACCTTAATGACTATTAAACTCGGCATGGTCATGGACCCGATTTCTCTGATCAACATAAAAAAAGATAGCAGTTTCGCAATGTTGTTGGAAGCGCAATCGCGCGGCTGGGAGTTGTATTACATGGAACTCGGCGATCTGTTCTTGCTCGACGGACAGGCTTATTCCAACACCAGGCTCTTGCAGGTTCAGCGTGATGAACGTAAATGGTATCACTTTCTCCACGAGCAGGAAATCGCTCTATCGGAACTGGATGTCATTCTTATGCGCAAGGATCCGCCTTTCAATCAGGAATTTATTTACGCGACTTACATTCTGGAACAAGCCGAATCTCAAGGTGTCTATATAATTAATAAACCGCAATCGCTTCGGGACGCCAATGAAAAAATGTTTACGGCCTGGTTTCCGCAATGTTGTACCGATACCATGGTGGCAAGGGAGCCGAAAAAAATTCGCAGTTTTTTGCAACAGCACAAAGAAATTATCCTTAAACCTTTGGATGGTATGGGTGGCGCGTCGATTTTTTATTTACGGGAAAACGATCCTAACCTAAGCGTGATCCTGGAGACAATGACTGCGCATAGTCAACGCTTTATCATGTCGCAAAAATATCTGCCGGAAATCGTATACGGCGACAAGCGTATCTTATTGGTCAATGGTGAGCCTGTACCCTATTGTTTGGCACGGATTCCGGCCAGCGGCGAAAGTCGCGGTAATCTGGCTGCCGGCGGGCGTGGCGAAGGCAGGGAATTGAGCGAACGGGATCGCTGGATCGCTGCACAGGTCGGACCCGTTTTGAAGGAGAAAGGCTTGGTGTTCGTCGGTATCGATGTGATCGGCGATTATCTGACTGAAGTTAATGTGACCAGCCCTACCTGTGTGCAGGAACTTGATAAGCAGTTCGGTATCAATATCAGCGCACAATTAATGGATCATATTCAGTTTAAATTAAAAATATGACAAATATTAACAGACCTGAAGTAAGCGATTTTTCAATGTCGAACAGCGATACGTTGTTGATGGCATTGTTTATTGCCGCAGTGGTGCATGTTATTATTTTGCTGGGAATCAATTTCAGGGTTCTGAAGTCTCCCAAGGTTAGCAAGTCTATGGAGATTACCCTGTCCCACGCGCCTGTGAAAAAGGCGCCGAAAGAGGCTAAGTTTCTAGCTCCCGATCACCAGGTTGGTGCCGGCGACCACGTCAATACTGCGAAACCGCTTAAAGAAATTCTGCCTATCCCCGGCCAGGAATCAGTGCGTCTTGCCCAAAAAAATGTGCCGGAAAAGATTCCCGATTCGAAAAGGCCGATAGTGCAAAAAATTGTTAGCCAACCCCAGGCACCGGTAAAAGTGGTTGTGCCGGTCGAACAGCCGGATCAACCGGTTGAGGCAGTTGAAGAAAAACCGAAATTATCGGCGGAAGAAATTCAGCAACAGATTGCACAATTGGGCGAACGTTTGCGTTATAGTCAACAGAGTGCCCAAGATACCAAGATCAAGTTTGTCAATTCCATTAGCACTCATAGATATCTGGCCGCACAATATGTGAAAGATTGGGAAGATAAGGTTGAGCGCACAGGTAATCTGAATTATCCTGAGGCCGCGCGCCACAAAGGTGAAACGCAAATGCTGACTATGGATGTCGGTATTAATGCCGATGGCAGCATCTATAGTATGCGTATCGCCAAATCTTCGGGTAACCCCCTATTGGACGAAGCTGCTAAACGTATTGTGAAAATGAGTGCGCCTTTTGCCGAGTTACCCGTTGATTTACTCCGTGAAGTGAACGTTTTGGTCATTACCCGTGTCTGGAAGTTTTCAGACGAAACCGGTATGACTGCCCGCTAGAATATTCAGGTATGAAAATGAACCAAGCTACCTATCTTAATAATCAGTTTCTTATCGCGATGCCCGGACTGGCCGATCCGCATTTTTTTCATACTGTTACCTATTTGTGCCAGCATAATCAGGACGGTGCATTGGGTATTGTCATAAACCGGCCGACCGGGATGAAGCTGGCGGATATTTTTCAGCAGATGGGTATTCAAACCGAATTGAAAAAAGTACTGGATACTCCGGTTTTTGCCGGTGGGCCGGTACAGCAGGAACGCGGTTTCGTTATCCATAGTCCTTGCGAACAGCATTGGGATTCCAGTATTTCCACTGCGGAAAATATTACTTTGACCAGTTCCCGTGATGTGCTGGAAGCCATCGCCGAAGGCAAAGGACCGAACCAATATTTGATCGCCTTAGGTTATGCAGGCTGGGGAAGCGGTCAACTCGAAAAGGAAATGGTCGAGAATGCCTGGCTCAACACGCCCTGCGGTGAAGAGATACTCTATCAAACGCCGATCAGCCAGCGCTGGAATGCGGCTGCCGGTAAACTTGGTATCGATATCAATCGTCTGACGACTGCGGCAGGGCATGGCTAAGAAAGATCCCTTATTAAGCAAATTCAGTAATGACGCTTATCTGGGGTTTGATTTCGGCAACAAAAAAATCGGTGTAGCGGCCGGTTATGCCGATACGGCTATTGCCAGCCCCTTGCAGACTATACGCTCCATCGGTCAAGCCCCGGATTGGATGCTAATTACTAAATTGATCACAGAATGGCGGCCGATCGGACTGGTAGTCGGTATTTCCCGGCAGAACGACGGCGCTGATAATATAATCACGCCGAGGATGCAAAAATTCTGCAGGCAACTAAACGGCCGCTATAATTTGCCTGTGTATCAGATTGACGAAGCCCTGACTACTTTTGCAGCCAAACAACTGTTATTTGACGATCTTAATCTCAGTGCTGGTAAACTATGGGCGGTACAAGATCAAGTCGCCGCCCAGTTGATACTCCAAAGCTGGTTTAACCAGAAATCCTAATTCCTATGCCGATACAAAATTTAAACATCGAGACCTTGCTCGATAATCTTGAAGTCTCTATTTGCCAGCAAATTGCCGAACGTAAACTCCATAATCCCTTATTTATCGGTATCCATAGCGGTGGTGCCTGGGTAGCGCGGCATATCCATAAACGACTTGGTATAACCGAAGGTTTGGGGCTGCTCGATATTACATTTTATCGCGACGATTTTTCGCAAATCGGCATGCACCCCAAGGTTAAACCCAGTCAATTGCCTCCGCATCTGGAAGGGCGGGATATCATCCTGATTGATGACGTGTTCTATAGCGGTCGCACAGTCCGTGCCGCACTCAATGAAATTTTCGACTATGGCCGGCCTAATCAGGTGCTTCTAGCGGTTCTGATTGAACGGGACGGGCGGCAAATCCCATTGCGGCCGGATTGCGTCGGTATGCGTATGGCTTTGCCGAAAGGTCAAAGAATCAAACTTACCGGCCCCGAACCGTTGGGTGTAGTCATACAGACTGTTGCCTGTGCAGCCTAATATGATTCGGCATTTACAACTTGCCGAAAATGGCAGCCTAAAACATTTTTTGACCATTGAGGGTTTGAGCAAAGAGTTATTGACTGAAATACTTGATACTGCCGAATCCTTTGCCGGTATGTCGGAGCATCAGGTAAAAAAAGTACCCTTATTGCGTGGCAAGACCATCATCAATCTGTTTTTCGAAAGCAGCACTCGCACTCGAACCACCTTTGAACTGGCGGCAACTCGCTTGTCCGCCGACGTAATTACCATGAATATTGCTACTTCGGCGACTTCCAAGGGCGAAAGTCTGCTCGATACCATACGTAATCTGGAAGCCATGCATGTCGATATGTTCGTTGTCCGGCATGCACTTAGCGGCGCGGCGCATTTTATCGCACAGCACACCGCTCCACATATTAGTGTAATCAATGCGGGCGATGGTCAGCATGCGCATCCCACCCAGGCCATGCTGGATATGTTTACGATACGCCAGTATAAAAAACAGTTTACCGGTCTTAAGGTAGCCATTATTGGCGACATCCTCCATTCCCGTGTGGCGCGTTCGCAGATTTTAGCCTTAAACACTCTGGGTGTGGACGAAGTGCGGGTCATAGCCCCGAAAACGCTATTGCCTGCCCATATAAAAACCATGGGTGTAATCGATTTGCACGATATAGTCGAAGGCTTGGCGGATATTGATGTAATTATTATGTTGAGATTGCAGAAAGAGCGTATGAATTCCGCGTTCCTGCCCAGTGAAAGCGAATATTTTAGCTGCTTCGGTCTCAGCGAAGCTAAACTCAAATACGCTAAATCCGATGTCATGGTCATGCATCCGGGGCCGATCAACCGTGGCGTGGAAATAGAATCCAGTGTCGCCGACGGTGCGCATTCGGTGATTTTGCAACAGGTCAGTAATGGCATTGCAGTGCGGATGGCAATTATGTCGATGGCTATGCAAGGTCATGGAAGTGCATCATGAGCAAGATTTTAATTCGTAACGGCCGGATTATCGATCCTGCCAACCGCATTGATGCTGTCGGTTCTGTCTGGATTGCTGACGGTAAAATTTTGGGGGTATTGAACGAGCCCAGCGGTTTTCAGGCAGATACCCTGATAGATGCCGCCAATCGGATCGTATGTCCCGGTTTTATTGATCTGAGCGTTCGTTTACGCGAACCGGGTTATGGCCATAAAGGCAGTATTCTCAGTGAAACCGCGGCGGCGGCCAGTGCAGGCGTCACCAGCCTCTGTCTGCCGCCGGATACCAAGCCGACCATTGATACCCCTGCCGTGGTGGAATACATTAAGGATAAAGCCGAAAAAGCCGGTTATCCGCAAATCTACACCATAGGCGCTTTGACTCAACGTTTGGCCGGTTCTGAACTGAGTGCGATGTTTGCATTAAAACAGTCTGGCTGCATAGCGGTCAGCAACGCCAGCGAGCCTTTGACAAATCTGTTGATTCTGCGGCGAGCCATGGAATATGCCGGCAGTCACAACCTGCTGCTGATGTATCGGGCTAATGAAGCGTCTTTAAGCGGCAATGGCTGCGCCCATGAAGGTGCAATAGCCAGCCGTTACGGCTTGCCGGGGATTCCGGAAGCGGCTGAATCGATCGCCTTGGCGCAGTGTCTGGAGTTGGCGGAATTGACCGGCTGTCGGGTTCACATCAGCCAGGTCAGTTGCAAACAATCGGTGATTAAAATCCAGCAGGCGAAAAAATACGGTTTGAATATTAGCGCTGATGTGGCGATACACCAGCTACATTTAACCGAAAACGATATGATTCCTTTCGATAGCGCCTATCATGTCATGCCGCCGTTTCGTAGCGAGATCGATCGTAAATATTTGCGGGAAGGGCTTGCCAACGGTACGCTGGATGCCGTGAGTTCCGATCACCAGCCGCACGACCTTGATGCCAAACTCGGCGCTTTTCCTGAGACTGCGCCCGGCGTAGCATCACTGGAAACCCTATTGCCTCTGATGCTGGATTTAGCCGATCGGCACTCAATTACTTTGCCGCAAGCCATTGCCGCCCTGACGCAAAAACCGGCGGAGATATTGGGCATAACCGCCGGTGCATTAACGTCCGGTTTTCCGGCAGACATTTGTATTTTCGATCCGCAGGCTAACTGGAAAGTCGCTGCAGGGAACTGGCAAAGTGCCGGACGCAACACACCATTTTGGGGGCAAACCTTGCGTGGACGTGTAATGCATACACTACAGGCGGGGCGTATAATTTACAGTTTGCAGGAGGTTTAGTGATCATTTGGCAATTCCTATCCATGGAAGCCGAAGGTCATAACGAAAATGGATGAAAACTTTTAATAACAATAACATATCCGGGGAAGTAAACCATGTCTAATCTGAGAAAGCGGCACGGTTCAGCAGGCGGCAGCATAATTGACGACTTGAAAGGTAACCAGTCCTGGCGAATTTTTCGCATTATCAGCGAATTTACCGAGGGTTTTGATGAGCTTGCCGAACTGGATGATGCCATTTCCATTTTTGGTTCGGCACGACTGGAAAGCGAACACCCATATTACCTAAAAACCGTAGAATTGGCGGAATTGCTAAGTAAACACGACTTTGCCATTATCAGCGGTGGTGGACCGGGCGTCATGGAAGCGGCCAATAAAGGCGCGCATTTGCAGAATCAGGTTTCGGTCGGTTTGAATATCGAATTGCCGATGGAGCAAAAGCCAAATCCTTATCAAAGCGTATCGCTAAACTTTCGCTATTTTTTTGTCCGCAAAGTCATGTTCGTTCGCTATTCCATGGGTTATGTCTGTATGCCCGGCGGCTTCGGTACGCTTGATGAGTTTTTCGAGGCGCTGACGCTGATGCAGACCCATAAGGTATACCCGATTCCGCTGGTATTGTTCGGCAGCGATTTTTGGGGGGGCTGCTCGACTGGATAAAAGCCAAGATGATCGAATACGGGACTATCTCCATTGAAGAAATGAATTTTATTACCGTTACGGACGACCCGCATGAAGTGGTTGCTATCATGAATAAGCATCGGCAATGGAAAAACCGGCAGCGCGGGCGAGGGTAGGGATCGATATTCCTTGCGCAGCAAACTTCGGTACCGGGGCGTTCCGTCAGGACGCTGTTATTACATCCCAAAATTCAACCAATAACGTTTCAAACTGACAAATCGGTAGTGGTTTACTAAAAAAATAGCCTTGGTAGGCCATACAACCATTTTCTTTCAAAAATTCGTGTTGGACTTCGGTTTCTACACCTTCGGCAATGACGTGCAGATTAAAATTCTTCGCCAGATCAATGATGGTTTTGACCATCACGGCATCATTGGGATCTGTCACAATATCGCGCACAAAGCTTTGATCGATTTTTATCTGATCAATCGGCAGTTGCTTCAAGTAGGATAAGGATGAATAACCGGTTCCAAAATCATCCAGGGACAAGCTGACACCAAGCGATTTGAGGGCTTTCATCTTGATCACAACATCGGTGATGTCGTTCACGATAACACTTTCGGTTAATTCCAGTTTAAGAAGTGAAGGATCTATTTGATGGATTTGAATCGTTGTTTCCACTAAGGCTACAAAATCCGGCATCCTGAATTGATGGGCGCTAACGTTAATAGCTAACTGCAAGTGACGACTCTGTTTGATTTCGCGCCACTGTGCTAGTTGTTGACAAGCGGTATTGAGAACCCAGTGGCCAATATCTAATATCAACTTGCTTTCTTCAGCTATTGGAATAAACTCTGCCGCTGAAACCATTCCTCGCTCTGGGTGTAGCCAGCGAATCAACGCTTCGGCGCCAATGGGGCGATGATCATTATCCAATTGTATCTGGTAATGCAGATGGAGCTGCTGATCGTCAATGGCATGCCTCAAACCCATTTCCAGTGCTGCTCGCATTTCTACTGTCTTTTGTAACACAGGGTCGTAGAAGCGAACTGTGTTCCGTCCTGAATTCTTGGCCTGATACATCGCAATATCCGCATACTTGATCAGTTCATCAACCGGTAATTGATGCCCTAGGAACAGGCAAATACCGATACTTGGTGAGCTATGATGGATATGTACATTGAGTCGATAAGGCAAAGTTAGAGCCGCATGAATTTTAT
>CAVXZR010000122.1:0-3509 GCA_963765965.1 uncultured Pseudomonadota bacterium
TCAGGATGAAAACGGGCGTTGGAATATCGAAAAGGTTGAAAATGCACCTCAGCCGCATAGCCGGTTTCGCACTGCACATAGCCTGGGCAAACCGATACTGAGTACGGATGAGATTATGGCCTTGACGCGTGGCGATGCATGATAAATAAATTAACAAAACATTTTAAGAACGCCGATAACTTAAAATCCGTGCGCTTAAAGGCAAAGACCTGAGATTTTGGGGTCGGCGAGGGTTCCGAGGTGTCGCCGGCATGGATGCCGGCGCCAAGCATACATGGATGTACTTGTTGCGTCCTCTGGAACCCTCGCCGATTCCAAAATCGTCGGCTATCGGCAGCTTAAATGATTTTTAAAACAGCCATGCGTTTTTACTTAGCTAACTTTGCAAAAATGATGCAAGAATATCGACAGCAACAATTGGGATAAAAAACAGAAAGAATTTTTAAAGCACGAAACCTTGAAAAAGAAGCCATTGCAGCTAGACGATTTGCTGGACTTTATTACCTGCTATCACCCGGAAAACCGCCATCAACGCCTTGAAACCTGGCACGAGCAGCATAATCCCGAAGGCCGCTGGCGTAAATTCAGTTATGAACACATCATCGCCCGCGACAAACTCATAAAAAATGCATGCCGATCGCATCAACCATGCTCGGCAAAGCGCTCGAGCAACTGTTGTTGTATGGCCTGTAATTGCGCAAATCCGGCTTGCGCCACGGCCAATTGCCCCTCTTTCACCTGATACATCAATATTCGGGCCAAGCCATGCAATTCAAGATGCAGTTGCTCAACCTGTTCGAGCCAGTTGTCGCTATACTGGCTGTGCTGCCTGGCTTGTTTAATCCAGCGTCCCAGAAGGCATTTTTTCGGTTCCATGATCGGCCAGCTCGATGCAACTGCAGCGGTCGCCGGGTATAAACAATTTTTGACGCGCAGCAGCCATTGTGCAATGTCAATTTGGCGTATCGCCATCATGATCTGTTCGGCGGTCAACTCGGCATCCGCGTAAAAACGCCATTCGGCGTAAGATCCATATTGCGCGACCCAATCAGTCCGGGGCAGGCATGGGACGCGCGATCGAATAGCCTTGCAATAAATGGCAACCCAGCAATAGTAATACTATCCCCTGTTCCCTGCTTTCCACGCCTTCGGCGACCACTTCCCGGCGAAACGCATGGCTTAA
Source organism: uncultured Pseudomonadota bacterium (assembly GCA_963765965.1). Classification (GTDB taxonomy): domain Bacteria; phylum Pseudomonadota; class Gammaproteobacteria; order Methylococcales; family Methylomonadaceae; genus Methylomonas. The sequence goes on from CAVXZR010000122.1 coordinate 1,184, forward strand.
ACCGATCACACTCTCGACAATGGCGTAATCGTCGGGATCGTCCAGCATATCGCGCACAAAACTCTGATCGATTTTGACCGTGTTAACCGACAGACGGCGCAAATGAGTGAGTGAAGAGTAGCCGGTTCCAAAATCGTCAAGGGCAATACCGATCCCCAACTCCTCGCGACAGCTTTCGACGATGCGGCTGACCGTCGCCAAATCGTCCAGCGCCGAACTTTCCAATATTTCCAATTGCAGGTATTTTGCGTCAATGGCCGGCTCAGTTTGTAAAATGCCTTGCAGATGCGCATAAAATCCGGACCAGAGTAAATGATACGCGGATATGTTAACGCTGACTTCAAGCTTTAGCCCTTGGCCATGCCAGTTGCCGCCAGGCCTGTTCGATCACCCAATTGCCGATGCGAATCTCCAGTTCGCTGGCAACGATCACCGGTAAAAATTCGAGAGGCGGAATTATGCCCCGTTCCGGATTCAGCCAGCGGATTAAGGCTTCAACGCCGATAACCCGCCCGGTTTTGATATTGACCTTGGGCTGATAATACAAACAGAATTCATGAGCGGTAAAAGCGTGTTCAATCTCCCGCGCCTGATTGTGCCGATGGATGATCTGCTTATCCTGGCTAGGGTCGAACAGGCAAGAACGATTTTTACCGGCCAATTTGGCTTTATACATGGCTTGATCAGCATGCCGCAACAAGGTATCCGGGTCGGAGTCATCCAGGGGATAGAGCGTTATGCCGCTGCTGGCGCTGATATTGACCGCCTGTCCTTCGATAAAATAAGGTTTTGCAATTGCCTGATGAATGCGCTGTATGGTTTGCTCGCATTGCTCCAGCGAATGAATATCCAGCAATAATAAGACAATTCATCGCCGCCATGGCGAGAGATGCTATCGCCATCGCGCATGCTGTGTTTAATTCTTTCCGCCACTTCGATCAGTACTTGGTCGCCAGCCTCATGGCCAAACTGATCATTAACCGGTTTAAAACCATCCAGATCCAAAAAGCACAGCGCCAATAAGCTTTGATCCCGCTTGATGCGGGCTATGCCTTGCAACAGCCGGTCGGCGAACATGGCGCGGTTAGGTAGGTGCGTTAACGGGTCGTAATGGGCCAATAACTCCAGCATCTGTAGTTGTTGCTTGCTTTGCGTGATATCGGAAAACAAACCGACATAATGCAGTACACCGCCTTGTTCATCGCAAAGCGCGGAAATCGTCAACAGTTCCGCGTACAGTTCGCCATTCTTCTTTCTGTTCCAAACCTCTCCTTGCCAATGCCGCGCGAGTTTCAAACAATTCCACATTTCCAGGTAAAAATCAGGATCCTGCCGATCGGATTTCAAGACGCGGGGATTTTTACCAATGATTTCTTCGCGGCTGTAGCCCGTGATTTCGGTAAAAGTGGGGTTGACGTCAATTATGATGCCATTGGCGTCGGTAATCAAAATGCCTTCATGCGCTTCGCCAAACACTCTGGCGGCGAGTTTCAGGCGGTCTTCGGCCTGTTTGCGTTCGGTAATATCGGTTGAAATGCCTAACAAGGCATAAATCTCGCCCAGTTCATTCCTCAAGGGTAATTTAGTGGATAAATAGGTCGCCATTTTCCCGGTGGTCCGTTGTACATTAGTTTCCTCGATTTTTAGGATTTCGCCGTCTTTCAGCACCCGGCAATCAGTCTGACGTATGCTGAGCATGGTCGGGTCGTCGAAAAAGAATTCATCCCCGTTGCCTAGAATCTCTTGGGTTTTGCCCATAATTCGCAAAGCATGCGGTTGGCATACAAATAGCGTCCTTGTGGGTCTTTAAGATAAACATAGCATTCAGGTTGTTCAGAATGTTGCTGAGCTTTTGTTCATTTTCCCGCAGCTCGTATTCGAGTTGTTTTTGGCGGGTAATGTCCCGGGTTAAACCGAGCAAGGCCATGATCTTGCCGGCATGATCGCGCAGTGGCACGGCATGGGTGTCCCCAGCGGTGCTCGCCATTCAGGCTCAGCGCTTCAAACTCCAGTGTCCCGAATCACCCCTAAACACCCGCCGGATAAGATTTTCGAAAGCTGGTTGATATTCGCCGGCAGCGCCAGGCAAGACACTTGTTTGCCTTTCAGTTGTTCCAAATTGTCGGCGCCTAACATCGCTAGTCCCGCCCGATTCATTTCCAGCAAGGAACCATCCCTAGCCAATAATTTCACGCATTCGGGCTGAGATTCGACCAAAGTACGTAATTTTGCCTCGGAGGCCGCAGCTCGGCATTCGCGTAGCCAGTTCATCGGGCTTCTTGTATGGATCAATAGCTGGATTTGCGCGGCTCTACCACTGAGCGTC
>CAVXZR010000123.1:0-17456 GCA_963765965.1 uncultured Pseudomonadota bacterium
GGTAGATATCTATGCTCAATAGAGGCACAGATGAAAATTCTTGGACTGAAAAGAATACCCTAGCATTTGTCGGGTGAGTTGCATCTGCTGTAAAGCAGACTTTGGAATTTGGACTTTACAATTTCCAAAAGAATTATGATGATATTCAATGGTATAGATTAACAAGCAAGCCCTTTCGAATACGCTTTAATGTTTTTCAACCTTCCATCTGGTGAAACATCAATTGAAAAATCTAGCCAAGAGCTCATGCAAGGGATTGCTGTCCTTGGTAAGCGACAGCCAATTGAACCGTTTTGCCTAGATTGGCATTCACCCCCGTGGTTAGAAATCATATTTTTAAAATTTTCAGGACTACTGCCAGCAGGAAAACGGGTAATCAACGCAGAACTAATAATCTGATCATTAAGATTTTCTTCTTGTACACTATTTTGACCAAAAAGTATTGCTGACGCTATCTCTCCAGACCGGTTATAGCTAGCGCTCAATATCCATGCGATACTAATGGCGACTATCAGAACCAGAGATAAAATGGTAATGATTAATGAGATTTTTAATTTATTCATTTATTTACTGCCAACAAAAATCATATGCCATTAACACCGTTTCATATGGGTCCAGGTGCCGCTATAAAAGCTGTAACTGGCAAATATTTTAGTTTGTCTGTATTCGGTTTCGCGCAGGTAGTTACTGATATTGAACCGCTTGTCCGGATTTTACGAGGCGATACTATTCTCCACGGGTTTTCGCATACATACATAGGAGCATTACTCATAGGGAGTTTTTCTTTATTCGCGGGCAAATTCATATGTCAAAACTTGTTTAAAGCGTGGAACCTTATGTTAAGGTTTAAGTATCTGAATTGGTTGAAGCTCAACGTTGAAATTTCATGGATTTCAGCGTGTTCAGGTGCCTTTATAGGTACTTTTTCTCATGTCTTTCTCGACAGCATCATGCACTCGGATATGCAACCGTTTTGGCCGATCAGCACTGAAAATGGGTTGCTAACCTTTATTCCTGTTGGCTGGCTTTATTTACTTTGCGTTTTCTTTGGGGTATTTGGTCTTATGGTTATAACTATAGTGGGTATTTGGAATAAATGGGCCATTGAAATAGAATGATGACCAAACCATACGACTTTTAATCGTATACGCTTTATCCCCCGACATCCCCTAGATGTTTACGGCAGTGCTGTAGGATGTGCCAAACAACATCAAGAAATTGGACTTCCGAAATATCATCAACATAACGATGAATTCTTTCAATTGCTTCCAGGATATGGCCAAGGTAATCGGGAATTCGTAGCGCGTCTTTTCTGCTCATATCAGTTGAGCTTCTTTTATTACCAGGTCACGAAATTTTTCCGGCAATGCTCTTGGTGTCAACACATCAACCTGGATATTCAGTAAATCGGCAACTTCAACCTGAATTTTGGCAATATCAAACAGTGTGGTGTCCTGAGTCGGATCAACCAACAAATCCAGATCACTGTCTTCGGTGTCATCGCCATGCACAACCGAGCCGAATACGCGTATATTTTGAACTCGATGACGTAGAGCTATTTCGCGGACTGCATCGCGATTGGCGGCAAGGGCTATGGATGGACGCATGGTCTGATGCCTCATTGAATGCGATTAGGAATACTAAGTTAAATTTTACAGTGTTCGCCGCTTTTGCATAAAACTAATTAACTGCATAAAATCAGCTTGGCTGTTGACATCCTCCATCATTTCAAGCCTACAGGGATGTATTCACGGCGTCCTCTGACGGAACTCCTAAGCGCCAACATTTGCTGTGAGATGAGTCTATTAATCGTTCCATGGTTTCGGATGAGCCCTGAGCGATGCACAATATACCCCAAGTTTTTTCAGACCTTCAATCGATACCCAACCCCCGATTCAGTCAGCAAAATTTTCGGCTGGGTCGGATCGGTTTCCAGCTTCTGCCTTAACTGGCTCATATAGATGCGCAGATAATGGGCATTTTCCTGATAGGAAGGGCCCCAGACTTCATTCAGGATTTGTTTGTGAGTCAAAACTTTACCGGCATGCTTGATCAATACCGCCAGTAACCGGTATTGAATAGGGGTCAGATGGATTTCCTGGTCGTCTATGCTGGCCAGTCGATTAATCAAATCCACTTTTAAACTGCCGTTGGTAAATACATCGGATTCCACATGTTCCGATGGGCGTATGGCATGCCGCAAGGCGACTCTGATTCTAGCCAGCAGTTCGCCGATACCGAAGGGTTTAGTCAGATAATCGTCGGCGCCGGCATCCAGCGCATCGATTTTCTGCTGCTCGCTGCTGCGCGCCGATAGCACAATAATCGGTATCGGCGACCAAGCACGAATGGCTTTGATGACCTCGACGCCATCCATATCCGGCAATCCCAGATCGAGTATCAGCAGATCCGGCTTGCGGACCCCGACCTCGACTATGCCTTGTTTGCCTGTTTCAGCTTCGTAAATGGTAAAGCCGTGCGTACCCAGGCCGGTGCGCAGGAAACGCCGAATTGGCGGATCGTCTTCGATAACGATAATCACGGGATCGGTTTTAGCCATAGTCTGCAAAGCGAGTCATGATAATAACTATTAAAAATAAGAGGATAATATGCGTTTTTAGACCTTCATATCAATCCGATTCTTCCAAAACCGGCGGCGGCTGATCGTGCGGCAACACAAAGCTGAATTCAGCGCCGCCGCCCGGCCTGTTCCGGGCGCTGATGCTGCCGCCATGAACTTCGATGATGGCCCGGCATATCGCCAATCCCAGCCCAACGCCACTCTGCGCCGCTTCATGGCGGGTTTGATAAAACTTTTCGAACAGGCGTTCTTCCTGGCCTTTTGGAATACCCGGACCGTTGTCGGCAACGGTTATGGTGACCGAACGTTCGTTTGTCTCGGCAGTGATCTCCAATGCGCTACCCGGCGGCGTATAACGGACCGCGTTTTCCAGCAGATTGATTAAAACTTGTTCTATCATCACCGAATCGGCAAACAGCATCGGGATGCCGGGCGGCAGTTTCACTTTAACGGGACGGCCGGTCAATTGTTTTTGCATAATTGTCAGTACCGTGCCGATGATTTCTTCCAGCGGGTGCCATTGTTTGTTCAGGTCCAGAACGCCGGCATCCAGTCTGGCCATATCCAGAATATTGTTGACCAGATTGGACATGCGTTCGGCTTCGTCCACAATGGCCCGGCTCAAATCGAGTTTGTCACGGGCTTGCAGATGGCCGTCGTCTTCCGCCAGCGTACTCGCGGAGCCGATGATGGTTGCCAATGGGGTGCGCAAATCGTGGGAGATGGCGCTTAACAGCGAGTTGCGCAACCGCTCGGCTTCAATCTGCGTGTGCGTTACCCTGGCTTGTTCGGCAAACCGTATCCTGGCCACCGCCTGACCGATTTGCCTTAAGAAGGTGGCCAGCAATTTTTGTTGTTCCGGCAGGAATACGCGGCGCAGATTGACCGGTAACAGGGCCAGGACTCCCAATACCTTGTCTTCATTGTGAAAAGGAAAATAGATCGCCGCGGCGCCCGGCAGGGTATTGGTCCCTTGTCCGGCCATCTCGTTATGATCGAAAACCCATTGGGCGACGCTAAGATCGGCACCATGCAAGGATTCGACCAGGCCTTTTTGTTTGGGATAGACCACCCGGCCGTTATTGTTAGGGAAGAGGATGACATTCCGGCTGGAAAACTCGGAATCCAGGTGCCGAACCGCAGTGCATACAACGTCCTGCTCGGTTTGACTGGCGGCCAGGTCCTTGCTCATGGCATAGAGTACTGCGGCCCGCCGTTCCCGGTGCGAGGCAACCTTGGCTTGCGAACGGACATTCACCATCAGATTACTGATAACCATGGAGACCACCAGCATGGCCAATAAGGTAATCAAAAATTGCGTGTCGTTTACCGAAAAACTGTAATAGGGTTCCACGAACAGAAAATCGAAGATACCGACACCCAGTACCGAAGCGAAAACCGAGGGGCCGCGCCCGAAGCGGGTCGCAATAAATACCACGCCCAATAAATAAACCATCACCAGATTGGCTAATTCCAGGCGGCCGAATACCGAATAACCAATCAAGGTACTGAATAGCGTGACAGCACAGGCCCAGATATAGCCCAAATAGCGTTTTTTAGTCTTGGAAGGTATGCGTTGCCGGAGCCCGGGTAGCGGACTTTTTTTAAACAGGGAGAGTTCGCTGCTCATGTCCTGAATATCTTCCGGATTCGGACTGCCCAACAGATAAATATTGATATTGTGGGCATGACTGATCAGCGCATCCACTACCGATCCCATGACCCAGCGCCGCCAGCCGCGGCGGCTGGGTTTACCGACCACGATCTTGTTGATGTTGCGATCGCGGGCAAAACGAATCAGGGCGTTGCTCATTTCCGGCGCGCTGAGGGTAACGGTTTCCGCGCCAAGCTGCTCGGCCAGACGCAAAATTCTCAGCACGCCGTCGCGTTTTTCCGCCGGCATGCGCTGCAATTGCGGAGTTTCTACATAAGCAACGATCCATTCGGCGCGTAAACCGGTCGCCAAGCGCTTACCGGCCCGCACCAAACGCTCGGCTAAAATATTGGGACCGATGCAAACCAGAATTCGGTCGCTAACCTGCCAGACATCGCGAATGGCGTGGCCTTCGCGATAATCCAGCATCTGGGCGTCGACACGATTAGCGGTTTGCCGTAACGCCAGTTCTCTTAAGGCAATCAGGTTGCCTTTGCGGAAGAAGTGATTGATGGCCTGTTTGGCTTGTTGCGGGATATAAATTTTGCCTTCCTTGAGCCTAACCAATAACTCGTCGGGCGGCAAATCCACCAGTTCAATTTCATCAGCATCCTCAAACACCGTATCCGGCACGGTTTCCCAGACCCTTATTCCGGAAATTTGACCGATATCGTCATTCAGGCTTTCCAGATGCTGAACATTCAATGCCGTGTAAACATCGATACCTGCATCCAGCAACTCGTGTATATCCTGCCAGCGTTTCGGGTGCCGGCATCCTGGTGCGTTAGAATGCGCCAGTTCGTCAACCAGAATGATTGCCGGACGGCGCTTTAAGGCCGCGTCGATATCGAACTCTTGCAGCACCGTGCCTTTGTAATCGATCTGCCGGGTAGGCAGCACTTCCAGCCCTTCCAAAAGCGATTTGGTTTCCTTGCGGCCATGGGTTTCGACGATGCCGATCACCACATCCAGATTTTCCGTACGCCTTTCCCTGGCAGCCATCAGCATCGCATAAGTTTTGCCGACGCCGGCAGCCGCGCCGAAAAAAATTTTCAGGCGTCCGCGTTTTGCCTTGGCATTATCCCGCTCGACACGAGCAAGCAGTTCGTCCGGATCGGGGCGTTCAAGATTCATGTGTATAATCCTTGCATTTCAAATTTGCAGGGCATGGGAATAGGCTGTCCGTGTTGAGGTGAGATCAAATGGCGGGTTTTGCGAGATGAGTCCTTCGCAATGCCGCAAGCAACCCTGTTCAGCAATGCAGAGAAGTCATTTTTCTCATACCCTTAGCCGTTGTTATCCGGGTCTTTACCGGTCAGCAATAAAGACTCCATGCTTTCCAGACGTTTGTTAAGCCTTGCAAGTTCTTCAAGAATCCGTTCTTCTCTTCCGGCATTGCCGCCATTATGCTCAAGCAATTTCATGCCTTCGCCCAATGTATCCAGATTTCTGCCGATAAGCGCGACCGAAACCAAAGCGGTAAATAATGAAAATACGGCCAATCCGAGTAAAATCAGTCCGGCGGCCAGCAGGCGCCCGAAAAACGACACCGGCACCACATCACCGAAGCCGACATGCGTCATCGTTACCCAAGCAGACCAAATTCCATCCATCGGCGACTTGATATTCGGATCTATCAGAAACAGCATCAGCCCGACAGTCACTGTCACCATGATTGTCAACAAAACCAGATAGCCCAGATTTTTGGATTTGAAGAGGTCGAGTCTGAGGTTGTTTCCCCATTGAATAGCGTTGCGTAAATCCGATAACCAGTTCATGTATGCGTTTCTCCGTTATTATTATAGTTTTTTTGTATTGTATCAGTTGCCGGTGCGATAACCATAAGTTGATAAAGCCGGTTTTATGCATCGATTTCTAAGGCCATCGAATCAGGTTCCTTCTATGGACGGCAGGAAGAGACCGTCAATGTTTTTCCGCCTCGGTTCCGGATTCAGAAGCCGGTTTCCAGCTGCCGCCCAAACTTTTGTAGACTGCGATTAAATTCTGCGAGGTTTGCGCTTTGGCTAAGGTTAACTGATTTTGGGAAGCGTACAGTCTGCGCTGCGCATCGAGCACGTCCAGGAATGATGTCAGACCTTCTTTATAGCGCTCAAGGGCGATATCGTAGACATGAAGATCGGCAGCAGTCGCTTTCTCCAGGGACCGCGTGTAATTATCCTGCTCGGTGTAGGCGGTGAAGGAGCGTTCTATATCCGACAAGGCGCTGATAATCGCCTTCTGATATTTTGCCAGAGCTTCCTGCTGTCTTGCGTCGGCTGCATCGAGATTGGCTGACAATGAGCCGAAACTCAGAATAGGCCATAAAACGTTGGCCCCCATACTCCATGACTTACTGCTGACGTTCAAAAAATTTCCGGCGTTGGTGTTAAAAAGCCCTATGAAACCGGCCAGGGAAATGTCCGGGAAGTATTTTGCGACGGCTACGCCTTGTTGCGCCGTGGCTGAAGCGAGCTTGTGCTCTGCGTTGCGAATATCGGGACGCTGGGCGATCACGGCAGCCGGAGTCGCCAAAACCAGTTGCCTATCGCTGACCGGTACGGCTGCCGCCGCTTTGACAAGCGCATGCGCCGCACCGGGCTGCTCGCCCAACAAGACATCCATACTGTATTCAGCCTGCGCCAGCAGATTGCGGTAATAGGGTATTTGCGTCTGATCGTGTTGCTGCTGAGCCTCCGATCTTGAAACATCGATACCGGCGGTTTCACCCACTTCAAATCGCTGCTTGGTAATAGCAGTGGTTTTCATGTCCGAGGCGATGGTTTCCTGTAAAACGCTTAACTGTGACTGATACAGGCGAATATCGACATAAGTGCGTGCGACTTCGGCCAAGGTGCTGATTAAAACATCGTCGCGCGAGACAGCCGAAGCTTCAAGCTCGGCCTTGGCGGATTCCGCATCGCGGTGATGGCCTCCGAACAGGTCCAACTCCCAACTGGCGTCGAAACCGGTCTTAAAAATATTGAACGGCTGTTTCACCAGCGTTGATAAACCCGCCGGGCCGCCGCCACTCGGAAAGCCGATTTGGTTGCCTTGACGATTGGCGCTGGCCATCATATCGCCCCCCGGAAACAGCACCGCATCGGCGGAAGCGCGGGCAGCGCGCGCTTCCGTAATTCGGGTTTCGGCAATCTTGACATCCAGATTGCTGCCGGCGGCTTTTGCTATCAACTGATTTAAAACCGGATCGTGGAAGCTCTGCCACCAGACTTGCTCGCTGGCGATGTCATTGCTTTCTGCCGGATTGTCTTGGGCCGAAGTCCAGTCTTTCGGTAAGACGGTGTCCGGTTTCCGATAATCGGGGCCAACCGTGCAAGCCGATAGGAGAAGACTAAGTACGGTTGTCGCTGCAAGGCGTAGCGTATAAGTACTGAAAGCAGTCATGTCGATGTTCATAATATTCGGCCTAATGCGCAGCAGCCGGTTTAGGGGGCATTTCCCCCGCGAGCCGGTTTCTCGGCATCAACAAGGTTAAGAATGCGAGAATCAGGATTATGACGGCGAGTAATCGAAAGGCGTCGCAGTAAGCCAGAATGGCGGATTGGCTTAACAGTTGCTGATAAATTCTGTTCAGCGCCGACATGCCGGCAGCCGCCTGCGTGCTGCCCAGCGCCATGATTGCATCGGTGTAATGCGATAACAGATTGCGATAGGCTGGATATCCCGGCGACAGACGCTCAGAGAGTGTGTTCTGGTGTAATTGTTCGTGCCGCGAAACATAACTTAACAAAATGGAAATCCCGATGCTGCCGCCCAGATTGCGGATCAATGAAAACAGTGCCGACGCCTTACTGCCTTTTTCAGCCGGAATATCCGAAAACGCCATCGTGCTGCTAGGTATAAAAAGAAATGGCAGTCCTAAGACCTGAACGACGCGCATCGTCACAAAGGCGTCGTAATCAGTTTGCGGCGTGATATAGCTGGTCATCCACATGCCGATGCTGACCACGCACATCCCCAAGGCTATCAATGAACGTGCATGAAATTTATTGACCAGCTTGCCAACGATAGGCATTAGAAAAACCAGCGCCAAGCCTCCAGGCGAAAGCACCAGCCCGGCCATAGTGGCGTCGTAGCCGAATTCGGACTGCAGCAAAAGCGGTAAAAGCGTACTGGAACCATAGAGTACGAAACCGACAAAAAAAATCATTAGGCTGGCCATACCGAAACTGCGATTGGCGAACAGCCTGATATCGATGATAGGATCTTTTTGCCGCAGTAGCCAGATGACGGCGGCGCTCATGGAAACGGCGCTGACAACCGTGAAAAATAAGATGAATTGACTGGCGAACCAGTCTTCTTCCTGACCCTTATCCAGTACGATCTGCAAAGCGCCAAGCCCCACGACCACAAGGCCGAGACCGAAATAATCGATCGATAATAATCCTTGGGCTTTGGCATGCGCCGGGTCGGACACCAACCGGTTCACAGAGAATAAAGCCAGGATGCCGACCGGAATATTCATGAAGAATATCCAGGGCCAACTGAAATTATCGGTAATCAAGCCGCCCAAGGTCGGACCCAAAATCGGGGCTATAATCATGGTCATGCCGGTAATGCCGAAAGCGGTACCACGTTTTTCCGGCGGAAAGGCATCCATGACTATGGACATTTGCATCGGTTGCAAGCCGCCGCCCGCCAAACCTTGCAAAAGCCGAAACACAATGAGCATAGGTAGCGAGGTGGATATGCCGCAGGCAAAGGAAGCTGCTGTAAATCCGGCAATGCTGAGCAAAAAATAAGCTTTTCTTCCCATCACGCCGGCCAACCAGCCTGACAAAGGCAGAACTATGCCGTTGGCGACCAGATAAGAGGTCACCACCCAAGTGCTTTCATCCTGACTAGCGGCCAAACTGCCGCCGATATGCGTCAAGGCGACATTGACTATCGTCGTATCGAGCACCTCCATGAAGGCGGCCAAACTGACCGCGACGGCGATCAGATAGGGATTTGCTCCATTTCTTGTCGAAGAGGCTGTCATTCGGCTAATCTCCCGGTATCGACGGTGGGAACCACCGACATCCCCGGTCCCAGCGCCAGAGATGCATCCGGCAGTTTTTCAAAAACGATTTTGACGGGCACTCGTTGCACGATCTTTACAAAGTTTCCGGTGGCGTTTTGCGGTGGAAAGGCAGAAAAATACGCGCCGGTACCGGACTGAATGCTGTCAACCTTGCCGTCGAAGCGCTGATTGGGAAAAGTATCGACTCTGATCATCACTTTCTGGCCGGGGCGGATGCGTTCCAACTGGGTTTCCTTGAAATTGGCTGTTACCCATAAGTCCGTCCCCACCAGAGAGCCAAGCTGCTGGCCGGGCTGGACATAATTACCGCGTTCGACACTGCGGTTGGTGATTCTTCCGTCCATCGGCGCAATCAGTCTGGTATTGGCTAGATCGTATTCAGCCTGCGCCAGATCCGCTTGAGCCTGTAGGAATTGCGCCTTTAATTGCTTGCTGATCGCCCGGGCAGCGGCCATGGCTTTGGGGGCAGTTTCTGCGGTGCGAAGTTTGGCCTGGGCCTCGTAAAAAGCCGATTTCGTTGACTTCTCGGCGGCAATCGCCTGATCGAGTTGCTCCCGGCTGCGGGCTTCGTCGCTCAATCGCTGCATTCGATTCAGATCTTTGACAGCCTTGTCCCAATTCGCTTTGGCGGAGTCGGCTTGCGCCTGGACGGCATCGCGATTCGATGGCGCGGAAATATTGGTCGTCTCCATATTGTCATGCGACGCGGAAGCCGCCGCCCGCGCCGCTTCAAATGTGGCTTGCGCCCTGTCGCGGCGTATGCTGTAATCGGTCGGGTCTATTTCCAATAGCACATCGCCGGCCTTGACCGCTTGATTGTCATTAATGTTAAGCGTTTTGACGTATCCGGCCACTTTCGGGCTGATCGTGACGATACGGCCATTGATTGCGGCATCGTCGGTAGACTCCTCCCAGCGATGGATAAACACATAAGTCCCGCCGGCCGTTATGCCGCACAAAAGCAAAAAAATCAGAACGAGTTTCGACCGGTTTGCTTTCATGGAACACCTGCTGCGGTTTTGGGCTGATATGCTGCCAGAAAAAGGCTGACTGTCGCTCGTACATGCTCGTTTAATTCTTCAGCACTGAGATTGGGCACCAAAAGCATCATGGCTTTTATATGCACCTCGCCTTTCAAAAGACTGAAAAACTGTTCCGTTGCCCTGGATTTATCGGGAACCGATAATTGACCTTGGCGGTCCCACTCGCTCAATAATTCGCCGAAGGCTTGTTTAACCCGCTGAGGTCCTGCTTCATAAAAAATTTTCACGACTTGAGGGTGATGTATGGCTTCGGCGTATATGGTCCGCTGCAGGTGGATAGAGTCCGAATTGTAAATGAGCGCTACAAAGGCATCGCCTAGCTGTATCAGCGCTTGTTTAACCGGTAGTTTAGCCAACGTCATAAAGCTTTCCGGTCCGGCCAGTTTGTCGCATCGCTGCTGGATAACCTCCTTAAAAAGCTCCGTTTTATTGGCAAAATGACTGTAGATCGTCAACTTGGATACCTCGGCCGCTTTTGCAACCGCTTCCATACTGGTCAATTCATAGCCTTGTTTCAAGAAAAGTGCGCTTGCAGCGCGCACGATACCTTCCCGCTTTGCCGGATCTTTCGGTCTCCCTAAAGATGGACGATTTTTCCCCGAAACTACGTCTTTTGTAACCATAAACTGTACCGTATAGTTTATTATATTGATTAATGTACCAGATGGTACTGTAAATGCAAGTATAAATTTGAATGGCTAACCAGATCATCAGCGTTACCGGCCGGGACCACTCGACGCGCTACGATTTGTGGGTGCTTATCGACAAAAGGGGCATTTAGGCAGAAAAAATACGGTTAGTAACTATTCAATGTATTTACGGAGGCGGGGGCGGCCACCATCGTTCCCACGCTTCGGCGTCACTGCCATTAAGTTAAGCCATAAGTTTGAACCCGGTAGGGTGCATTTTATGCACCAAAACCACCCTAATAGGGCGATGGATCATGATTATTGAGGGACCTTTATAAAACAGCGCACTAAAGGGTGCATAAAATGCACCCTACATTATTTCACGCATTCGCCGAAGGCTTAACTTAATGGCAGTGAGCTTGCAGGACGGGGATTAATTCGGCATAAAAAGCTAAAAGGATTAAAGGTTTGGCAAATAGCGGTTAATTTGTTGCAGATCTTCTTCGCTTAAGCTGCCCGCCGCTTCTTTCAGTTTGATGCCGTCTATTAAATAATCGTAACGGCTCCTGGCGTAGTCGCTTTTGGCTTTATACAAATTTCGTTGTTCAGTGACGACATCCACCATGGTGCGGGTGCCGGCTTCAAGACCGGATTGTGCGGCTTCAACAGCCATTTCAGCCGATTTTGCGGTGGCTTCCAATGCCTTGATCCTGCTGATGCTGGAAACGATGCCCCGAAAGGAATCTTTAACGCCACGGCTAACGCTGCGTTTTACCTTGATCAACTCTTCCTTGGCTGCTTCATATTCATGTTCCGACTGACGGACACGCGAAGAGGTGCCGCCGCCTTCGAAGATCGGGACGTTCAATTGTAAACCGACGCTTTCGTAATTGCCGCGTAATCCGTAGACGTTGCCGTTTTCAGACTGGTTGTATTGGGCGATGATATCCAGGGTCGGCAAATGCTTGGATTGCTGAATCTCGACATTTTTTCGGATGTATTCGGCCTGATTCAGTTGCGCGACAATTGAAAAGTTATTGCTCTCGGCGGTATTCGACCAGGAAGCTATGTCTTCGGGAATGGGAGGAGATAATGGCACCAGCGCTTGCAGGCTATTTAAATTTGCCGGATTATCGCCGATAATCTCCCGCAGGGCTTCCTTGCTGTTATCGAGTTGGTTTTGCGCCTCGATTTCGCTGGCGATAGCCCGATCGAAACCGGCTTGAGCTTCATACACATCGGTGATGGCGACCATGCCGACATCGTAACGTTGCTTTGCCTGTTCCAATTGATTTGCCAGGGATAATTTTTCAGCCGTGCTGAATTTAAGATTATCCTGCGCGGCGAGAATATTGAAATAGGCCTCGGCGGTGCGTCTGATCAGATTTTGTTGTTTGGCCTGGAACTGCGCTTCGCTCTGGGCAATTTTATTGTCGGCCTGATTCAGTTCCACCCAGTGCTCCCAGTGGAAAACCGGTTGTCTAAGGTTGACGGTCAACAGGTTATTGGTAAAGTTTTGAAAAGTTGTGCCTAGAGTAGGCGTCAGGAAACTGTTAACATTCCACTGATTTAAACTGCTACTGCCGGTAACGGAGATATTGGGTAACATTTGCGCTATGCTTTGCGATTTGACTTCGTTGCTAGCCAGTTTGTTATAGTCCGAGCTTTTGAAGTCGGGGTCGTTGTTTTTGGCAAGTAAGTAAGTTTCCAGCAAATCTTGGGCAAATCCTGATCTAAGAGGTATCAACGCGATCAAAATTGTAAAAAACATTCTTGTCATTGCTTTATCTCGAACTGGGTGGTGAAAAAATAATTTTATCACCTAAAATACAAATACTTCTGCTGCTTTTTTTAAGTTTCGCATAAGGTTAGGCGAATATTCTGTTTTCGTCAAAGTCGTATCCCCTAAATCATCAATCATTTAAAGAGCCAATATGACCAAACAAATTACGAAAGCTGTTTTTCCGGTAGCCGGGCTCGGAACCCGTTCTTTGCCTGCTACCAAGGCAATTGCCAAGGAAATGTTGCCGGTAGTCGATAAGCCGTTGATACAGTATGCTGTCGAAGAAGCGATTGCCGCCGGTGTCAAGACCATGATTTTTGTCACCGGACGCAACAAAAACTCGATTCCGGACCATTTCGACAAGTCGTATGAGTTGGAAAAAGAACTGGAAAAAAGCGGGAAAACCGAGTTATTGAAAATGCTGCGTGAATTACTGCCGCCGGATGTATCCTGTGCTTTCGTCAGACAATCCGAAGCGTTGGGTCTGGGACATGCGGTGCACTGCGCCAAGCCATTGGTCGGTGATGAGCCTTTCGCCGTGCTTTTGCCAGACGATTTAATAGAAGACGGCAGCCGCGGCTGTTTAAAACAAATGGTCGATCTCTTTAATAAAGAACAGTGCAGTGTATTGGGCGTGGAGCGCATCAATCCGAAAGAAACGCATAAGTACGGAATTGTCGAGCATACCGACATTGCCGACAAAGTAGGGCGCTTGCAATCCATCGTGGAAAAACCCAAGCCGGAAGTCGCGCCATCCAATATCGCCGTCGTTGGCCGTTATATTTTGACGCCGGAGATCTTTGAAAAAATTGAAACTACCGGCCGCGGCGCCGGAGGTGAAATCCAGTTGACCGATGCCATTGCAGCCTTATTGAATGATCAGCAGGTGTTGTCCTATGAATTTGAAGGCAAGCGTTACGATTGCGGTTCAAAATTCGGGTTTTTGCTGGCTAATGTCGAATATGGTTTGCTGCATGAGGAAATCAAGGCGGAGTTTGCGGAATATCTGAAGCAGCGGGTGAGTAGTATTTAGGTTCCGGTCAATAATTCCTTTCCGGCCTTGGTGTGGCCGTTAGCTTGAGAATATCGGACAATCCAATGGTTTTAAGTTTTATTAAGCTTGGTTGGCATTTTATAAGGCTTGTTAGGATATAGTAAAAATAACTACTCTTAAAATTGACTAGCCTATCCGGGCAGGCGTACTGCGTGGTTGGGTTGCGGTTTTTGGCAACCCAACAAATGCCGGTACGCTCTCTATTTTATTCTTGCGCACATTAGCCGGTAGGATTTTGATACCCTTGCCCTTAGCAGCTGCCAAAAATACCCGCAGATGGCGCCTTGGGAAGTAATATAATTTTCATAAGAAGTTGCACTGTTTCGCGCATAAAAATACAATACACACTTGCTTGTACATACATGTGAGGCGTACTATGCCAACCTTGATCACTCGAATCTTTAAAAATGGCAACAGCCAGGCGGTACGTATTCCGCAAGAGTTTCGCCTTGATGTTACTCAGGTTGAAATCAGTCAAAATCCGAATGGCGATCTGCTTATTCATCCGCTGGCTATCGACCGGGGCGCTGCCTTGTTGGCGGCGCTTAATGGGTTCGATGAAGATTTTGTGAGCCGGCTTGAGCAAGATTATCAGCAACAGCCTACCATGCAGGATCGAGAGGCTCTATGATCTATATGCTGGATACCAATATCCTCATTTATCTGATTAAAAACAAGCCGCCTTCTATCGCCGAACGAATTAATTCATTGGATAAAGACGCAATCCTCTGCATGTCTTTTTTTACTTATGCCGAACTTCTCAAGGGAGCAGAGCGCAGTACACGCAAGGAGCAGGTTTTAAACCAGTTGCACCAGTTGACACGGATTATCCCTGTGCAATACGACACAAGCTTTAGTTTATGCCAAAATTATGCTAGGCAGTTTACCCTGCTTAAAACTGCCGGCACGCCGATAGGTGCTAATGACCTATGGATTGCCTGCCATGCGCTTTCTCAAAACGCAATTTTGGTTACGCATAATATGCGGGAATTCGAACGGATCGTCGGGTTAGGGTTGGAGGATTGGGCGGTTTGAGCGCAACAACTTGTTGCGCCTATCGGCATCCGCTATACGGCCCTATTGATTTTACTGTCTATTTTGTGGGGATACCTATGACCTCATTGAGTTAGGCAAAGGTCTTATTTACCCCTTGACAAGCATCCTTTAACAGAAGCAAGAATTGTTGTTCCTGCAATGGCGAAGCAATAAAACCAAACCGCCTATAGAATTTAACGGCTTCTTCATCAACGGGATGGATCAATATCGCCCGGATATGCCGGCCTGTGCAATCATCATCGTACGTCTCTTGCTTATGGCGTGGCTCGAAATCCTAGTCGGGCTGGTTGCTAGGAGTGCTCGCGATAGTCATTGTTGTTCCTTGGATGTTTGTCAGAAAATAACAACGCTAGTACGTTTGACAAACGAAGTCTATAGTATTTAGAATTAAAAGTTCAGTTTAAATTAGGCTCAAAGAAAAAACATTTGATATGGCTTAAAATCCTATCGAATAAGATATATAAGCCATTTTTGTATCAACATTCTGGAATGATTCTTGTCTGTATATACCGTTAAAACCAATCCTTTGATTACCACCCAGATTATAGTAAGCGCCAAAGCTTGTGACAGCTCGAGTTCGTTGGATATTAGGGTTAAAAGTAATGCTTGTTAATCCCGCCAGACCTGTTGCGGTATAGTTGCTAACCGCGTTATGCATATCTTGCTCAAAGCCGGCGCTAGCTTGCAAGGTCGTGCGGTCGTACACCTGACCGGTAAATTTCAAACCAACCATGGCGGTTGTGCTTTCTTGTGCTAATGCGTTATAGGTTAACGGTATAGTTACATTTGCCGATGCTTGTTCAGTGTAACTACCCGTTGAAACAGATGTATGACGAACGCCCGCATAAGGACCCGCTAGCCAGTCAGGATGAATATTGAAGCCATAACTTAATACTGCCGATTCAGCTAGGGTATTCAATCCGGTCAAACCAACACCTAGTTCGGATGTGCCGATAACGGTACGGCTCGTATACAAGCTGCTGTTGTTATAACCAGCGGCTAATTTAGCTTCTAATCCGGTTCTGTCGGGGGTTTCGTTCCATATGGCGAACGCACCTAATAAGGGCATATTGCTGCGCATGGAAGCAATATTGCCTACGTCAGTGTTGTATAGGTTTTGATCGATGTAACCGCCAAGCCGAAAATTATCATTAAGCTTATAGCCGCCAATCAACATTGCGCTAGTTGAATTTGCATGTGAATTTGATGCATTACTATAACGGCCACCGGTTGAAAAACAGAATCCGTTACTGCCAAAGTTATTGCAGTCGTAATTTAAGCTGTTGTTAATAGTGCCGGTTTGCAAGGCATAGACGCCTTGTATGGCAGCAGTGCTGGCGTAGAGCGAGGCTTGGGTGTCAGCGACTGTCACTGGAGGTTTATACGAAAGAATGTCTAGATTCCACACATTAGAGCCAATATCGGTCAATGAATAGGTATAACCGTTCTAGGTTGCCGTCAAACTAGTCGCGTTACCCAAGCTTAGCATTGCAGGTGTAACCCCGGACAAAACATGCGAATAGTTGCCTAAAACGCCAGTTCCCACGGTCGATAGCCGGGATATGCCAAAGTTCATCGCGCCTGTGCCGCTGGTAACTGTCAACTGGCCGTAATTGGTATGTGAGTTAATAATGATGTTGTAATTGTTTGGTAAGGGCCCCGTGTATTGTAACGGTGACGCTCCTCCTTGGGCGTTATTTAAAGTTCCAATAGTACCGTAATAAGTCGTGCCTGATGTGAGCGAGTTGCTAATGCCATTAACTAATACTCCGCCAGTGAGGTTATTTATTTCTGTAATGCTTCCGGCATTGCTAATGGCGGGAGCGGCGCCGGTACCTGATATTGTACCGCTATTTGTAATGATATTGACCGTGGCGTTGTAGTAAAGGGTTATGCCGCCCTTGGAACCGCCGGAAATTGTGGCATTGGCCGCGTTTGTGATTGTGCCGACCGAAGAACCATTCCATACAAAGATCGTTGACCAGCCAGGGGTGCCGCCTGTTCCTGCTAATAATTGACCATAGTTAACAATCTGAGAAACATTTCCAGTAAAAGTACTATTGCCGATATAAATATCTTCTGCGAAAGCGTTATTTATAGTCCAATTTGTATTAATAGTAATGGCGCCTACATTAAGTCCATTGATTTGCAATATTCCATTGCCATAGTTGCCACTCAAGTTCCCGGAAATATCCAGGTTTCCGGAACTAAAATAGATACAGTCATTCAGGGGAATAGTTTGACTACCAGTCAGCGGATTTGAATTAAGAGTAGTATTGCAGGTTGCCCAAGTGTCAGTGGATAAAATACCTGCCCCAATACTTATCGCTATTTTTAAGGCTTTTTTCATTATTAAGTTTCCTGAATATGGAATTTTATGTCAATTATTGAGGACCTAGAAATACAGCTAAAATGGCTAAAAATTTATCGGATTAGTGGTGAATTAATCCGCTCTCCGCTTATCAAGAAGACGCAGAGCATCCAGGGATGCATTCCCACGCCGGAGTGTGGGAACGATGGTGTCCGTTCCCGCCTCCGTGAATACACTGAATAGTTACAATTTTTGTAACTATTCAGTGAGTTCTTGATACGCCCATCAATTCGATGAAATTGAA
>CAVXZR010000124.1:0-9501 GCA_963765965.1 uncultured Pseudomonadota bacterium
AGCGCGCCAACTTCCAGTTGCAGCGCGAGGCCTCGCTCAGCCCGCCACGCCGAGTGCATCTGCCACGCCCTCTTTCCCGGCGGCGTCCTGCAGGAGCGTGCTCGCGGCGCAGCCTTCTACTTCGCCCGGCACGGCCTGGAACTCGCCGAGACCCTCTGCGCTCAGGCCGCAAAACGCCTGCCCGGGGCACGCGGCGCTCACGGCTGTGAGAAAATCAGGCGAACAGGGTTCAGGGATTAAAAAGGCCAACGTCTGGAGAGACGCGCAGGAGAGTCTGCCCTCGAAGCAGCTTCCCGAATGCCCCTCTAACTCAGGCCTGCTGCAAAAGCCTAGTCTCTATTCCTGCTCCCTACTCCCTATTCCCTATTCCCTGCCTTTATAATCCTCAGCGAAAGATCGAGGCCCCATGAGAAAGCTTTTTCGCCCTTTTTTTCGCCGTTTTGTTCGCCTGGCCCAGGCCCTCCACGCCCAAGCGCCGAACCTGCGCCACGGCCGGCAACGACAACGCCTTCCTGAACATCCAGACCATCCGGCTCTGGGCCGGCGACGCGCCCCAGGCCAAGGGCAACACCTGCGACGACATTCCCACGCTCACCATCCTCGGCCCCGCCCGGGACCGGCAACGGTTCGGCCGTCATCGTGCTGCCCGGCGGAGCCTATCGTCGGCCTGGCCGCCGATCTCGAGGGCCGCGAAGTGGCCGACTGGTTCACCGCGCGAGGCTTCCGCGCCTTCATCCTCAGCTACCGGCTCACCTCCCACGGTTACGTGCTGCCGGTGCCGCTGATCGACGCCCGCCGCGCCATGCAACTGGTCCGCGCCCGCGCTGGCGATTACCATATCGATCCCAACCGCATCGGGATCATCGGCTTCTCGGCCGGCGGCCACTGGCAGCTCTTGCAGGAACCCAGTTCGTTGCCGGCAATCCCGATGCCGAAGACCCAACCGACCGCGTCTCCAGCCGTCCCGACTATCTATCCTGGGCTACCCGTGGCTCGGCGCCATCTCCACCGACACCTCGCACCTCAGCTACTGCAAGCTCTTCAACCTGATGGACCAGCTGCGAGGCACTTCGAGCCGCCTATTCGCCGGAGCTTTTCGTCACGAAGGAGACCCCACCGACCTTCATCTATCACACGTTTACCGACGAGACGGTTCCGATTGAGCAGTCGATGAGTTTTTACGAGTCGCTGATCAAGGCCGGGGTATATCGGAGACTGCACATATTTGCCAGGGGCTGCCTCCGGTAGCGGTTTGGGCAAAGGCGATCCCGCCCTCGACCAGTGGCCACCTGCTCGAAGCCTGGCTGCGCGCGCAAGGGCTGATGACGGGGGAAAAAAGGCCAGTTTTTAAAAGCAAGCTTTCAGCTCTCAGCTTTCAGCTTTTTGGTGCCCAGACAAAAGTATCAACTTCTCGAAGCTGTTGGAAGCCGTTAGCATGGCAGAGAGTTTGCCCACTGGGTGAGAGCCAGCTCTCAGCTTTGCATTCGAAGTTTGGAATTCAAACTGGGGTCCTCTGGCAACGGGGGGCATAAAAGCATTGGCGTCAGTTCACGCAGGGGCAAGCTGAGAGCTGACGGCTAAAAGATGCCCATAAACTAAGAGGCGGGCCGCCGGAGTCGGGAGTGGAAGGACTTCCCGAAACCGGCTGCCCGCTGGACCCTGGTCCGGGTCTAGGTGGTATCGTTTAGTTTAGGCTTGTTTTCATCGAAAGCAAGTCCTATTTTTGCACAAATTCCGTTTCCGTGACTGCGATCACAGCTGCTCCGTTCAAATGGCCCCACCGCGTTGACTTGGGGGGCTGCCCCTGATACAAAAGTTGTGTTTCATCCGATAAAATCTAACCTGACAGCCGCAACGAAACTCGTTATCAGAATGCAAGTGATTCTGCAACAACTCGGAGCCATGTTCGTCGGCGCCATCCCGACGACTCTGCTGTTTATCGTGCTGGTCTTGGCCTACCAGTTTCTGGTGCAGGGTCCGCTGACGGCCACGCTGAAGCGGCGCCGCGCCCTGACCGAAGGCGCCATGGAAGATGCGCAGAAGGCCATCGCCGAAGCTGAAGCGCGCGCGGCCGAGTATGCCACCAAACTGCGCCAGGCCCGCGCCGAGGACTACAAGCTCCGCGAGCAGCGCGTAAAGCAGTGGAACGCCGAGCGCGACGCCGCGGCTGGACGCCGCCCGCAAGGCCGCCGGGATCAAGGTCACACAGGCCCGAGCCAAACTTGAGGCTGAGGCCGCCGCCGCGAGACAAACCATCCTGGGCTCGGCCGGCGATCTGGCCGGCCAGGTCGTCCGCGCGGTGCTGCCCGCGGCCGCCGGGGGTTCCCGTTGAAGAAACGATTGCTCAAATGGCTTTTTGCATCCTCGCTTTTCCCATGGCGTTTTTGCTTCCTGTTTTGGCGCTCCTGTCTTTGGCTGTGCTGACAGCCGGAGCCGCGCTGGCTCCACCGCCTCGCTGCCCAGCAGCCGGCGAGTGCCTGCGCCACCGCACCCGCACCGGCCGCTTCTGACCGCCCCAAGTCCGACGCCCCCAAGTCCCAGGAAGAGCAGAACAAGGTCTTCCGTCTCGAAGGCCCCATCGTCAAGTGGACCGCCCGGACCTTCAATCTGAAGGCCGAAACCGCTGCCGGCATCTTCGAGGTCTTCAACTTCGTCGTCATCGTTCTGCTGGTCGGCATTCCCATCGCGCGCATCCTGCCCAAATCTTCCGCAAGCGCACCCAGACTCTGGGTCAAGCCTCGAAACAGCTCGCGAAGCCACCGCGGACGCCAATGCCCGCCTCAGCGCGGTCGAGGCCAAGCTGGCCGGGCTCGACGACGAAATCAAAAAGTTCCGCGCCGAGGTTGAGCGGAAAGTCTGGAAGACGAGGCCCGCATCAAGGCCGCTATCGAGGATGAAAGTGCCCGCATCGTGCAGGCCGCCGAGCAGGAGCTCAGCG
This sequence comes from uncultured Pseudomonadota bacterium, assembly GCA_963765965.1. Classification (GTDB taxonomy): domain Bacteria; phylum Pseudomonadota; class Gammaproteobacteria; order Methylococcales; family Methylomonadaceae; genus Methylomonas. The sequence goes on from CAVXZR010000124.1 coordinate 2,939, forward strand.
TAGCCGCCGCACAGGCCCGGCGCGGCTTGCGCCACTTCGCCGCCGATCTCGCCATCGAGCAGGCCGCCAAGCAGATGGATCTACCCCGGAAACCGATCGCGCCCTGATCGCCGAGTTCGTCGGCCAGGTGAGCCCCGGCGACGGCAAGGGAGGGCAGAACTAGATGGCCGCCTTCGTTTCCCGCTATGCCAGCGCCTTTGCCGATGTGGTTACCGCCGCCAAACTGGATACGGCCGCCATCGACCGGCAGTTCAGCGACTTTCTTTCCACATGGGACGGCAGCCCCGAGCTGCGCGAGATTTTTGAGAACCCCGCCATTCCCGCCCCCCAGAAGGTGGAAATCCTCGACAAGTTGAATGCGAAGCTGAAGCTCCAGAAAGAACTCCGCAACCTGATCGCCGTGCTCATCTCCAACGACCGCATCGGCCAGGTCAGCGAAGTGGCCCAGGCTGGCGCAGGCTGGTGCAGGAACAGTTGGGGATTCGCCCGGCAGAGATTGTTACCGCGCGCGGCATCGACAGCAAAGGAGCGCGACGCGTTGCTTGCCGAGATCGCCATGCTGGCCGGCTCCCGCATCGAGGCCAGCTTCAAGCTCGACAAATCCATTCTCGGCGGAACAGTGGTGCGCATCGGCACCACGGTTTACGACGGCTCCGTCCGCGGACGCCTGGAACGGTTGAAGGAAGCACCGTTTTGATTTCCGTTTAAAAACTCGCCCTCATAGCGGTCGCCGTTGGCATAGATAACCACGCCGCGGCCGTTTGCAACATTGTTTTGAAATTCGCCCCGGTAATAATCGCCGTTGGCAAAGATAGGCGCCCCGGCCGTTTTGCATGCCGTTTATCGCCATAGTCCTTCATAGCGGTTGCCGTTGCGCATATAGCGCTATACCTTGGCCATTAGGCAAATCGTTGCTAAATTCGCCCTGAAATTGATCGCCGTTGGCAAAGACTTCGACACCCTGGCCGGATTTGTTGCCGTTTGCATAGCCAGGCCCTGATAGCGATCACCGTTGGCGTAAAGACCGATACCCTGGCCATTAGGCAGGTTGTCCGCAAACTCGCCCTCATATCGATCGCCGTTCGCAAAGGTTTCGACGCCTTGGCCGTTCATTTTGCCGTCCTTGAACGCCCCCTCATAACTGTCGCCGTTGCTTAGCAACAGCGTTCCCGCGCCGTTAATACAACTGCCTAGGCAATTATCGGCCATGGCGGCCGTTGCATGGCTAGCCAGCAAGCAGAAACAAATCGCTGTTACTTTATACTTTTTGGCAAATCTTTGCGTCGCGAAGGCTTGATTGATGGAAGTCATGATGAATACTCCATAAGCCCAATCCTCTAAACTTATGCCCAGCACCCTTTCAATATGTTGATTTGTAGGCATGTTTTCGGTGAGGCTTAGGATGTTCTGGGCGAGGCTTTGATACATTCGGCTTAACCTGGATTAGATTTTTGACAAGTTCAGCGAGAGTGACCAATAATTGCTCTGTGGTTGGCAAAGCAACGAGCAACCATCGCGGCAAGCAGCGTTTGAGGTGTGAAAAGGCGTAAGTGCGGTTTATTTTGTAGCCTTCTTTAATGGAGTCATAGCCCTCGGCTTCAAGCACCGTTAGCGCATGAAGGTTGTCGGCGATGATTTTAGCGCCGAAATCCTGTTGTGCGGCCAACCATGTCAAGCCAGAAGTGTTCTCTAACGCAATTCTGTGTTTCAATCTTTTATAGGCTTCTTCAATTCTCCACCTGCTATGGTAAAGGCTGGCAAAATCAGCGGCAGGATAAGCTAAGCTATCGAGTAATGAAGTCATGACAACATAGAGACCGCCGTTAGGTGTGATAACCCGAACCAAACGTACTTGAGTTGGCGTTGGTTTGCATTCATAATCTATACAATCAATAGTTTTGGGTTTACAAATAGTGATGATTTTTTCGGTTGCACCAGACCGTAAAAAATCCCGTACCGCAACGAAACCGGTTTGATCCACGCGCATACAAAAGTGGATGCACCTCTGGGTAAGATGAGCTATAAGCCAACGCGCCGGATATCCCCGGTCCAGGACTAAAAGATCGTTTGTGTTCAGCTTGTGTAGGTGCTCAAACAACATTTGCCGCTCGCCGATTGACGCGCTGTATAACTCGGCAGAAAGTGTCATCTCCAACCCAGGCAGATACAAGGCAAACGCAATCACCTCTCTCACGAAGCGATGGCTAGCGTCTTGAAGGAACATCTGCATTTTGGAAGCATCGGCAGCTACGACCCGTAAACCATTCCAGCGAGGAACCGTAAGGTTGCTGGAAACCAGCATCATAAATTGCTGATTTAGATGCGCAAAGGCTAAATGTGAGAATTGTTTTCGTGCTTTAGAGAAGGCTTGAGCACTTGCTTCGCGTGTAAAATCGGCTTGATTAGCGAGATGGGCAAAAAATCCATTCAGTTCAGCCTGAACGCCGGCTTTGAAGCCAGAAATCATGGTGACCAACATGACAGGAAAGGTCAAAACGCGTTGGCGGATGAAAGCGGAAGACTTGAGACGAGATTGATCGAGAAGTTCTGTCGAATGAAGGTAGCTTATAAAGTTGACTAAAATAGTATGGAATTCAGGCGGACATCATTTTCCTTATATATCAATTAATTAAAGGCATATTTTAACACTTAACAGATTGATTGTATAGAGATTATTCCTTAAGTTTAGAGGATTGATTATCACCCCCTCCCTGATTAAATACACTGCTTGAGCTTATCCAATTGTTAGTATTGTAGTTATAATTATAGTAATTACTAATAGTTTCATTATTTACAGCCAGACTACCACCATTAGCAGATTTATACCGCCATACAATGTCAAATTATTAGCATAAGCATTTCCATCTACCGTAACGTTATTATTTACAACATTGCTATTATTGTAATTTGATCCGATGGTTGCATTATCCGAAGATGTCGGTGACGTTGATGAATAATTATTGGAATATCCAGACCAACAGGCTGAATTATTCCAGTCGCCGCTTCCGCAATTCCAGGTGAAATCGGCGAACGCTACCGGCGTAGCCAAAAGCGTGGAACTGAAGGCCAATAACTTTAGTACCGGCGTGTTAAATTTATTTTGCATATTGCTTCCTTGTGTCTATTATTTAAAGTTAAAAGCGAACGTTGTTTGAACAGGAGCGTCGGCGTACTAATTTGGTGCTATAGCGGCCGGTTTTCCCCAAAAGATTAAAGCTGAGTCTTAAGCTAACAAATTACCATTAGCGTTAAGAGCACAAACAAAAACCTTTTCACTTTAAACTAATTTTATAACTAAATATATAAGAAATTACCTTAAATTTTACTAAGGTATTACGCAAAAATAAAACCGTTAGAAAACAGCCTTGCGACTGGATTAATTATTACAATTGCAAGACAAAAAAACCGAATTCAAATTATCGGTAAGTTATCATCCGTGAGCTTAAAGGCAATGAACTGAGATTTTGGGGTCGGCGAGGGTGTCAGAGGTATAGAAGGCAGGATGCCGACTTAAGCTACAGGGAGGTATTAGGCTGGCGCTTCTGACACCCTCGCCATTTCAAAATCGTTTGCCGCCAACGACTTAATTGATTTTTAACTCAGATAGTTTAAGACGGAGTCATACACGGCAATTGCAATTGCGCGATTATTGAAGAAAAAACCCGCCAAAAGACCCATGTTATTTAACGGGTAATCGCGCCTTTGGGGTTTACTGGCAAACATCAATCAGTATGAGGTGCTTTTAAGGCCTCCGGTGGAAGGGTGGGTTACGGCTTAAGCCTAACCCTAAATTTTTCCCTGGCAAACCTTTCAAAACAGTACGTAGCGCATTTGTTCCCGCTGCTTCCTCTAGGCTTTCTATTTCATTTCACAATTGCCGCTCCAACAATTCATTATTGACCTCGCAGAAAAAACCTATCCAGTTCCTGATGACTCAACGCCACCCAGGTGGGCCGGCCATGGTTGCATTGGCCGCTGCGTTTGGTCGTTTCCATGTCGCGCAGCAAGGCGTTCATTTCCTCGATGCTCAGCTTGCGCTTCGCCCTGACCGAACCATGACAAGCCATGGTGCGCAAAATATCGTTGGTTTTTTAGGGCTTTCCGGCTAAAACCATCGTTCAGCATATCCGCCAAAATATCCCGCAACAATTGCTCGACATCGGTTTTCGCCAGCAAGGCCGGCGTACTGCGCAGCACAATCGCTTCCGGCCCGGAACGGTTCAACTCAAAGCCCAGCCCGGCGAAAAACTCATGCTGCTGTTCCGCCAAATCGGCCTCGGCCGCGCTGACCTTCAATTTGATGGGCAACAACAGCGGCTGGGTGACGACACTGCCCTGATGATAGTGTTGCTTCAGACGTTCGTAAGTGACCCGCTCATGAGCGGCATGAGCGTCGACTAAAATCACCCCCTGCTCGGTTTCGGCCAGGATATAAATATTATGGATATGCGCCAGCGCAAAACCCAGCGGCGGACTAGACTGTCCGCCGCGCTGCTCCGCTATAGCCTTGTTCTCTTCCGCAGGCGGATAAAGCTTGGCGTAGTTTTCCAATTGAGCGGTTGACCCTTGACTGCCGCCCGGCCTGGACGGCGGAAAATGACGCTGAGCTTGCGCCGGATAACTGGCCGTAGTGGCTGAAGCATGACCGGTTCCAAGGTCTTCCGCCATGCTCATTGGTAAAGACGTTTGCTGAGGCAAGGGCGTACTCGACGACTCGACCGCCCTACCCGGCGGCTGCGCAGGCTCGACCGCGCGCGGCTCAGCATCGGCGACGGTTTCCATCCGCACCGCAAACGCCTGGCTGTCGGCGGGACGCTGATCGGCCAGGCTGCGATGCAACGCCTGGAACAGAAAATCATGCACCAACCGCCCTTCCCGAAACCTGACCTCCAGCTTGGTAGGATGCGCGTTGACATCCACCAACGCCGGGTCCAGTTGCAAATACAACACATATACCGGATGCCGGCCATGGAACAGCACGTCCTGATAAGCCTGCTTAACGGCGTGCGCCACCAGTTTGTCCCCTGATCAGCCGGCCATTCACATAGAAAAACTGCATATCCTGCTGACTGCGGGAAAAAGTCGGCAAACCCACCCAGCCATGAAGCTGCAGGCCGGAAGCGGCGAAATCGATATGCACGGCGTTTTCGACGAAACTGGAACCGCAAATGGCCGCAATGCGTTTCTCCTGCGCAGCCTGGCTGTCCGCCGGTTTTAAATTCAGCACCTCCGCTGATTATGGTTCAACACAAAGCCGACATCGAAGCGGCTCAGCGCCAATTTTTGCAGCAGGCTCTCGATATGACCGAATTCGGTTTTTTCGGTTTTAAGAAACTTGCGCCGCGCCGGGGTGTTATAAAACAGGTCGCGCACCTCCACCGTAGTGCCGGCGGGGTGCGGGTCGGGTTGCGGATCGAAGTTACGCTCGCTGCCGTCGGCGCTGACTTGCCAGGCGCACTCGGTGTCCTGGGTTCTGAAATCAGCGTCAAGCGCGCCACCGAGCTGATGCTGGGCAAGGCCTCGCCGCGAAAGCCCATGCTCAGCACTTGCTCCAAATCCTGCAGTGAGGCTATTTTACTGGTGGCGTGGCGCGATAAAGCCAGCGCCAAATCCTCTTTATCAATGCCGCAGCCGTTATCGCGGATCTTGATCAAGCGCATGCCGCCCTGCTCGATATCGATTTGAATCCGATCCGCGCCGGCGTCAAAACTGTTCTCCACCAACTCCTTGACCACCGAAGCCGGCCGCTCGACGACTTCGCCGGCGGCGATTTGATTGACTAATTGCGTGGGTAAGGCTTGAATCCGCATCAACAACGCTCAACGCCGATGTTGTTCGATCTCTTTCAAAAAAATCGCCAGATGTAATCTATCATCGATATTCAACTTGCGAAAAATGGAGGAGAGATGAGCTTTTACCGTGCGTTCGGAGATATTCAAAATCAAGGCGATACGTTTATTGTTTTCGCCCTGGGCTATCATTTGCGCCACTTCCATTTCCCGCGCCGACAGGGTTTCAAATAACTTGAGCAGTTCTTCAAAATCCTGGGACTTACCATCGCCGCCCTGGATTTGCCGGGCGCTGGTCAAGGCTTCGATGACCTTGGGAACCAGGGCGCGGCGTAGCCAGATTTCACCTTTTAAAATGCTCTCCAGCGCTCTTTTCAATAATTCCGCCGGCTCGGTTTGTTCGCAGTAGCCGGCGGCGCCCAACACCATCACCTCGATCTGTTTGCGTTCCGGCCATCCGCAGCCGACCACCAGGAAACGGCTGGTCGAATGGGCGAAAATCGATAACAAACCCGCATCTTCGTCCAGTTTCTTGGCGTCTATCAACACGGCATCGGCGGTAAACTCAGTGTGGATATTCGGCAACATGTTGACATTATGGTCTCCAATCAAGGCATGCGTCCAATGTGCCGCGAGCGTGGGATTATTTGAATAAATCAGGATGTTGGACACGAAGTATGGTTTTAGGTGTTATTAATATATTTTATATGCTCAGAATAGCAAACTTAAGCGTTTAGCCAAGAAAAATTGTCATGCATCACAACTTATTCGCAG
>CAVXZR010000125.1:0-11084 GCA_963765965.1 uncultured Pseudomonadota bacterium
ATATTGAAAATTGCAGGGCTTTTGTTGTTAGTGTTTGGTGGCTTGTTCTTGTGTAGCTTTCAGGGCGTGGCGCTGTCAAGGGCGCTTGGTTTGGAGCTGGCGTTATGAATGAAATCTTTAAGCCTTTTGCTGTTCTGGTGTTGGTTTTGTATTTTCTCGGTTTGGCGCTGATGTTTGCGGACAAGTTTTTAGGGCTTGAGTTAGGTTTTTAGGGCATTTTATGAGTTTATCCACCGTTCAAATTTGCAACCTTGCCCTGGCCAAACTGGGGGATGTGGCTCAGGTGACTAGCATTAGTCCGCCGGATGGGTCTATGCAGGCGACTTATTGCGCGTTGTTTTATGGGCAGGCTTTGGCTGTTTTGCTGGATAAGTACGCGTGGACGTTTGCGGTGAGGACTGCGCCTTTGTCGGCGGAAAGCGGGACTTATGCGCTCAGCGGGACGACGTTGACTTGTGTGATTGCCGGGCATGGGTTAATGTCCGGCAGCAGTTATATGCTGGGGTTCGATAATGAGGCGGGGCCGTATGATTTGGCCGGGGCCGGGACTTCTTATCTGGTGACGGTGATCGATGCGAATACGTTTTCGATTACGGCGCCGGCGGGCGGGGTTGCAGCGGGGTGGTTAACCTGGTGTCGCCGTTCTGGTTGTATGCGTATGCGTTGCCGGCCGATTTTTACGGGGTGATCGATTTACGGGAACCGGACTTTAACGAGCAGTGGCAGGCGCCGGCGACTCAGAATTATTCGGTTGAGGGCGGGGTGTTGTATAGCAATATCCAGAATGCGGTTTTGGTTTATACGTCGAGCGCGGCGACGAATGCGGCTTATTTTCCGCCGTTGTTTGCCGAGGCCTTGGCGGTGTTGTTGGCGTCTTATTTGGCGGGGCCGATTTTGAAGGGCGACGTGGGGGTGGCGGCTCAGCAGAAGATGATGAGTTTGTTTGAGTTGGCTTTGAAGTTGGCGGTTGAGCGGGACGGGCAGAATCGGAAGGTTAGGCCGGTTTATGTGCCGGCGGGGATCGCGGCGCGGACCGGGATGCAGGGGGCGCAGTTTGGGCAGGGGTTTCGGGATTTGCCGCCGTTGGTGGGGGGGAATAATGTGGTGTGAGGGGGTGTGATGGAAGCGGATTTGGAGGGGTTGCGGGCGAGTTATGATGTGGTGCGGGTCGAAAACAACGGCGGCGATCTTGAAACGCATTGGCGAGCCACCGTGCAGTACAGTCCAAGCCAATTCACAACTCATTATGGTCGTACACCATCCGAGGCTGTGCGGAATTTGGTGGAGCACCTGGGCGTTTGAGCGGAAGTGATGCGCCGCCCGTTGGTTGGCACATCCTACATTTTTTTGATTTGGGTGCAGGTATGGATGAGCTTTGTAAGCATTGTATGTATCACGATAACGGGGAGTGCGGGAGCCAGTCCGGTGGGTGGGTTGATAGCACAGTCAAAGGAGTTTGCGAGTTTTTCGATGATGGCGAAAGGCCGGATTTAGACGGGGATCTGGACGATTGCGCGGCATGAAGACGCAGAGCGTCCAGGGATGCATTCCCACGCCGGAGCGTGGGAACGATGGCGAATCAAAAATAACGGGAGCGAACAATGTCAAACAGTAGTACAGATGAAAAACAAGAGCCATTGAGCGAATTGGAAATTATTGACATTGGCGAGACTGCAAACGGGGGAACCGGAACGCTGGAAGATTTTTATGTTGAATTTGCCCGTGCTATCGAAAGAAGGCACAACATTATTGAGAAAACCAAATAATGCCAAACATTAGAACAATCAAGACCAGTTTTGTCGGCGGGGAGGTTTCGCCGGAGATGTATGGGCGGCTGGATGTGGAGAAGGAGCAGGCGGGGCTGGCGTTGTGCAGGAACTTTGTGGTGTTGCCGCATGGGCCGGTTCAGAATCGGGCGGGGACGCATTATGTGGCGGGGGTTAAGAATGCGGGGAATTTGACGCGGGTGATTCCGTTTTCCTTTAATAATAGCCAGACGATGGCGATTGAGTTGGGGGCGGGGTATTTTCGGTTTCATCCGGATGAGTCTACTTTGCTGGCTGCGTCTAATCCGGAATTGTTGTTGAACAATGTGTTTGCGCTGGGGCCTTCGACGGATTGGACGCCTTATAACAGCGGGACGTCAACGTTTACCGGTACCGGCCAGTGCGTGATGACCAGCACCAGCAGTTCGGTACCGGCGCTTTATCAGACGTTTTCGACGGTGGTGGGCCAGTCTTATGATGTGATGGTGACGTTGAACGGCGTCGGTAAAATTAACGTCGAGTCTTTGCCGGGCTTTGGGGATATTACCAGCAGGCCGTTGAATACGACCGCGATGTGGGGCGCGAGTTTGACGTTTGTGGCGGTCGGGACTTCGACGACGGTTCGGATTAGCGGGTCGGCGCATGCTGTGGCGACGTACGGCGGGGCTAGCGTTCGGGAGAGTACGCCGGAGATTTCGCCGTACGATAGTTATACGGTGTATGCGGTCGGGCAGGCGGTGCGGGATGTGGCAGGGAATGCGTATTATTGTTTGCAGCCGACGTTGCTGTATGGGGATGAGCCGTCGAATTCGGCTTATTTTTATCCGTTGCCGAACTTGATTTACGAGCTGCCGAACAGTTATGCGGCGGCGGATTTGATGAGTATCCATTATGTGCAGTCCGGGGATATCGTGACCCTGGTGCATCCGAATTACCCGCCGGCGGAACTGGAGCGCTTTAACGATTTGCAGTGGGTGCTGACGACTATCAGCTTTGCGTCTTCGATTGCGGCGCCGGCGGCTCCGACCGCGACGGCGGTGCATTTGACCGGCGGTTATCCGATCAATTTTCAGTATATCGTGACGGCGCTGGATGCGTACGGGAACGAGGAGAGTTTGCCGTCGCCGGCCAGCGGGTCTATTTCGAACGATTTGACGATTGCCGGGAATTATAATGTGATTACCTGGGCGGCGGTGACCGGGGCGGGTTATTACAATCTGTATAAGTCGTTTAACGGGGTGTTTGGGTATATCGGGCAGGTGCCGGCTTCGACGCTGGGTTTTTATGACCGGAATGTGACGGCGGATTTTACGAAGTCTATCCCGCAGCAGGATTCGACGTTTAAGGGGGCGAGCAATTATCCGACGGCGGTGGGGTATTACGAGCAGCGGAAGGTGTTTGGCGGGACGAATACGCAGCCGCAGAATTTGTGGATGACGCAGTCCGGTACCGAGTCGAATATGAATTATAACGTGCCTTCGCAAGACAGCGATGCTTTGCGGGTGCGGATCGCGGCGCTGCGGGCGAATTATATCGAGCATATCGTGCCGTTGCTGGATCTGATTGTGTTGACGGCTTCGACGGAGTGGCGGGTGTATACGGCGTCCGGGGATGCGTTGACGCCTTCGACGATTTCGATTAAGGCGCAGTCGCAGAACGGGGCGAATAATGTGCAGCCGGTGGTGGTGGATAATACCGGGATTTACGGGGCTTCGCAGGGCGGGCATATCCGGTCTATTTCTTATCAGTGGCAGATGCAGGGTTATCAGTCCACGGATTTGTGTTTGCTGGCCACGCATCTTTTTAATAATCATACGATTGTGGATCTGGCGTTTTCGCGCTCGCCTTATCCGATTTTGTGGGCGGTGAATGAGCAAGGGGCGTTGCTGGGGATGACGTATTTGCCGGATCAGCAGGTGTCGGCCTGGCATCAGCATTGGACCGGGAACGGGGACGGGTTCTTTGAGTCGATCTGCACGATTACCGAGAACGGCTTTGACGTGCTGTATGCGGTGGTGCGGCGGGTGGTGAACGGGGCGACGGTGAGGTATATCGAGTCTTTGGATACCCGGCAGTATGCGGGGGTTTTGAAGAACGCGTATTTTGTGGATTGCGGGATTGCGCAGACGTTTAGCGGGCCGGTTTCGACGGTGTCCGGATTGACCTGGTTGATCGGGAAGACGGTTTCTGTTTTGGGGGACGGGGTGGTGCAGGCTCAACAGGTGGTGTCTTCTACCGGGGTGGTGAATTTGGCGACGCCTGCGACTACGGTGATTATCGGGCTGCCGATTGTGGCGCAGTTTCAGACGGTGCCGGCTTCGGTGGCGGGGGATGCTTCCATGGGGCAGGGGCGGGTTAAGAATATTAATAAGGTTTGGGCGCGGTGCGTGGACTTTTGCGGGTGCATGGTGGGGCCGAGCGCCACGCAGCTGGTGCCGGTGGCTCCGTTGGCATACGATGGGAATGGGAACCCGGCGCTGGCTAATGGGGAGTTTAGGGTTAACGTGTTGCCTAGCTTTGGGGAGGATGGGATGGTTTTGGTTAGCCAGTTGAATCCGTTGCCGTTGACGGTGGTGGATTTGACTATGGAGGTGGCGATTGGGGGGTGATTGTTTTATTCGTCAATTTCGGCGAACCGGTATTAAAACTAATAAGTTTGTAATTATTCAGCGTAGGGTGGGTTAGATGCGCAACTCGTTGAGTTTAGATAAAGTTAAATTCGTTGGGCGCATCGTAACCCACCAGGGGCGTACCAAAACCCTTTCAATATCATCGAATCGATGGGCGTATCAAGAATTCACTGAATAGTTACATAAGTTTTTATATGTATAGTTCATATATATAAAAATTATATTCTTGTATCGAAATATTGAAAATATCATGCTATAAATCAGAAATTGTAACTATTCAGCGTAAAATTACCCGCAATTGCCGGTCGCGTATCCCCAGCCCTTTACAAATCAAGAAGACGCAGAGCGTCCGGGGATGCATTCCCACGCCGGAGCGTGGGAACGATGGCGTCCGTCCCCGCCGCCGTGAATACGCTGAAAAGTTACCAGAAATTTTTTTTAAGTTAAGCCAATGTATTCATATTTTTTTGTCTGATTCAGTTATATTTTCGCTGATATGCTAATTTAACAAACATTAATATACACTGGTTTTATTTGTTATCTTGTATAGTTTGTTATCTTGAATATTTAGTTGTCTTGCACGGTCAAACAATATTTTTTTGTAAGGCTTTAATGTTACATTAATGTTGATTGTGTATGTTATCCCGGCATCATGCCATATTTTATTGACAGCTTAAGATTTTGGAAGCATATTATTAGCGTTTATGCTCACTCGCTACTTAATAAAATTTAACGTTTGGAAAGTCTTATGGAACAACAAATAAATTATTCCCGTCGAAATGCTCATCGCCGCAGTAAAGAACGGCGGGAAAATCCGTACGCTTTTAATTCGCCGGAATGGATAGCGATGATGGAGGAGCGTTACGTATTGTGGCCTAAGGTGGATAATAGAAAACAAGATCGCCGTAGTTCCGATCGGCGTACCAACGAACGTCGCACGACGCTAAGAAATGTAGCCCTTTCAAGATCGATGCGGCGTGCCCGTACCCACGATATGAATAATATTTTGGGTCATCAGGAAAAACAGTTCATTCTGGACTTATTCAACGAAGAAATCAAATAGTCCGGCGTCTGGGGTTTATTGCCGGAATCTGCAAGAAATGATTTCGGCAACTGGCCGGGATCACCCTGATTCCGCTTAGCCTCATCGGTTTTCCCAGGAGGTGTGCGGATGATTTCAAAATCTCCGTTAGGATGCGTGGCAGTTAATCAATTGCCTATGCCGGTCTCCATTCTATCCTTTATGTCAATTACCATCAGCACACGCCTACCGGCAGAACAGGACATTGCCTCCCTGGCGGCAAATCTGCGGCAGTCCGATAGGGATGAACTGTTGGCGGTTTGCGATTTGCCGCCTTATTCTGCGGTCATGGAGTCGGTGCGGCGGTCTGACCCGGATTTTTTGTGCGCCGCTTTTGCCGATGGCCAACTGTTGTGTATTGCCGGCGCCACGCCGACTGTTGCAGATGCAAGGATAGCCGCGCCCTGGCTGCTGGCGACCGATCTTATGGATCGCTACCGTCTGAGTTTAAGCAGAGATGCCCGCCGGGGGGTGAGCAGGATGCTGGAGAAATATCCGATACTCTGTAACGTGATAGATGTGCGTCAGGCTGGAACGATCAGGTGGCTTGAAACGCTAGGGTTTAAAATGGTGGAGTGCATTGAGAAAAAGCCGGGTTTTCCGCTTTTTCGGTTTGAGCTGCGGCGGTTTTAGGACCGTAGGGTGGAAACCTGACAAGGGTTCCACCGATTCGAAGCCGATGAACGTTCGCTGTGTTTGCGTATGGCGGCCTGTTGGAAATGGGTTCGGATTGTTGGTGGCCGGCGATGGTGGATCGCCTATCGGCATCCACCCTACGGTCCTATTAACTTAGTCCCACTCTGGATTTGCGGTAAATGACGCAATCGATGCGCCTTCCGGCATTGGCACATCCTGAATTTTACTTATGGGACCGGCTATCGGCGCATGAGTATATTAGTTAAAATAGTTTAAAATTTAGCAGGAGGGCTATGTATGTGCGATGGGTTTAGCGAGGCGTTTATGGCCGCTGCGGCCGGGGCATCGGAAGGTGTCGGGACTATGGCCGGCGGTTATACGGCCTTGGCGGGGGCCGGCGAGGGTTTGGGATCGGCGGCGTCCCTGGCGGGTAGCGGCGGTAGTCTGGCTGCCATCGGTTCTGCCGGTCTGTCGGCTTACTCGGCCTATACGCAGGCGAGCGCCGCGCAAGCGGCGGCCGGTTATCAAGCCCAGGTCAACCGGAACAACGCTGCCATAGCCGCAGAGCAGAGCAGCGCGGCATTGCAGCAGGGTGATTCGCAGGCGCAACTGGCCATGCTGCAGTCCTCGCAGTTGTACGGGCAGCAACGGGCTACGTTGGCGGCGAATGGCGTAGACGCCGGTTCGGGCTCGGCTGTCGATCAACTGGCGACGACGCGGTTTTTGGGACAGCAGGATGTCAACGCCATCCAGAGCAATGCGGCGCGGGCCGCCTGGGGTTATCAGGTACAGTCCGGCGGCTATCAGGCGCAGTCGCAATTGAATGCCTGGCAGGCGGGCAATAATAATCCGTTGGCAATCGCTGCGATAGGCGGCGGCGCTTCGTTGTTGTCCAGCGCGGCGCTTTATGCGAGGACTATGTAAAGAGCTTATGAAAGTACCCGATTATCAACGTCAGACGGGGCTGACAGATCTTCCTGCCGTTCGGCAGGATATCAATGCCAGAGATTATCATTTTTTAGGCGCGACGCAGGCGGCGTTTGCCGAAAGCGCCGACAGCCTGATGCAGCAGGTCAATCAGGGGATGGCGCAGTTTCATGCCCAACAGGTGCAGGCGGCGGATAATAGCCGTGTCCAGGACGCCCGTAACCACACCCAAAACACCATCAACGCTCTGCTTTACGGCGAAAACGGCGTGCTGTTCAAGCAGGGGGCCGAGGCTTTTCAGCCCGAAGCGAACGGTAAGCCGGTGGCGGCGAATGTGCTGGATGGCCTTGATCGGCATATCGGCGACGTTAGCGACGCCTTGGGCAATGATGAGCAGCGCCGGCAATATCTGGAGTGGGCGAACGCGGCTAAAGTGCAGGCCGGCGCTCTGCTGGAACAGCATGAAGGCCAGCAGTTCCGGGTTTATCGGCGTGGGGTCGGCCTGGCGGCTATCGATACCCAGCAGCAAACCATGGGATTGAATTATAACAATCCGTCCTTGCTGGAAAGCGGCATAGCGGCTATCAATCGGGCCAGCGTCGATCTGGCCGGGCTGGAGGGCTACCCGGAACAATACGGTCTGGCGGAAGGCCGCAAGCAGGCGTCCGCTGCCCTGAGCGGTGCGGTGCGGGCGGCGCTGGCGCAGAACGATAGCGCGGCGGCCGGCGCGATTTTAAAGCAGTTTTCGGCGCATATGCAGACTGAGGACTTGTTGCGAAACGAACAACTGCTCGGCAAGGTGGCGGATAGCAAGGTTTCGCAGGGAATTGCCGATCAAGTGATGGCGAAAATGACGCCGCGTCTGGCAACTTCTGATTACGACCGGCTGCGCAATATTACTTTTGCTGCGGAATCCGGCGGCCGGCAGGTTGCCGATACCGGCCGGCTTCCGGAATTGACCGGGCCGGAAGCGGCGGCGCTGGCCGGTTTGCCCTGGAATCCGGCCTTGTTCAACCGGGCCGCCGGCGGCGCCGGCAAAGACCGGGAAGCGGAACAGTACCATCAGGCTTTGGCCGATGCCTATCTGAAACAGCAACTGGCGGATTTTCATGGCGATTTGGGCCAGGCTTGGGCGGCTTATCAGGCCGGTCCACAGGCGGCGCGGGCCGCCTTGCAACAGGCCGGGCAACAGGGTGGCAACTGGCTGTCTTATCTGCCGAAAGCCACCCAGGCTTATGTGAAAGCCAATCTGCGCGAGTTCCGGTCCGGCGGCGGCGAATTTAAACGGCCGACGCTGGCCGATGCCCAGGAACAAGCCTTGTCGCAACTGGGCGAGGATAGCAGCCCGGCTTTGCGTAAACAGGTTTTAAATGAGGTGAGCGGCCGCTTTAGGCTGCAAAGCCAGGCCCTCCGGCAACAACAGGAGCAGGGCAGGGCGGAGGCCATGCGGGCCTTGTTGCAAAACGGCGGCAGACTTTCGGAATTGCCCGTGCAGGTGCTGGCGGGGCTGTCGCTTAAGGATACCGGCAGGATGCAGGATTTTGCCGAAGCGATTTCATCAGGAAAGCCGGTTAGAACGGATTGGGAGCTGTATTACAAGCTGAAATCCGATCCGGCCTTGTTGAAAAAAACCGACCTAATGGCGTTTCGAGACCGTTTGCACGATAGCGAGTACCGGCAGCTTGCCGATGAGCAGCAGGCGGGCACCGGCGGACAAGCAACCGAAACCCGGTCGGCAAAAGAGGTTTTGAATCAGTTCATGGCCGAGGCCGGTATCGACCCGAATCCCAAATATACCGACAAAGCCGGCGTGAGAGCGGTTGGGCGAATTTGGTCGGCCTTCGAACAGAGGCTGAATGCTGCCGAGAAGTTGGGCGGCAAGCGCTTGAACGGCGAGGAGATGCATAAACTGGCGGCGCAGCTGTTTACCCGGGTCGGCGTCAAGGGTTTGCTGTTCGGCAGCGAAGAGAAACCGGCGGTGCTGGTGGATTGGAAAAAAGACCGGGTCGTCATTCCGGACGCAGACCGTGCCCGGATCGTTCAGGCTTTAGGCGCCGCCAGACCCGGAGCCGCCATTAGCGAAGACGATATTTTTTACCTGTATTTAAAGCATAAGGGCTTGTTGTAATGGACGAAACCAATCCATATCTGGGAACGGCGCTGGCAGACAGTGCCGATACTATCCGGCAATCTTTGCAAACCGCCGTCGATAAACAGCCGGACCGGAGAAGCCGAATTACAGGGCATAGCCCGCCGCTATCAATTGCCGCTGGAGGCGGTACGGCAGGATAGCGAGGCGATGCAACGCCGGGCGAAACTGGATGCGGTGGATCATCCGGCTTTGGCGAAAACTGCCGGTGACCGCCGGTTCATTGGCCGATCGGCAAAAGCGGCGATTGCGATGACCATATCGATAATCTCGGGGCGCTGGAACAGGCTTTAAAAATCGGCAAGAATACCGGCAAGGCCTTGCTGTCCGGCTTGTACGGTTTTTCCGAAGGCGTTGCTGGCCAGGCCGAGGCCGGCGCCATCTGGTCAGCAAGTATTGACCGGGCCGCTGGCGGACGCCAGGGTATTGCCGGTGGACATGGTTGCGCCGGTCGCGGATGCCTTTGCGCATATCCGCGACGAAACTGCCGGGCGCAACCATTTAACACTGAATGGCGAGGGTAAGACGGAATCCGGTTATTCATGCCGGCTTGCAGTCGCTGACCCAGAATTAAGTGGTTGTCGTTAGCCATCGCGGGCCAGAACCCAATTTGGCCTTGAATACCATGGCGCTGAATACCGGCGGCCAGCTCTACGGCGGCGCGGATCGGGGCGTGGACGCGCCGCAGGCTGCATTGTACGGCGCGGCGGATGCGGCGGTTGAATACGGCACCGAAAAAATGCCGGTGGGTCTGCTGTTCAAGGATCTGAAAGCCGGTACGCCGTTTTTTAACCTGCTGACCCGCCAGTTGGCCGGCGAAATACCGGGCGAACAGGCGGCAACCGTCTTGCAGGATTTGAACGAATGGTCGGTTTTGCATCCGGAAAAATCCCTGCAGGATTATCTGGCGGAAAGACCGGACGCCGCCATGCAAACTTCGGTGGCTACGCTAGTCGGTTCCGGCGGACAAACCGGCATTGTGCATGGCGTAAACGCTATTGCCAACCGTATACGGAGGCAGACCTACGGCGCAGGTTTGCAATACGGCAATATCCAGCGCATTAATCAATTGGCGGCAACCAGCAAGGTTTTGCCGCGCGATGCCGATACCGTGAAAAGCTTTGTCGATGCGGCGGTTGCCAATGGGCCTGCCCAACATGTTTATATCGATGCTAAATCCTTCGCTCAAGCGGATATGGCCGATAAACTGGCGGCGGCTTTGCCGGATGCAGCCCGGCAGTTGCCGGAAGCCCTGGCCTCGGGCGGCGAGATCAGTATTCCGCTAAGCGATTATGTAACCCGGATTGCACCGCAGGAATTCGCGCCGCAGTTGTTGGAGCATATCCGCCTGGAAGGCGAGGAATTTAGCCGGGCCGAGGCGGTTCGCTATCTGGATGGCAACGCCGAAGAATTAAAGGCGGAGGTGGAAAGAGGTCTGAGCGGTAGCCGGGAGGAACGGGCTTTTCGGCTTGCCGTGCAGACCGGCAGAGAGAATATACGCCGCAGGCTTCAGGATGTTCTCTTCGCCGCCAAGGTTAACGATCATTATGCCATGCTGCTGTCGCAGTATTATGCCGTTCAGGCCAAGAAGTTCGGGGTTAGTCCGGAAGAGTTGCTTCTACAGTATCCATTGCGGATTGCTTACGGTAAAGGCGAGACCGGGCAGCGGTTTCAGCAGCTTGCGCCGGAAGGCGATAATGCTTCGTTAAAGGCTGCAAGAAAGAGCAGCCTATGGCTGCCGATGCACAGGCAGTTTTGCCGCGAGCTGTCTCCGACAACCCTGTGAATCATAATGCCGGGCATGACAATAACAGTGCCGGGCGGTATCGTGCCGAAACGGGCGTTGGCCTGGTCAACACTCATACTGTCATGGTTGCCGGCCATGCGGTGCATGC
>CAVXZR010000126.1:0-10569 GCA_963765965.1 uncultured Pseudomonadota bacterium
AGCAATTCGGAGCACATGATGCTTCGAAATTTATTTCAAGTGAAGTTACGGTTGTCTTGGATGATGATGCCGATACCCATAAGCCAGATAAAAATCAAATTCAATTCCAAATATTGCAAGATATTAGCGACCATATTAGTGGCAATATCGATCTCAATCTACTATTCGAAATGGTTTTAGAAGGCATACATCGCGGTGTCGAAATGGATAAGACCCTGTTTTTGCTATTAAGTCCCGACAAGAATTGCCTCAAGGAAAAAATTTATCTGGGTTTGCAAAAACAAATCTCAAGCGAAAAAATCCACATTTACAATAATGAAACCGAGAGCAATCTGTTTTTTCACGCATTGCACCAAAAAGAAGGGCTTTGGGTCAAGCCACAAAACTTCCGAAGCTTGTACACAAAGCAAATTATAAATACCATAGGCGATCATGAATGCTTTATTTTTCCCGTCCAGATCGAACATAAATCTATTGGGCTTATTTATACCGACCGTAATATAAGCAATATACCGTTCCTTCAAACCGATTTTACTACCACCAAACATTTCGCCAAACAGGCAAATATTGGTTTAACCCTATATAACATCAAAAGGCATTGACCGATGATCCATCAACAACTGTCCGAACTGCATGTTTTTTTAGTCGAGCCTTCACATACTCAACAGCTCATCATTGGACAACATCTTTCGGATGCAGGCATTCACGACGTGAAATTTCTGTCTTCCGGCAGAGAAGCGTTTGCCGAACTCAACCATGCCTTACCGGATTTGATCATCAGCGCGATGTATTTACCTGACATGACCGGCGTAGATCTACTACATGCCATTCGCAAGGATAATGCTTCCTATGAAATGGCGTTTTTGTTAATTTCAAGCGAAACCAATATCAAATACCTTGAGCCTATCCGTCAAGGCGGTGCAATAGCCATATTGCCTAAACCATTTAACCAATCTGAGTTACAGACAGCACTTAGCGCGACAATCGATTATTTGCATCCGCAAAAAGCCAGTCTCGATCATTATGACATTGGCGATTTGCAAGTACTGGTCGTTGACGACAGCTTATTTTCCCGAAAATACATCAGTCGTATTCTCGGCAATATCGGCATTGAAAATATCACGTTGGCAGAGGATGGCAGACAAGCACTGGATTTGTTTAAGCAACATTATTTTGATTTGATCGTCACCGACTTCAATATGCCGGAAATGAACGGATTGCAGCTTGTGCAACACATACGCACCAATTCGGAGCAAAGAACCGTACCGATTTTGATGGTCACCAGCGAACAAAATCAAAATCGGCTGGCAGCCTTGGATAAAGCAGGGGTTTCCGCGTTACTGGATAAACCATTCGAACCTGATTCGATCAGACAACTTATAATAAATTTACTCGGATAACACGCTCAATTTCCGCATATATTCAGGAAGCACGGATGGATATCTGCTTCTACAATATCCAGATTCTCCATAATCCATGCAGCACATACCTTCAAAATGGGGATATATTTACATCGTTCTTTACTCAGAATAATCCGATAGCAAATTTGTCTCATGGGGAATATAAATAGGTCCTCAACAAAGGTGAAAACTTCAAAATACTTTTTAAGTGACAATCGGGTAAAATGATCGCTTTCTTTCCAAGCATAACTCATGAAAATCAGAGCGATTTATCCTGGCACGTTCGACCCTATCACCAATGGACATCTTGATCTGATTCACAGGGCATCAAAACTTTATAATCGTATAATTGTTGCCGTTGCATCCAGCCAAGGCAAAAATCCCTTATTTTCGCTTGCTGAAAGAGTGGAATTGATCAATGAGGTCGTCTCCGGTTACAACAATGTCGAAGTAGTCGGTTTCGATACATTACTGGTCAAATGCGCCAAACATCATCGCGCTTCCGTTATTCTCAGGGGACTTCGGGCAGTTTCCGATTTCGAATACGAATTTCAGTTGGCAGGCATGAATAGACGCTTATCCCCTGAAATAGAGACAGTGTTTCTGACACCTGCCGAACAATATGAATTTATTTCTTCGAGCATGATCAGAGAAATTGCCCAGTTTAAGGGCGATGTTTCCGATTTTGTCCCAAAATCGGTAAAACAACGCATAGTTAAAAAATTTTCAACGGAGTAAATATGGCTCTGATTATCAGTGATGAATGCATCAATTGCGATGTATGCGAACCCGAATGCCCAAATGGCGCGATTTCGCAAGGTTCGGATATTTATGTGATTAACCCTTCACTTTGCACCGAATGCATTGGACATCATGACAAACCGCAATGCATGGAGGTTTGTCCGGTGGACTGCATTGACAAGGATCCTGATTTTATCGAAGATAAAGACAGTTTATACCGAAAATTTCTAAAGTTGACTGCATAAATTATATAACGGCTAATCACCGCTAAACTTACCAAGCTCTCCGGAGTGGTTTAACGAAGTACCCGGCTAAACGGAGATACGGCTGAGTTCATTATAGTAGATTTCATTATCCTGGGATTGCTGGTGAATTTAAGGGTTTTGTGAGTTTTGGGTTTAAGCCCGCCAATAACGGAAAATCATACCGTTATTTAGATATTAAGGTTAATATGGCAAAGAACGAAGCAGATCTACTACTATCGTTTTCTCTTCTGCCAAGTTGATTATTGCCCAATGCCTGCTTGGCTTCTTTTTGCAATTGTGTATCGGCAAGTATTTGCTCTTTACGAACAGGCGCCTGAATAGCCTTGCGAAAAAAGAACTCGGCTTCGACCGTTCTATCCTCTCTTAGCAAAAAATCGGCATAAAAATAATTGGCATCAATGCCTTTCGGATTAATCTTAAGACTGGTTTTCAGCAATTGTTCTGCGATTTGTTTGTCGCCGAAAGAAACCGGCCAAGCCGGAACTTTGTAATACAGTGTACCCAAAGTCAAGTAAGCCGCACCTTCCAATGCTTCCGGATTCTGCTTGATGGCTTCCTCAAGCAAAGCTTTGGCTGCATCCAGAGTCGCCAAAGCCGTTAAAGACGATTGCACGCCGGCATAGGTTGTCATAATGGTAGCTTGCCAAATTTTCGGCTCGGCTGCATTAGGATAGCGTTTCACCAACTCTATCGATTTTTCCAACAAAACCGGAAAAAGCTGCTGTTGCTGTTCTTCGTTATTTTCGTAATAGATAACAGCCCATTTGCTTTCCAACTCGGCAATAGAGGCCAACATATCCGCAGCCTGAAGCGGAGCAGCACTTAGTGTCAAAAAAACAATAAATGTGAACTTATTCATATACAAAATATAGTACATTACTGTCTATATTTCAATGATGATAGGTATTTGTTATCTATTCCAATCCTTATACGGACATTTACTCAAATTATTGTTGTAATATCGCAAATCCTCTGTAACCTCCTTACCCAGCCAACTCGGTTTTGCAAAAATTTCGCCAATTTGCAACAGCTCGATTTCAGCAACAATCAGACCGGCATTGTCGCCCATAAATTCGTCGATTTCCCATATGTGCTGGTCGCGATAGATAAAATGCCGCATTTTTTCAATTAAGGGCTTAAAACAAAGCTCATCTAGAATACTATTGGCGTCTGTAAGAGGAATTTCATATTCAAATTCCTGTCTGTGAGTGCCGATGGTTGCGCTTTTAATATTAAGCCATGCTTGGGTATCGGAAATCCGTACACGTACAGAACTCATGGGACTACTGCTCAAATAACCCTGTTTATAATGTACCGAACGCTTGATTTCTTTGCGCCATGCATCGTCTGCAAGCAAAAATTTATGTTCAATTTCAAGTGCCATTGAATTTCCTTAGGTTAATATGTTGCGGTGTATTTTATCCACGGACATTTTAACTTAGCCAATGTCTTGAGGCAGTATCTCTTTAGAGGAGACGCAGTGCGTCCGGGGATGCATTCCCACGCCGGAGCGTGGGAACGATGGCGTCCGTCCCCGCCGCCCTGAATACGCTGAATAGTTACGCCAAACTTACACTGAAAAGTTTGCTAAACTTAAGCCGGCAAATGAAATTACGTAAACCCTCCCATCCGCTGTTTAGACCGCAAGACCGCTACTTTGTCAATGAACAAGGTTGGTGGTTTTATACCGTGGATAAATCAACGGACCATATAAAACAAAAGCCGATTGCGTTTCCGCCTGCCGGCTTTACATTCAGCGACGCGACGGCTTGTTAACCTAGACGGTCGATCATGCTTTCCACTTGCTTGGCAAAGGCTTTCAAATCACCTTTTTTGACGGTCTCCCTTGGAATGACAATCGCAGCATCGATATCGACATAGATGAACACATAATCCTTATGTCTTTCAACCCGTAGCAGTTCTTTCCAGGGGGTATTATGCTTTTTGCCGCCCGGCGATTTTTCCTGTAGAAATTCCGGCTCTATCTTTAAACTGTGTATGCCGAACATCGCTTTTTTTCCTCCGCCGTATAGAGGTCGAAAAATTTGCGGCGCAAATCCATTTTCATAATATAAGGCGAACTCAAGGCCCAAACCACCGCCAATATCGTGATATAGGCGGTGGTCATCATGTCCACATAGTAAACATAATAAAACAAACCGATGGCCAGCATGACGCCGGGTACAAACATACGATTCTGGCGGATTTTTTTTTGCATTTCCAAATCGTTTGCCAGCCTGTGTTCGTTAAAGTGAACCAGATCTGCTTCGCGGAATTCGTATTCAAGTTCTAACATTTTGATGTTCTCAACATTAATTTTCAGTTATTAAAAAGGAGTAGCAAAAATTATCTGCTTAATTTCACGGCGCTTGTTGTACAAGCGGCTAAGGCGATAACAGGTATGACGAAAATTAGTGTTTTCATTTCTATCCATCCTGATTAATGCATTTTAATTTTGGCATGGGTACTGCGACGGAACAGATTGGACAAACTCAGCATAGCGGTTCGAAAATAGCCGTGTATGGCAATCTGATGCATTTTATATAAGGACATATACACCAGATAGGCGATAAAACCGCCAACACTGACTGTGCCCATCAAACTACCCATTAGACTACCTACCGTGCTGAATTTACCCAGCGAAACCAGCGAACCGTAATCGTGATAAACAAACGCCACCGGCGCTTTGTTTTGCAAACGGTTGATAATGGTTTTTCCCACAGCAAAAGCTTGCTGATGAGCGGCTTGCGCTCGCGGCGGGACATTACCGTTGTGACCTACCCAAACACAAGCGGCGCAATCGCCGATTGCGTAAATATTATTGTCGCCGGTTTTCAAGGTCTGATCGACGATTAACTGATTAAGGTGATTTGTCTCCAAGCCATCGAGATTTTTCATCCAGTCAGGGGCCTTGATACCCGCCGCCCAAACTTTCAAATCGGCATCGAAAACTTCGCCGTCGTGCGTATAAACCGAATTTTCCGTGACTTCGGTAACGCGGCGACCCAGTTTTAAACTAATATCCAGTTTGACCAACTGCTGCTGAGTAGCGGCCGACAATCGCGGCGGCAAAGCCGGCAATAATTGTGTAGCAGCTTCGATAATGGTAATTTTGACTTTATCGGAATCTTCCAGGCCGTAAGTGGCCAGCAGTTTTGTCACTTGGTGCAATTCGGCCGACAGCTCAACCCCGGTCGCCCCGGCACCGACGATGACAATCGACAGCGGTTTTTGCTTCAGGCTGTTCTGTCCGGCATAGGATTTTATGTAATAAGTTTCTACCAATTGCTTCTGAAATCGGTAAGCCTGAGCGGTGTTATCGATAAACATACAGTGCTGATCAACGCCTTTGATACCGAAAGTATTGCTGACACTACCCACCGCCATTACCAGCGTGTCGTATATTAAGGTGCGGCGGGGAATCAGCTCCACACCTTGATCGTTGACGATAGAACTGACAACTATCTGTTTTTCCGCCCGGTTCAAATCTTCCATGCGACCAAGCCGAAACCTGAAATGGTTGCGATGAGCCTGAGCCAAATATTCGACTTCCTCCGCTTCGGCTAGCGTGCCGGATGCAACTTCATGGAGCAAAGGTTTCCAGATATGTGTGGATGTGGCATCAAGCAGCGTCACCTCCGCCAGACCGTGCTTGCCGAGCTTATGCCCCAGATAGGTTGCCAATTCCAGACCGGCGGCGCCGCCGCCGACAATCAAAATTTTATGTTTATCATCAGCCATTATTTTCCCCCTCATCTGCGGCCGCAAAGCGACCGAAAAAATGACACCTATCCTTAATATCACTGTCATTAAGTTAAGCCAGCGCAAAAGCAAAACGAAAAAGCAAAAAATGAAGGGCTGGGTACGAACAAAGTTACTTGTTAAAGCTCGTCAGATAAACCAAGCTTGAAGGTCTAATGCTGGATTTCACTTTGTTCTACCTAGCCTACGACTCGGCTTCCGGTTGTCTTCAATAGCCATGCTAGGCTTAACTTAATGGCAGTGTATTCTTATTATTTAGTCCGTTGGTGATGCATTATAACCAATCATAATCAAACTGACCGATTTTGAAGGAGCAATTAAGGTCTCTAAGTTTTCATAGCAATCAAAAATACTCGTTGAAATTACTCCTCCGCCACCGGTATTTTACCTATCATGGCCTGCCACTGCTTCGGCGCAATGTTGTGGATAGACTCACCGCGACTGTCCACCGCCACGGTTACCGGCATATCCTCCACGATAAACTCGTGGATCGCTTCCATGCCCAACTCGGGGAAGGCAACTATTCGGGACTTGCGGATTGCTTTGGAAACCAGATAGGCCGCTCCGCCCACAGCGATTAGATACACGGACTGATGTTTTTTGATTGCTGCAATGGCTGCCGGGCCGCGCTCGGCTTTGCCTATCATGCCCAGCAAACCGGTTTTTTCCAGAACGGTATCGGTAAAGTTATCCATGCGTGTTGCGGTAGTCGGACCGGCCGGACCGACTACTTCGTCGCGAACCGGATCGACCGGTCCGACGTAGTAAATGAATTTGCCGGTAAAATCGACACTCTCCGGAAGTGCTTCGCCGCGAGTCAGCAGGTCAACGATGCGCTTGTGCGCGGCATCGCGGCCTGTCAGCATCGTGCCGCTGAGCAACAAGGTTTCGCCGGGTTTCCAGCCGGCTATGTCCAGTTTACTGAGTGTATCGATATTAACCCGCCGCGCATTCCCGGCAGCCTGGGTAGTCTGCGGCCAGTCTGCCAATTTCGGTGGTTGCAGACGTGCCGGACCGGTACCATCCAGGACAAAATGCGCATGGCGGGTTGCTGCGCAATTGGGTATCATCGCCACCGGCTTGTTGGCGGCGTGAGTGGGGTAATCGAGGATTTTCACATCCAGCACAGTAGTAAGTCCGCCCAGACCTTGTGCGCCTATGCCCAGCGCATTGACCTTATCGTAAATTTCCAGCCGTAATTCTTCCAAGGCATTGACCGGACCGCGAGCTATCAAGTCCTGAATATCGATTGCTCCCATGCAAGCTTGTTTAGCCAAAATCATGGCTTTCTCGGCAGTACCGCCGATGCCTATGCCCAAAATCCCCGGCGGACACCAACCGGCACCCATGGCCGGCACGGTTTTCATCACCCAGTCGACAATATTATCGGAGGGGTTCAACATGACGAATTTGGACTTGGCTTCCGATCCGCCGCCCTTGGCGGCTATTTCCACTTCCAGTTTGCCGCCGCTGACCAGATCCATATGTATCACCGCCGGAGTGTTGTCTTTGGTGTTGATGCGTTTGCCTGCCGGGTCGGACAAGATTGAAGCCCGCAACAGGTTATCCGGATGGTTATATGCACGGCGCACGCCTTCGTTGACCATCTCGCTAACACCAAGCTTTGCATCCCAACGCACATCCATACCGATTTTCAGGAAAACCGTGACAATGCCGGTATCCTGACAAATCGGCCTGCGGCCTTCGGCGCACATTCGGGAATTGATCAAAATTTGCGCCATGGCATCTTTGGCGGCCGGGCTTTGTTCCTTTTCATAGGCTGCATGTAGAGCCTTAATGAAATCCAGCGGATGATAATAGGAAATATATTGCAAGGCATCGCAAATACTGTCGATGAAATCGTCCTGGCGAATAGTGGTCATGGCGGTTCCTGAAATTTAGAATTTATTTGGGCGAATTTATCATGAAGCTACCGGCAAAGCTCTAAACCTGATTTATTTAAGCTAAAATGCCCTTAGCCTCTATTAACGAGTACGTTAAAATGTTATAAATTTTGCTTGTTTTACACCACTACGTGAGCGATCTGACTATCTTATGCCAGTCGTTCCGCTTACCGCATAGCAGCCGAATAATGAATCCGCATTTACAACAATTACATCCCTACCCGTTTGAAAAACTGGCGGCGTTGAAACAGGGCATCATGCCGCCAGCCGGCATATCGCACATTGCGCTATCGATAGGCGAACCCAAGCATCCTACGCCGCACTTCATACAGGAAGCGCTATTGCGGCATTTACACGGCTTAAACCAATACCCCACTACGAAAGGGCTGCCGGAATTACGTCAAGCGATGGCCGAGTGGATAGCCCGGCGTTTTACCATTCCTGCCGCCGGCATCGATGCCGAAAACCAAATTTTGCCGGTGAACAGCACCCGAGAAGCATTGTTCTCCTTTGTGCAGGCTGTCATCGACCCGAATTGCAAACCGGTCGTAGTGATGCCCAACCCTTTTTATCAGATATACGAAGGCGCAACGCTACTGGCCGGTGCCGAGCCGTATTATCTGAATACCGTGGCGGATAATGCTTACCTTCCGGACTTAGATAGCGTACCGGAAGCCATCTGGCAACGTTGCCAATTGCTTTTCATCTGCTCGCCCGGCAATCCGACCGGCACGGTCATGACTAAGGCCAGCCATGAAAAACTGATGACGCTGGCTGAGAAATACGATTTCATCATCGCATCCGACGAATGCTATACCGAACTCTATGACAACGAAGACTGCCCGCCGCAAGGATTACTGCAAAGCGCTTATCAGGCAGGCAACATTGATTACCGGCGTTGCGTGATCTTTCAAAGCTTATCCAAGCGCTCCAATGCCCCCGGCTTACGTTCCGGTTTCGTTGCCGGCGATGCCGAAGTATTGAAACAATATTTAAAATACCGTACCTACCACGGCTGCCCGATGCCGGTGCCTACCCAGCATGCCAGCATCGCTGCCTGGCAAGATGAAGAGCATGTGCGTCACAATCGCCAGTTATACCGCGACAAATTTAGCGCATTTATCGATATTTTGCAGGATGCCTGCGACATCACTCGTCCCCCGGCCAGTTTTTATATCTGGCTGAAAACGGATGATAAGCGCGTTAATAACTTGTCGAAAACATTGACCGACACCGATTTTGCCCAACAATTGTTCGCCCAGCACAACCTGACGGTTTTGCCCGGCACTTATCTGTCGCGCGACGCTGCCGGTATTAATCCGGGCGCCAACCATGTGCGTATTGCCCTGGTTGCTCCGCTGGAGGAATGTATCGAGGCCGCGCAGCGCATCAAATTTTTTCTTAACTCTTTAACGTAGAGCATTCATGTCAAATCTGGAAAACATCATCAACCAAGCCTTCGAAAACCGTGCCGAAATCAGCCCGGCTTCGGTGTCCGCCGAAATTCGCGAAGCCGTTAGCGAAGCTCTAAACTTGCTGGACAAAGGAACAGCCCGGGTCGCCAGAAAAAAGACGGCGACTGGGTAATCAATCAATGGCTGAAAAAAGCCGTGCTGTTATCGTTTCGCATTAATGAAAACCGTATGATGGAAAGCGGCGAGGTGCGTTATTACGATAAAGTCGAAACCAAATTCGGCCAATATAACGAAGAGGATTTTGCCAAAGCCGGCGTCCGCGTCGTGCCGAATGCGGTAGCCCGCTACGGCTCCTATATTGCTCCCGGCGCCATTCTGATGCCGTCTTACGTTAACATCGGCGCTTATGTCGACAGCGGCACGATGGTCGACACCTGGGTAACGGTCGGTTCCTGTGCGCAGATCGGCAAAAACGTGCATTTATCCGGCGGCGTCGGCATCGGCGGCGTTCTGGAACCGCTGCAAGCCAATCCTACCATTATTGGCGACAACTGCTTCATCGGCGCCCGCTCGGAAATCGTCGAAGGCGTCATCGTCGAAGACAATTGCGTGGTTTCTATGGGCGTTTATATCGGCCAAAGCACCAAAATCTACAACCGCATGACCGGCGAAACCACTTATGGCCGCATTCCGGCCGGTTCGGTCGTCGTGTCCGGCAACCTGCCAGCCAAAGACGGCAGCCATAGTTTGTATTGCGCGGTCATCATCAAGCAAGTGGATGAGAAAACCCGCAGCAAAACCGGCATTAATGAGTTGTTGCGCGACTAACAGCCAACCCCCTATCCATTCCCTCACTCCGTGGGAATGCATCCTCAGACGCTCTGCATCTTTCTGAATGATTCACGCAATATCCGCACACTGGCTTTGTAATACCAACCGTGTTCCGCTCAAATTTATCGAGTTAATTTCGTAAACTTCGCTAAATTGCTGACTTATGTCTAAACTTGTAAATTAACAGGATCAAAAATCCAAAACAGGGTTTTAATCGTTTTCTTAATCCGCTCCGCACTGCAAAATCGGA
>CAVXZR010000127.1:0-29749 GCA_963765965.1 uncultured Pseudomonadota bacterium
AATTGGCGCAGTACGGTTGGAAAAGTTGATGGAGTGGACATAATGTAAAAAATGGTTCTAATTAGAATTTAATAGCGGAAAACGGTCACCCGATTCCTCGCCATCCTTCATCAAATCATTCCGGCTCTGGCCACCGGAAACATAAACCAGCGTTGCCGCGGAGCGTAACAAGGTCGCTCTGCTATCGATTTCTGTATAACGGGCGCGTGCCAAATCTTTTTGCGCAGACAGCAGTTCTATGACTGTGGAAAAGCCATGAGTATAAGATTCCTGGGTGGCGGCATAGGATTCTTCGGCGGCTTTCAACAAGGCTAACGCGAACTCGCGTTTTTCCAGTTCGGTTTTGATGTCGGCGTACGCTTTCCAGATATCACGCATGATTTCCAGGCGTAAGGCCTCAAGTTGGGCTTTGGCGCCTTTGGTTTTGGCTTCCGCTTCATGCACGGCATTAGTGCGATCAAAGCCATCGAACAAGCTCCATTCCACATTCAGCATGGCCGTATTGACTAGGTTGCTGGCCGAATAACTTTGATTACCGGGCGGATTTGTATGCACACTTCCCCAGTATTGATTACCAATCATACCGCGCAGAGAAATCTTTGGCCAAAAGTCTGCCCTAGCCTTCTTCACTTCCGCTTCGTGGGCGCGTAACTCGGCAAGCCGCGCTAGCAAATCCGGACGTTGATCCAACGCCTGATCGACAATTTTTTCGATCGAAGCCTCCAGGCTCGCCGGTAACGGTAGTTTGCTCAGATCGGTCAGTTGCAAGGAATAAGCGGGCGAAACGCCAAGGTTCGCCATCAGCTCAACCCTGGTTTGAGTCACTGAGCCGCGCGCATCTTGCAGATCGTAACTGGCTTTCGCCTGCTCCTGAATCGCCAACAACAAATCAGGTTTTGTCGCCAGACCTTTATCAAGTTTAGCCCGGACCGAAGCCGTGTTGTACTTTGCCGCCTCGAATGCCTGCTGTCCGACGGTCACCTTGGCCAATCCGGCCTGATAGACAAAAAAACTGCTGGCAACCCGATAGGCAATTTTCTGATGGTTGCGGTCAAAGGCAAAATTAGCCGCACTCAGACGCTCTGCGCCGGCGTCCACTAAAGCTTCCCTGCGACCGAAATCAAACAGCGTCCATGCCAAATCCAAACTGCCGAAAGAAGAATAACCATGGCTTACCAATGGACCGCCCGGGATAGGGAAACTGGTTTTGAAAGATTGCCCGAACACCATCGCCGTCAAAGTCGGATACCAAGCGCTACGATTCCGCTCGAGCCGCGCGGCGGCGGCTTTCGCTTCCTCCCAGCTAACTTTAGTTTCCGGATGAGTACGCAAGGCCAAATCGACCAGTGCAGGCAAATCATAGCTTAGCTTGGTGTCGATAGAGTTATCTTCAGTTGGACGGCTAAATATGCCTGGCGGCTGCGTGTTGATATCAGATGGGTTAGCAGGAGAATCAACAGCGGGCTTGGCAAGCGGTAACGGATAATGATCTACAGGCGGTGCCTTGTTCGGCGGCATGCAGGCGGTCAACATCATCATTGTGGGAATAATCCAGCCGTTAAAGCCTCTTGGCAAACATGACAACAACGATACCTCGTTAAACAAGAAAAATAGATCAATAGTGAATTTGGTCTTTGCACGTCACGATTAAAACGACCTTGTTTAACTGGAGCTCAAGTCAATCATTAAGTGTGGGTAAAGGATAGCATCAATTAGTTTTCATTAGAACTAGTATTGTTCTAATGAAAACATAATATTTTTGAAATGCATCACACTTTCTTGTTCTTGCACTTCCTAAAATTGATGAATCATAAGAAGTGGCTAAGGATGTAGGTAGAACAACGCAGAAGCAGTTGGCGAGGAGAGCATGCAAAACCAAGGGAGGCCACTCAGACAAATCGGAACAAACGTTTCTGGCGTGGCATCCAGGCTTTCGGTGGAAAATACGGTGACGCAACCAACTGGAAAACACTTGTTTTCCAGTTGGTTAGATAAGGTGCCACTATTACCACCCAAATCGCCCTCAAAAACGTACGAAAAACCCTGCCGTTATGGTAAACCATACGCAAATTACTTGCTAAGGGTTTTTCGTACATGCTTGTTGGTTATATGCGGGTATCGTCCGACTATGATCGCCAGACTACCGACGTACAGCGCGACGCGCTCATAGCGGCTGGAGTCGATAGTCGGTATTTATTTGAAGATTATGCCTCCGGAGCCGAAGAGGTTACCGCCGGATAAGATACCCACGTACTTATACGCTTAGTCAACTAGCCTTTCTGCCACTTTGGGGTTTGAAGGCCAACGGTACGAAAACGCAAGTTAGCGTCCATGCTGAGGTTTCTTGAATATTCCACTCATAACACCCCCTGGCGATTATTCATGTGGGATAGGCCGACCGCCAGCAAACGACCCCAAGACGACATTGGTTCCATATTTACAAATGGTAGAATTAAAACTGAAAGCAGACTTTCGTAACACAGACACAGGATAACCTTCTACCCCGTTTCGTTTATTTATTTCATGGGTATTTTTAAGTTAATATATGTTTTAAGATTTCGACAATTATGACTGTAATTGCGAATACTGCAATATAACCTACTAATCGCCCGATAATAAAATTAATACTTTTTTTCTGTTTTAGCATTTCCGGTCTCCATATTGCCCCGTCACCCTCTATCGCTTTGATCTGTTTTCGCTCTCTTGTACTTACCTAGGGATAACTTTACTCTTGACATAGAGATAAAACAAAAGTTCGGTCTCGGTTTGCTTTAGCTGATTCTCGTGCCAGAGAAGTTCGGGGATTGTGTTTTCTTCGGCAATCAAATCGCTCCAAAGCGCCTCAATGATCTTAAGTTTTTCGATAGCCGGTAATCGAAGCAGTGCTGTCATGGTCACGTTCAGCATCCGTATTTTATGATGAAAGAGCCTTGTAGGGTATGCAGTCACTGCCATTAAGTTAAGCTGACGGCCCTTGGATGACTTAAAACGAAGGCTGGGTAGAGCGCGAGCGAAACCCAGCATTTAGGCCTTCAAGCTGGGTTTCACTTTGTTCAACCCAGCCTACGCCGTCTTTAATTTCAACGACTTATTCCTTAACTTAATGGCAGTGAGGGTATGCACTGCATACCCTACGCGATTTGGCGGATTGCCTGGCGGCATCCGTTTTACGAACTAACCGTCAAACCGGTATTCCGTTTTCAAACAGTGATCCAGCCATTTTTGCAGAAAATAATTAAGCCGCCATTTGTAATCCTGAATTTCCCGCAAGCGGCCGGGATTTTTATAGACGCTTTCAACTGCTGGCCGGGCATGATCGCGGATGACTTCAACTAATTGCGCATCCAGGTAGACCCGGATTTTCACCCCCGGCTCTATCAGTTCGGTGATACGCCGGTTAAAACAGTGGCTGAGTTCTATGGTCAAGGTGTAGGGATTGCGTTCCAGCACATCCAGATATAAAGCGGGCTTGTTTTCGGTACGGCCGATGGCGTTCTTGTCGAAAGAGCATAAGTTCGGAATAAGCCTAAACAGTTTTTGATAATTGGATTCGCAGATTTTTTCTAAACAAAGCGAAGTATTGACCGGCCTTAACTGACTCACTGTTAGTCTTCCCGATAACAGGCGCAGGCACTTGAGGTTTCCCAAAGTACAACCTGATCGACATTAAAGCCCTGCTGTTTGACATGGCGGTAGATCATCTTGCTAAGGACTTCGGCGGTGGGATGTTCGTCCAGGGCCAGGAATTGTTCCCCATTGGCAACCAGCGCCGGAATCAGGGGATCGTCTTTATGTAACAGAAAGTTGTGATCCAGCAATTGATTGATATAACCGTCCACGCAATTTTTGACGTCGGAAAAGTCGCAGACCATCCCTTGTTCGTCAAGAACCTCCTGTTTGATGGAAATACAGGCTTTTACGCTATGTCCGTGCAAATTCCGGCATTTGCCCGGATGGTTCATCAGACGATGACCGTAACAGAAATAGACCTCTTTGGTGATGATAAACATGGCTTAATCCGTCCCTGTCCGGTAATCCCGGTATTAATTACCCTTGATACTTTTAATCACGGCGGCAATCTCGAAATTGCCGTCTTCCAGCTTAACATGGCGAACCACTTCTATAAACGCAGTCATCGGCGGCGTCAGCGAGGTTTTCGGATGGATGCTGACTTCCATAGCCAAACCCACCTCAAACTTCTGATCGGCAATGAAGGAAACGCCGGCTCCGCTCAGCGTCGTACATCTACCGGTTTTTATCTGGTTGCCGTCAGCCGGTTTATAATTAATATCGCAATCGACATCCATACGAATGAAATCGCGCTTTTCGTCATGGCTCAGCATAGGATACTCCAGAGTAAAGTGATGAATTGTTAATCGGTAAAATTTAAATGCGGCGAGTTTACTATAAAATTCACAAGTGTTCCGAGTAAATCGGCGTTGGATGTTAAAACTGTAACCTACTTCCGCTTAACGCTATTTAAACCGGATTTTTTCTTTTCGAAAGCCGGATACCGGCTATCGGCACAACTGCCATGCGGTTTCATAAGCCTTCCGATCGCAATAAGCAGAAAATTTAAAAAAAATGCCTCGAATCTGCCACTATAGCGGATATTGTTACAAAAATATTAAAATGCTGCTTTATCAATCTTGCGTTTTGAGAGACCATTAAAGTATAGACGACAATTTTTACAAAGATCGGCGATCGCTTAACCGGCCTTTGTCAGACATTTGTGCGTTGTTCTGAAACAATAATCGATTTTTTTTAACAGATTTTAGATAAATTTGTACTTGCAGAGAATTTTATAATGGCCGAATTCATTCAACTTCTGGCAGTCGAAAATGTCACCAACCGAAAAACGCACCCCAGCCAGCAAAGCCTGTTTTTCCTGATTTTGGTAGCAAATCTGGGGTACGATAAACAAGTGAACGTGGTCTGGTCGGATCAGTCCGGCAATTGGCAGGCGTTGGCCGCCGAGTTTGTTGCCGTCAGAGGTGACGGGCAGGAATACTGGCAGGCTGAAATAACACAGCCAAGCAAGGCACATCATCCCCTGCCCGGCAACATTTGCTTTGCATTACGGTTTCGCTGCATGGGGCAGGAATACTGGGACAATAACCATGGCAACAACTATAGCAGCCGGATGGGTAGCGGACTGGAACTGGCTAAGACCGTAAACCTGCAAAACCTGTTTTTATCCGGCCGTTTGCACGAAGGTCAAAAATCGGTGCCGATAAAAATTGCGGTTAATTCCGAGCTGGCAGTCAACGGCGTATTCATCCATTGGACCACCGACAATTGGCGGCATACCCACCAAGCTTCATGCCGAATCAATAAGCATACGCTACACGCCAAAACGCATATTTGGCAAACGCGTGTTAAGGTCGGCGACGCTTTTCGCCTACAATACGCTATTCGTTGCAAAAACCGGACACAACAGTTTTGGGATGATAATTACGGTAAAAATTTCCTTGTCAGCCATGAAGCCTTAAAAATTATGATCCTGAATCTACACTGCTATCAGGAAGAACATCAGGATCGAAAGTTTACGCAAATCGCCAAAGCCATTGACGAACAGGCGGTCAATGTGGTCTGTTTCCAGGAAGTAGCCGAACATTGGAACCATGGACACGGCGACTGGCCTTCCAATTCGGCGCTTATCATCAACCAGCGCCTTAGAAAACCTTTCCATATCTATAGCGACTGGTCTCATATCGGTTTCGACAAGTACCGCGAAGGCGTCGCCATTTTAAGCCGTTATCCCCTGCTTGACCGGCAATCCGGCTATGTATCCGATAGCCATGACATCTACAGCATCCACTCCCGCAAGGTGGTGATGGCGCGCATTGATGCCCCTTATCTAGGTAAAATAAATGTATTCTCCGCCCATCTAAGTTGGTGGGAAGACGGTTTTCAGCAGCAATTTCAGCGACTGACCGGCTGGGCTGAACGGCTATCCACACCAGAGGTAAAAACCACCCTGCTGTGCGGCGATTTCAATATTACCGCAGGCACCACCGGCTATTGGCTAGTCGTCAACACTAATCGGTACGAAGATCAATATCTGGCTGCCAATGCCAAAGGCCTGTTTGAAAAAATTTTCCGGGTTAATGACAGTCATTGGCAGGATTATCCTGCTGATGACTATCGTATCGATTATATTTTTATGAACAAGGAAAGCGATTTATGCGTTAAAACGGCCAGAGTGTTGTTTACCGAATCCGATTACGGCCGCGTTTCCGATCATTGCGGCTATCTAATGACTTTCGAACCGAAATAAACCGTAATATTGAGTTAACCCTATGCAAACAGCAGAACATTACGCGAGACCGGTATTTGCCAAACTGGGCGGGTACTTTCCACGTGTCAACGATTTTAAGGATACCTTCAATATCCGCTGGGGCCGGATCGAATTCGATCTGTTTCACGGCATGTCCGCCAATCTGAAAGTTATTTTAAAAGTCTACCGGGATGCGGTCTGCGAAACCTATATTGTCGATACCGATGCCTTCGATATTCATTGGGATCGGCATAAGCGCAGCACCCGCGATTTTTATATCCATCCCTTCTCCACGCATTTCGGCAAAATCAATTGCATCAAGTTTGCATTCATCGTACATCTTGGCGAGCACTCCATCGCTTCGCGTCACGAGTATATTTTCATGGACTGGCATCAGTTGCAGGATGGACATCACCAACAACGCAGCATCACCGAAGAACACGCCACTCACAATCACTATCGCACCTATGAATTGAACAGCAGCGAATTGCAAAGCGATGTCGACTGGTATAACCACCATTTCGACAGTTTGCAGTTAATACCCAAGTTCACCAAAGGCCAACAATATCATCCTTATCACCCAAAACGCTTTATCCACGATCACATCGATAAAGTCATACACAGCAAGCGTGAAAACCCTCAGAGGCTATGTACCATCAAAGTCAGCGTCGATTGCATAGATGATAGCGATTTCATCAATCATCTGATCCATGCCAGCCATCAGGGGGTATTTGTGCAATGCGTCGTCAACTGGCGCAAGATGACGCTGACCAATAACTGGACTTACGCGCAACTAAAACGTTCCGGCATTGAATTGCTTGGGGTTTTCTGTACCCCCAAGCATCATTTGATTGAAGTCGAACCGGATATGCACACCAAATTTATCATTTTCAACAACGAAGACTGTATCTTGGGATCGTTCAATATCACTTTCGACCGCTGGTGGGCCAACTGGGAATCGGGAATGACTTTTCATTCCAAGGGCGTTTGCCGTCTGCTGGACAATATTTTCCAAAGTCAACGCGGCGGCGTCATCCAGAAATACGGTATCGATCCCTTAAGCCCGTTCAACCTTCTTTACACCTTCGGCAGACAAACCATGTCTAACGGCAAAGTTTATCGTCCGCATCATGCCATTCTGGCCGAGATACACCGTGCCCGCTATTCCATCAAACTCTGTCTGTTTCTAATCGGCGATTTGTTGGGCGACCATCACGACAGCGTGGTTCAAGCCTTGATTCAGGCCAAACACCGCGGCGTTGAAGTCCATCTCCTATTCAACGGACATCTGGCAAGACAGGGCCGCATCGGTGTCGAACGCTCTATGCATGACGAACTGAATCGTCCGTTATTGCCAGCCGTACAAAGATTGAAATCGGCAGGCATTCCAGTAGGACTGGTGTATGGACAAGACGACCTGCCGGTGCCCTATTCGCCCATTCATTCAAAATATTGCATCATCGATAATTACATCGTCATCGAAGGCAGCTTTAACTGGTATAACACCTCCGTATTTTCACACGACCTGATTGTAGTGGCGGCTAATCATGAGGTAGCAAAACCCTATCTCTACGAATTCGAGCAGATTCAGCGCCTGTTTAGAGTGTATTACGGATAAGGGAGGGATTTACGGGAATGCAGGGGCAAATTATTATTTGCCCCTGCAGATAATGGCTGCTTTTATCTCAAGCAAAACAAACAGTCAGGGTTATTTAAAAGCTTATTAATGTGTCGGCGGAGCAGGATCTACCCAACCGCTAGGCTTAAAAAACCAGACATTGCCGTTATAAATATCCTCAAGACCGACAAACACGTCCAGGTTCGAGGCATAATGCCACTTACCTAATACACCATTTTCGACATAAGATGGGGGAACTTGCGTAGATGGCCTTGTCAACAGTTGCGTCACTTTAAAATTATAAGCATTACCATTAGTACCGGGAGTCACAGTCAACTGAAACACATTAGAACCGCCTCCCCAAAGTAAAAAGCGGTTGCGAACCGGATCGTACTCTAATCCATATTGCCCGGCATCACAACACTGCATGACAAAATTGGTTGGAGTAGTTGTCAGTGTGACTTGAACGTTTTCATTCTGCGGCCCGGCTGTTGAAAGATCCCAGTATGTGAAGGGGTTGCCTGGTACATATGTTTTGATATAGAGGTTGTGCACAGGATCATAAGCTCCGGCACCTTGCCCACCGCTACCGGTCCAATTTATGCCTACGATATTATATTGATCCTGAGTAGGATCGGCAGGATTATTTATAATCATTTGCGCCAAAGTATGCTCGCTCCCACCGCTGTTAGGCCCGGATACGAAGATAACTTCCTTGCCGTTTTGATAAGCATAGTCGGTTGTGCCGGTAACGGAAACAGGCGCTGCACTATTAGCGATCCCTGTATAGTATATATCGCGGTTTTCCCATGCATAAACACCCAATCGAGTCGGATCTACCCCGGTGTAGTTAGCCCCACATTGTTTGGTAGGGTCGAGCACGCTTGGATCAAGGAAATACGGACCGGTTCTTACTTGATTAAGCGTGGAGCCGGGTAATTCTCTTAAAAAATAACTGCCGGATTGAAAAGCGGCACCGCCAAAAGTCACAAAGCGGTCAGCCTTGGGCAGATAGAGCTGGTTATCGTAGGTATGCGATGACTGAGGCGAATACAGGCCGCCGTCAACAGGTTCATTATATTGATCGAGTGCGGAAGGTAAACAGGCATAAGACCACTGTTGGGTGGAACCATTCCATATATATACTTCATCGCCGGCATAATTGGCGTGCCCTCCACCGAAAAGAATCAAATTTCCCCTATTGCTGTCCCAGGCAAAAGAGCTCCAGGCGGCAATGATCTGCTGTGGTTCAGTGTAAGATGACCCTGGGTCTGCCTGAAGATTGGATGGCACCCATGCGTCTTGAAAATTGTTGGTATTCATCTTTATCCAACTATTTGCAGGCGCTGCTCTGATCATGCTCAGAATATTGGTAAGATCCGCAGCGAAAGCCGTACCCACAGACATGGGAGTCAACAGCATAAGACTGATGATCGCTAAGCGATGAAGACGGCAATTATAAATACCCTTAGCTCGTTTGATTAAATTAGAGTCTAAATTCCTATTTAATTTACTACAATTTCTATTAATTTCTTTCATACATCTGTTTCTTCATAAGTTAATAATATCTTACACTCAGTCTGCCGATTTTCGTAAAGCAAAAAATAATAAAATGTAAGGGAAGCGGCATTAACCCAAATCATTTCACACTATATATAAAAACAGCCCATAAAAGGGGCAGAGCCAATACAAAAGTAAAAAGAAATACTTTAAATATT
Source organism: uncultured Pseudomonadota bacterium (assembly GCA_963765965.1). Lineage (GTDB taxonomy): Bacteria > Pseudomonadota > Gammaproteobacteria > Methylococcales > Methylomonadaceae > Methylomonas. The sequence goes on from CAVXZR010000127.1 coordinate 9,617, forward strand.
TACCCCGGACTGACCATTCTCTTTGTGAAAAAAATCGCTGAGTTCCTCGATAATACAAAACCTCTTTAAACCAAGCTAACTGACATATAAAAAGTCGTTTCGAAAAGTGAAACAACTCGCAAGGGCAACAACAAGCTAATCATGTACGCATGATTGTCCAAAAAATAATCATACTTTATAACAGTATGACATGAATTTACGACTATAAATATATTATAAATCAATGATTTAAAATAAGACATTAATTAAATACACTAATATTTTACATATAATCCGCCGGATTTCGTTATTAATCAATTGTACTTAGGTACACGTATTCACTAACGCGCATAGTCTACTGTCAAGTTATGATATTTATCTATCCTGCAATATAACAAGACCCTGTAAACGTAAGTTATACTGGCTTAATAGGTTATAAACTATAGGTTGATTTTAACAAGTCAATAGATTTAAAGCTTGAGCCGTATCACAATTTTGACAGTGTATTTGTCAATTTTTACTCTCACTAAACAATCCAATAAGTTTTTTTAAAAAAATCAGCCTCGTCGATTTTAAGAGCCTTCCGGGAAGTAGCCGGGTGTCTCTTCATTCGCCAAATTTGCAGCCAGAATTTCACCGTGCTTTTCCAGTAGCATCAAAGCCCGTGGGTGTACGCTTAATACAACCGGTTGGAGGTGTTACTGCTTGGCGGGGCCTTGTCTACTCTATGGTGGTAACTTCCGGCGATGCTTATGTTGAAGCTATCGAAAAAGGATATCGGCAGACAGCATCTGACACATGCCGATTTTTTTACTGTATGGTCAGATACGGCTTGACGAATCGAAACAAGCTTTATGTCTGCCATCATGGGTTTGGAACTGACCTTCATAAAAAAAAGCCTGTTCAACAATCAGCTTTTAACCCACCCTTATATTCTTACTCGACTAATCGGGTGCGAATTAAAGGATTTTCTGACATGCTGCCATTGTTTCACAACCTTTTCGATACCTCTGGTATCCTGGGGGCTTAACTGAGTAAAACATTCATTTTTATGAATGAAAGCGGTTAGAAAAGGCGCCATGATGCGCTGCTGGGTTTTATATAGCGCTAAGGCATCACGTTTTATATTTTCTTCCTGACCAGTTAGATTAAAACAAGCGCGCAGATGTCCGCGAAGCGGCAAATCATCCGGCAAGAATAAAGGCTGGTCGCTAAAGTCGATAGGTTTATCGGCGGAGGAACCTGGCGGCCAGCCGTGTGGCCAATGAATCAGGTAGGCAAGCAATCTCGGTTCCGGTTGTGTATCCTTGCGATTTTCCAGCCAATCGTTAATAGCCAATAATGCAAACATTCCCAAACCGGCATGATCGGAATCGTCTTCCATGACATCGGGAAAGACGATCATGGTGGGTTTCGTGTCCCTGAGTATCGCCACTAATTCATTTCGCAAATCTTCGCCATCCTGGGATATGCCTCTATCTTCGGCTGATTTATAGGGCACCCGGTTAACACCGGTAAAATCGGACCTGTCGGGGTGAGAACGCCGCCAATGCGAAACCAGCATCGAATAAACGGAGCCATCGGAATAACCGAACAAGTCAAGATGGATAAAGCCTTTGCCTAATAGATGGGCGGCGTGTTTCGATTCTTCAAGCCGTTTCTGGCCGTATTGTAAAAAATCGGTATGCGTTAGATGTTGCCTGCCGGTAGCCTGTTCAATGGCTTCGACATAGGCATCGCCGGAGGTTACCACCACAGAGCGCACATGGCCGCCACGGAGGAAAACCTCCTGTATCAGGCCAGCTGCACTAAGCGTTTCGTCGTCAGGGTGCGGCGCCAACACCAGCAAACGTTCGCCCTGCCCTACTTCAAGCGTTTGTACCTGCTGTGCCTGCAATCTATACGAAACAAGCATTAGGCAGCAAAAAACCATAGGTACGGCCTTTCTTGAATATAAACGCAATAAAGCGGAGTTGTTCATCATATGACTCACTCATATTAAGTAGTTGAGGGACATGCAAAACTCATTAAATCGAGTTTCATTAGCAGCCGAAACGGCCAAAAAAGCAATACAACCTGCCAAATAATGATAAGGCATGACATTTAAAGTCAAGCAATATCAATAACATGAGCAAGTTATGATATAGATTATCACATATATGGTTTTTTTATACAAATCAGGCTTTTTATTGGATCAACTACCAGCCTTCAACCCGGCACTCTGCCGATTTCTTGACGATATGTTCAGGCGGAATTTTTTTGCCGCTTGCTAAAAAAGTGTTTTTTTTGACGCGAACATCGTCCATAAATTTTTCCATCCCAATGATTATCAATAAGATATTAACTATGGCATGTCAAATGCTTATAGTTTCTCAAACGGCTACAGGGTGGTTTATATGTTTATTAATTTCAACAATGCCTTAAGCGTACATCCGCAGGCTTTGATGCTACGGGAAAAGCGTGGGGAAATTTTGGCTGCAAATTTGGCCAATGCGGATACGCCCGATTATAAAGCCCGGGATCTGGATTTTAAATCGGTTCTTATGCAAACCGGCTCATCCGGCACCGTAGGCTTGCAGCGTACCAGCGAAAACCATCTGGCAGGACAGCAAACGCTGTTGGGCGCCGATCTGCTCTATCGAAATCCGCAACAAGCTTCGCTGGATGGCAATACCGTGGAAGGGCATATCGAACAAGCAAAGTATTCCGAAAATGCCGTGCAATATGAAGCCAGTTTAAGTTTTTTAAAAAACGAATTCTCCGGTTTGATGACCGCCATTAAAGGACAATAAGTATGTCAGCCTTGAAAATTTTCGATATCGCCGGTAGCGGCATGAACGCCCAAAATCTCCGGCTTAGTCTGGTTGCGAGCAACATTTCCAATGCCAATAGCGTCAGCAGTAGCATCGATCAGGTTTACAAGACCAGGCAGGCGGTATTTTCAGCCGAGATGAAAAACATTCTGGATAAAAAAAATGCCGCCGGCGGCGTTGAGGTATTGGGCGTGGTTGAAAATCAGGCGCCGCCGGTCATGGAGTACTCACCCAATCACCCCATGGCGGATGCGGCCGGTTACATCTATAAGCCCAATGTCAACAGCATGGAAGAAATGGCGAATATGATGTCGGCCTCACGTTCTTATCAAAATAATGTCGATGTTTTGAACACAGCCAAAACCATGGCTTTGGATACTTTGAAATTAGGACAGTGAGGAATTAATTATGACCACCTCTTTACTCAATACCTTTAACAGTCTCGGACTGGCAACTACCGCCAATACCGGCAGCAACAGCGCTACTGGCGGCAGTTCCTCCGGCGCTACGACCCAATCGCTAACCCAATCCGATTTTTTAACATTGCTGACGACGCAATTAACCCATCAAGACCCGACAAATCCAACCGACAGCAATGCGTTTGTCAGTCAAATGGCTCAATTCAGCACCGTGTCCGGGATCAATAATTTGTTGACTTCCTTTCAGGGCCTGTCCAGTTCGATTACCTCCTCACAGTCGCTACAGGCTGCGGGCCTGGTTGGTCAGTCTGTTTCCGCTCCCGGTACCCAGGCTTATGTAGCCACTGCCGGCGGGACTATTTCCGGCGATTTCAACTTAAGCAGCGCCGCATCCGATACCACGCTGAGCATTACCAATGCCGCGACCGGCGTGAATGTTGCCCAGATAGACCTGGGTTCTAATGCCGCTGGCGATGTGCCGTTTACCTGGAATGGCAAAGCTAGTAACGGTGCCGCAGTCAGTCCAGGCATTTATAACGTCCAGGTCACGGCCCTGATGGGTGGGCAAAATACTGCCGTCAAGACCAATATCCAATCGAAGGTAGACAGCGTGACGATCGGTACGGGCGGTTCCGGAATGCAAGTCAATTTACAAGGTTTAGGTTCAGTGCCATTTAGTAATGTTACAGCTATTGAATAACGGGGAGAATTATCATGTCTTTTGCAACTGCATTAAGCGGTTTAAACGCTGCTTCCAATGATCTGTCGGTAACTGGTAATAATATTGCCAATGCCAACACTGTCGGTTTTAAACAATCCCGCTCCGAGTTTGCCGATGTTTATGCTTCAAGTCTGGCAGGCGTTAGCAATATAACGCCGGGAGAAGGCGTGAAAGTGGCTAACGATGCTCAGGAGTTCAGTCAGGGCGCCTTACAGGATACCAGCAATAATCTGGATATGGCGATCAGTGGCGGGGGATTTTTTACCTTGTCGCAAACGCCTACCAGCACCACTAATTTATCGTATAGCCGTGACGGCGAATTTTCTCTGGATCAGAATGGTTATTTGGTGAACAATCAGGGCAATGCCCTGATGGCCTACAAACCGAATGGTACAACTATTGCCGACGGCTTTAGCACCGGGGTATTGCAGCCTATACAGATCAACACCCTTACCGGCGCTCCATCTCCATCTTCCATTGTAAATTTGGCTGTTAATCTTAATGCCAATGATACAGCGCCTACAGCCGCCTTCGATCCAACCAATACGGCTACTTATAATAATCAGACTTCGACCACAGTCTATGACTCGCTGGGCACGCCGCATCTGCTGACCACATTTTTCGTCAAAGATAGCGTGACGCCGAACACATGGGATGTTTACCATTACATGAGCGAATCGCCAACGCCAACCGCTTATACGCCAATCGATGCCGGGGCATACCCCGGTCCGACAGCAACCAGCGGCAGTAATCCGCCGAATGCGGCAGTGATGACTTTTGATTCATCAGGCAATCTGATAACGCCAGCAAACGGGGAATTTACCTTGAGCTCCTATACAATGGTTCCGGCAACCGGCGCAGCGCCTATTACCATAAGCGGCATGGATTATGCCGGCACCACCCAGGTGCAGCAAACGTTTAGCGTCAATGCGCAGACGCAAAACGGCTTACCGGCCGGACAATTGACCGGAATAAGCATAAACGCTCAAGGCGTGATTTCTGCCAATTTCAGTAATGGCGGCACAAAACCGCTGGGACAGGTAGCATTATCCAATTTTGCCAACACTAACGGCTTAGCGAAGGTCGGCAACACTTCCTGGCAGCAAAGTGCCAGTTCCGGTTCGGCCATCGACGGTACTGCAGGTTCAAATAATTTTGGTTCGATACAATCCGGCGCCCTGGAAAGTTCCAACGTGACTTTGTCCAGCGAACTGGTCAACCTGATTATTGCCCAGCAAGCCTATCAGGCCAATGCAAAAACCATTACCACCCAAAATAATATTATGACCAGCATTCTGCAAATTGCCTAATTTGTTATTTTTTCAGCTTTAAGGGCGCTTATCATGGATCGTAGCTTATATGTAGTAATGAATGGCGCAAAACAGACCCTGTTAGCGCAAACCGCGAATGCCAATAATCTGGCGAACTCCCAGACGACCGGGTTTAAATCCGATTTCGAGCAATTTCGTGCCATGCCAACTTTCGGTCCAGGCTTCCCTTCACGGGTTTACACCATGGCGGAACGTCCGGGAACCGATTTGACCACCGGCACCTTGCAAACTACCGGCCGCGATCTGGATGTGGCAATAGACGGAAAAGGCTGGATAGCCATGAAAGCTCAAGACGGTTCCGAAACTTATACGCGAGCCGGGGATTTAAAGATAACACCGCAAGGCTTGCTCCAAAATGGCAACGGTTTATCGGTGGTGGGTGAAAGCGGTAATCCGATTGTGATTCCGCCAATGCGTAAAATCGAAATTGGTCCCGATGGCACTATCAGCATTATTCCGCAAGGCGGTAATCCGGCATCGACTGTCATGCTTGACAGGATTAAGCTGGTCAATCCGCCGAAAGGCAGTCTGGAAAAACGTGCCGACGGCTTGATTTATCCCAGCAAGGGCGGAAAGTTACCGGCCGATGCCAATGTCAAACTGGTGCAGGGTTCGCTGGAAAGCAGCAATGTCAATATTATGTCATCCATGGTCGACATGATCGAGTTGTCAAAGAATTACGAGCTGCAGGTTAAAGCTATGAAAAGCGCCGAGGACAACGATACCGCCACTTCCAAACTGATGACACTGGCATAACATTTGCTTAATTAAGGATATGCCGAAATCTTGTCATAACTAGGAGAATATCATGACAGAACGTTCATTATGGGTCGCCAAAACCGGTTTAGATGCTCAGCAAACCCGAATGGCAGTCATCTCCAATAATATTGCCAACGTTAATACCACCGGATATAAAGCCGATAGGCCGATGTTTCAAGACCTGATGTATCAAAATATCAGGCAGTCGGGCGGTCAAACATCTCAGAATACGCAATTGCCGACCGGCTTACAGTTGGGCACCGGTGTCCGATCGGTGGCAACCGAAAAAATCCATACCCAAGGCAACATACTGCAAACCGGTAATTCCCTGGATCTTGCCATTAACGGACGTGGTTTTTTTCAGATTTTAATGCCGAATGGCGATACTAGCTACACACGGGACGGCACTTTCCAACTGGACTCTACCGGTCAGATTGTCACTGCAAACGGTATTACGCTAACCCCGGTCATCACTGTGCCGCAAGATGCGCTGAGCGTCACCATCGGCCAGGACGGCACCGTAACCGTTACCCAGCCCGGTTCTGCGTCAGCCAATCAGATCGGCCAGATTCAAACCGCCGATTTTATTAACCCCGCCGGTCTGGAACCGGTAGGCGATAACCTGTTCAGGGAAACTGTAGCCAGCGGCACGCCGATTATCGGTACGCCCAGCGAGAATGAATTCGGCTCTTTGACACAAGGTTCATTGGAAACATCCAATGTTAATGTAGTTGAAGAAATGGTGAATATGATCGAAACCCAGCGTGCTTACGAAGTTAATTCCAAGGCGATTTCCACGACCGATCAGATGTTGTCGTTTGCAACGCAAAACCTCTAAAAACTTAGGATGATCATAATGAACAGGTCAATTCAGTTAAAAAATCGGTGGTTCGGCAAATTATTGCCGTTGGCATTGACGGCGTTGCTGGCAAGCGGTTGCGATACCCTGCCAACCCGCGATCCCGATTTTGCACCTGTGCAGCCAGCCAATTTAAAACCGCCGCAACAGAATAATGGTGCCATTTATCAGGCCGGTTACGATATGCGCCTGTTTGAAGACATCAAATCCCGGCGGGTTGGCGATGTACTGACAGTTATATTGGTCGAAGCGACGCAAGCCAAGAAACAGGCGGATATGAATGCTTCGAAAACCTCGGATTTTACCACTTCCGGCACGGCACCCACCTTGTTAGGCATCGGTACCCAGGCGCTATTCGGAAACAATGCAGGGGTTAGCGCCGCCTATAATATGACGCGCAGCAATGTCGGTGCAGGCAAAGCCGACCAGAGCAACAGCTTGACCGGCGGCATCAGTGTAACCGTGGTCGAGGTACTGCCAAACGGCAACATGAAAGTTCGTGGCGAAAAGCGGGTAACCCTGAACGACGGCAATGAATATGTACGTCTTTCCGGTATCGTCCGGCCTATCGATGTCAGTGTTTCCAATACCATACCCTCCACGCTGGTCGCGGATGCGGTGATTATGTATACCGGTGACGGCAATATGGCCAATTCCAGTAAAGCCGGCTGGTTCTCCCGGATCATTAATAGCCCGTGGTTTCCATTTTGAAGGCTAATGATCAGGTGTGCTGAGTCAACTCGGAATCATGAGGGAAAAAAAATGAGAACGATTATTTTAAGCTTGATGCTGGCGCTGGTTTGCCATAACGCCAGTGCCGACCGGATTAAAGATCTGGCTTCGGTGGCAGGCGTTCGCTCTAACCAATTGGTCGGTTACGGTATCGTCACCGGACTGACGAAAACCGGAGACAATACCTCTAAGTTTATCCCACAAAGCTTGGTCAGCATGATGGGACATATGGGTCTGACTTTGCCTACCGGCACCGATCCTAAAACCAAAAACTCGGCTTTCGTCAGTGTGCATGCCGAATTGCCGCCGTTTGCCAAACCGGGGCAAAAAATAGACGTGACGGTATCGTCAATCGGCGATGCCAAAAGTTTGCGAGGCGGTTCTTTATTGATGAGTCCGTTACTCGGTGCCGACGGAAAAGTGTATGCCATGGCGCAAGGCAATTTGATAGTAAACGGTTTAAGCGCTCAGGGTCTGGACGGTTCGAAAGTGACCGTGAATAACCCGTTGGTTGGGCGCATACCGGGCGGTGCAACTGTTGAACAAACCGTGCCGACCTCCTTCGATCAACCCGGCGACCTGGTCTTCAACCTTAACACCACCGACTTTACCACCGCTAACAGCATGGCGGCGGCAATCAACAAAGTGTTGGGAGCCGGCGCTGCCAGGGCGCTGGATGGTTCTTCAGTGACGGTCAGGTCGCCTGTCGAGGTCTCGCAACGCGTCAGTTTCGTGTCCGTTATCGAAAATATCGATGTGGTACCGGACGCGGCACCGGCCAAAGTGATTGTTAACTCCCGCACCGGCACGGTCATTATCAACAGCAACGTCAGAATACAACCGGCAGCGGTTTCGCACGGCAGCCTGACGGTAACGATCAACGAAAATCCGCAAGTCAGTCAGCCTAATCCATTGTCCAACGGTACGACGACCGTGGTGCCGCAATCCGATGTTTCCGTGAAAGAGGATCAAAACCGCATGTTTGTGTTTAACGCCGGCGTTTCTCTGGATGAAATCGTCAATGCTGTCAACGCGGTTGGAGCCGGCCCCAGCGATTTAGTCGCGATTTTAGAGGCTTTGAAAAGTGCCGGCGCCATGCAGGCTGAATTAATTGTTATTTAACGCCTAGGCCCAATAGGAGATTTTTTATGTTGAATCTGGACAGCGCACCGGTTTACACGGATTTTGACGGTTTGGCAAAGCTTAAGCTGGATGCACATGAACAATCGCCGGACGCGCTCAAGAAGGTAGCCAGTCAGTTCGAATCGATATTTGTGAATATGATGCTGAAAAGCATGCGGCAGGCCAAATTGGCTGACGGCATTACGGATAGTCAACAAAGCGAGTTTTATCTCGATATGTACGACCACCAAATTGCCACGCAATTGGCCAGCAATCCCGGTATCGGTATAGCCGATTTTATTGTTAAACAATTAAGTCCGAAAAAGCCTGCCGCGGATGCGCGCAAAGAACTCGACGAATACCGGAGCGATTCCGCAGATTCCTCCGGCACAAGCGGCGAAGCAACTGCGGCGAGCTCGAATCCGGCGGCTTATATATCGTCTGCAAATCCGCTGGATGCCTCGGGCTTGAGCAGCCTGGCGGGTTTTGAATCTTTACGCCGGAGCCGGAACGATACCTGGCAAAGTCAGGAAGACGAATGGAAATCGATGAAAACCGGCGGCAATCAACCGATAAGCTCTAAAGAAGATTTTATCAATCAACTATTGCCGCATGCTCGGCAGGCGGCTAGCGCACTGGGGGTCGATGCCAATCTGTTATTGGCGCAAGCGGCATTGGAAACCGGTTGGGGTCAAGGCGTTATAAAAAACAATCAAGGTGAAAGCAGTTTTAATTTGTTTAATATTAAGGCCGATAAATCCTGGCAAGGCAAACAGACAAAAACCCTGACGCTGGAGTTTGACAGCGGTGTTGCCAGAAATGGTCACACGATCAAGCAACTCACTGGCGATTTTCGCTTGTCCAATCCCTTGCCGCGCCTGCGCCTGCAGAAACAGAGCTGTCACATTCTTTCGTTTCTCAAGATCGTCATTGAATAACAGCATGGTAGGCAGGGATGTGGCGAAATACTCGATTTTGGCTTTCTCGCGTGCTAACTTCTTGCCGTGCGCCAGCAATTCCTTAAGAAGCGAATTCGCCCGATGACGCTCGCCCAGAAGCTGAAGGGACACTGCGCCATAATATGTCATCTCCGAGTAGGTCTGCTCACGCGAAGCCTTGCGCCAGTTTTCGCAGGCCTTGCCGTGCTCATCGAGTGCTTCGTAAGCCAATCCGAGCCAGTAATAGATGTTACTCGGGATGTTCAATGGATGGCGGGCTTCTCCGAGATTCACCGGACACTCCAGAGCGGCGGCGAAGTAGGCTAGCGCTTGCCGATTTTTGTGCGCCAGTAAAGCGTCTTGGCCGAGCCGCAAATTCGCTTGCACATACTGGCTAAGCGCCAGTCCCTCACCGCCTTCCCAAGGCTGGAAGTACGGCCGCACAAAATCCGCAACCCTTTTTCCGCTTGCCCCGTTTCGTTGTAGAGCGCGGCCATCTCAACGCTGAGATCGTCCCGGGAGTTCACTAGTTCCAAACGTTTTTCGAATTCAGGCAGCCGCAAAGCGTGCGCGGTGCCAGTTCGCTTCCAAAGTTGGTCGCGCTCATAGAGAATTCGCGCATCTTGGGATCAACTCGCAACGCATTTTCAAAGGACTCACGAGCCCGCACGGCAGCGTTCTGATTATTGAAATAGGCAATTCCCAAGTTTCGCCAAACGGTTGGGAAGTGGGGCTCGATGGCGACTGACTTTTCCCAATGCGCGATTGCTTCAGCGTATCTTTTTCGGTCGTAGAGCCAGTTACCCAAGTAATAGTGTGCGCGAGAGTCATTTGGATTGGTCTCGATGGCATTTTCCAGTACCAGCAACTCGTCCAAACGGCTTGGAAAACAGTAATCGGGCGGGGCATCCCGTTGTTTTGGCTCCTTAAGCAGAAACGCTTTCGTGTAAGCGACCATTGGTAGACTGCCATCGTGTGCCGTTGTGTCGGCACTTTCCAGCAAGCGCACAGCTTCGGTATAGAATCCGGCACGTGCCAGGTCGAAACTCACGTCCAAGAGTGTTTGGTTATCCCAACGTCTTGGATTTCCACTCAAAACGGTGGCGAATGGATCAAGTGAGTCTAAAGCGAGGGTTCCTTTTAGGATCTCATCCGCTTCAACGCCTCTGTCCAGGCGGCGCAGCAAGAGAGTGACCAGATTGCGGGCGTTCAAGTTGTCGGCATTCAATCTCAATGCGGCCCCGGCGTGCTCCAGTGCAGTTTCCCAATCGCCGCGCGCCGCGTCGAGTTCAGCTAGCGCGTGGAAGCTTGCAGAACGGAAAGCTGAATTCCAAGTGGCTTTGTAGAATGCGGCGTATGCCTCATCGTTGCGCCGAAGAAAGCGCAAGGTCAGCCCGAGGTTGTAGTAGGGTTCACCATCGTAAGGGTTGGCATTGCGCTCCGTAAGCGTCTCTATGGCTTTCCTGAAATGCTGTTCCGCAAAAACGAACTCGCCGCGCTTGAGATGCCATAAGCCTATGGCGTTGTTGCAACGCGCATCATTCGGAGCACGCCGCAGGCCTTCGTGCCAGTAATCTTCAGGCAGGCGGGTTGCATGGCGGTACTGCTCAAGATGAAGACCAGTAAGGTAAAGCTCTTCAACCGTCTTAATCTTCTTCGGGAGCGGCGGTTCCGTAGCGGGCTTCGGCGGTGTCGGGTCACCCACCGGTCGAGCTTGATACGCAATCACGGTGCCCCTTTCGAACTCAGAACGGTAAGAGCAAGGGGCGCTCCATCGCCGCCGATTGGAATCTCTTTCAAGAACGCTACGGCGGGCGAGAGATCGGCTACCTCTTCGTAGATACTCTTGGAGTCCGCTGTCAGGATAATGCGCGCCCCTGGAAATGGACGCGTAACGCATATCCCGATTCGCGCAATTCCATCGGTGACCTTCAGACTTAAGGCAGCATCGACATTTGCCTTTTGTGCCGGTCCGATTTCGCGAATCGGATACCAAAACTGGCTGAAGGTGCGTGTCTCTCCAGGCGCCAGAAATGAAAAATCGGGCTGATTATCGGTGTAAACGCCGGCCATCAGCTCTATATAAGGTCCATCATCATCCGTTAGGTTGCGATCCCAGGCGTAACCGAACTCGTGATTACCCCAAGTCCATTGTTTCTTTCCTGGGGAAATATGATGATTGGCGACATGCACCACTCCGGCGCGTGCCGCGTGATCATAGCCGCCCATAAAATCTTCTTCCGTGCCGACAGCCATGTAACTCGTGGGAACCGGAATGTTGGCATACCAACTAAGGTCGTTGGGTAAGTAAGTGCCCGGAGGCACAAAGTGGCTTGGCTTCTCGTTCTCCGGAATTCCCCGGCTAGCGCGTTCGCCATACTCAACGCCATAGTAAATGTCATCGCAAAGCGGAAAAGTGCTCATGGCTCGGCGCGCATGGTCGGCTACGTAGCGCACATCGGGCGGAAAAAACGACTGGTAATGTTCGTGAACGCGGGTGGCTACGTTCGCCCACCAGAGAAAGGTTTGTGTGAACGGCGTCCGGTTATAGAGCCGCACCTTAAGCTCCAGGCGCGCTATTCCGGGTTGCAAACAAACGCCGTGCATGCCGCGCAAACGGTTCATCGGGTCATGATCGCTGCACCAGATGGTGCGCGAACCATCAGCCCCTACTTCGATAGAGAAATTGGTGGGCATGAATGTTGCGGGCCGATGATGCTGCGGCCAGTTGAATTCCACTCCACCCGAAATCCATGGACCAGCCAAGCCGACCAATGCCGGCTTGATGACGTTTTGCCGGTAGAAGAAATCGTAGCCATTCGTCTTGTCCACGCCAACGTGAATGCGGCCGCCGATTTCGGGCAAGACCATCACGCGCAGAAATTCGTTTTCAATGTGCAGCGCCTGCCAAGCGCGATCATGCGCCTCGGTGCTTATTCGATCGGTGAACGGGAGCGGATAGACGCGCCCGCTGCTGCCCTGGTACACCCGTTTCTCCAGAAACATCGGGTTTTTGTCCGGGGGCATGGGCGCATAGGTGGGCAACACCACCGCTTCAGCCCAAGCCTTTACCGGCCCGGTTTCACTCGCCGGGGCAGGCGGCAGTTTGAATTTTTTCACGGCTCTAAGACTTCCATAGTTGTGAAAAAGCGGAAAAGCCAGTGGGGCGAATCACGTCGAAAACAACTTGTTCCGGCGTTGTGTCTTTGAACTTGACGGCAAACGTTTGCTGTTGGCCAGGCGTCATCTCAGGCAACAGAATTTCTTGTTGCTCAACAGGAATAGGTCCGTAGCCGTAATAAACGCCGCGCAGCTTATAGTCGCGCAAAGTATAAGCAGGCACATGCTGCCGTGTTCGAACAGTGACGGAAAAGGCATTGGGATAGCCTTCCACGATAATTTCCTCGACGGGGCTCGACTCATTGCGCAGCAGATCATACGAAGGCTTCGCTGCCCCGAACACATCCACCACCCCATGCACCCGCTGCTGGAGAACGCCCATTCCACGGTCGCCAACATGCGTTCGGTAATCGTTATAGCAAAAGAAAATCAGCCCGGCAATGTAATCACGTTCACGCAGGACTTTATCCTGAGTGCTTAAAACGACGCGGCGCTTCTCATCACCCTCAGGCCGGTCTTCAGTGCAAGCGCAATAACCATACTCGGAAATGACGATGGGTTTGTTAGGAAAGGCGGCGTGGATCTGGTCCATGCTGCGCGCCAAGTCATCGGCGTTGCCTTTTTGCCAGCTCCCGAAATACTCGTTGCACTCGATAAAATCCATCAAACCAGCGACGTCTTTCTCCGGCGTTTCGCGCAACGAGTGTGACGCATAAGAACACAGCCGTTGCGGGTTCAGGCGCTTCGCCTCTTCCAACATGTGCTTTGCAAAGTTATAAGCGGGAGGATTCTGGCCACCAATCTCATTGCACAAACCCCATGAACAAATGGACGGGTGGTTACGGTCGCGCGCGATCATTTCACGCAACTGCTCACGGCCGTTTTCCATGATGTCGGCATCCGGCTCAGTGCCCATGTTCTTAAAAGTGTCCGGCCCCCAAGTTGGAACTTCGGTTTGAATCATGATGCCGTGGCGGTCGCAATAATCCAGCACGCGGCGGTCTTGCTGCCAGTGCACGCGGGTGAAAACGCAATTTAGGTTTTTCAGATCATCATGATCGTGCTCAATCCATTCCACCGGTTCCGCCATGCCGTAGACCGGATTGCTGCCGCCCATGCGCTCCACGCCCATCAATCGAACACGCTCGCCGTTCAAGTAGAAAGCGGTGTCGCGTACTTCGAACTTGCGGACTCCAAAGACGGTCTCGAAGCGGTGACCATTGGCAATGGAGGCTTCCAAGCGGTAAAGATTCGGATGATCGAAATGCCACAGTTTGGCTTGCGCCAGAGTAGCCGTGATCTGAACCTGTGTTGTTTTATCGGCATCAACTGTGACGCTGCCCGCTTCCGGGACATGCAGGACCTCTAAGCCAGTGCCCTCGTCAATGACGCGCAAAGCGACGGTTCCGCTAAAATTTTGGCTGTTGCGGTTTGTAATAAACGCTGTAATATCGAGTTGCGCATTGCCAGCTGCGAGATCAGGCAGGGCATCTACATCTACTCGCTCAAAGAACACCATCGGCGTTACTAATAACTGTACTGGCCGGTAAATTCCACCGTCATGCGCCCAATCGCTCGACCGGCCACGCGGCAGCATGTGTTCGTTGAAGGCATTGTCCACACGAACCGTAATCGTGTTAGCGGTGCCGGCCGCAGCAATTCACCCACCGGAAGGGTAAAGGCCGTGTAGCCCTTATCCGCATGCTCGCCGACTAGCTTTTCGTTGATCCAAACGCGCGCGGAATGAAATACGGCTTCGAACTCAATGCGCACAGCGGCTTCGTGCCGCATCGGTGGGAGTATCGAAATTCCGACGATACCAGGCGACCCGGTAATCGAGAGCGGTGCTTCAATTTGCCAGGTATGGGGAACGACTACGGTTCGCCAACGTCTCGCGGTCTGAATCGGTTCTAAACTGCCACTTGCCATTTAACGAAATCTGCCGCGTTGGGACTGAATGCGGCGACAGCAGTGGCGCGGTTTACTGGTGGCGCAGCAGGGCGGCGAAAGCTACGCCGGCAGAAAAGGAAATTACGTCTTGAACTCATGGTACAGGCGTGTACGTTAACGTCAAGTAGATCATATGTCTTCGCAGAGTGTCAATCGGGCTATCAGCAAAGCACGACGGGGCGCACTATTGAGAAGAAGATGCTGTATCCGCTTTTTCTGTTTTTGCATCAGCGGCCTTTCTTTGCGCTGTGCGGTATGCGGCGACAACCTTATCGAAGTCGGGAAACTGGTCGGTGAGCTTGTGGGATCCGCCGGATTTGCCGGACCCCAATGGTAGAACTCGTCTTGTGTAAAATCGAACCCAAAGTCGGGCGGGTCGAAGGGCATGCGGTGTGTGATGGAGCCGGTTATGAATGCCAAGGGCGCGTTGCGCTTCGTCATCTCTCTTTTGTTTGGCGGCTCTCTGTTTCTCGACACGCTCTTTTCTCAGAGCTTCGAGCTTCTCGGAATCGGCCTTGAGTTGATTGCGGCACGGCGGCTCCTTGTATGGCGAGGTTAGAGAAATCGCGGCGATAAGTCATAAAGATGTTGCCGGTGAGAAGCGCCTCGCGGTTTAGAGGGTCGGGCTCATCGGAAACGGTGTGGGCTAGGTTACGCGGGGCCGTTGGCATAGAGGCTGGCTTCGAGAGGGGCGATCCGAGAAGCGCCATTCTGTATCGGCAATGAACTGAACAAGGGTGTGCTCCTCATCACTTTCGGTAGGCGGCGAGGCGCGCGGAAGTGGCGGTTCTACATGTTCGCGGTAAGCTGCGGCATCGTCGGTGGAGAGCAGAACGGTGCGGCACGGTGAGTCCGGTTTTAACGGCATTGAGGGAAGCTTGGCCTTGCCTTCGATGGTCGGGGCCCGGTGGATAACTGGGCATTGGCGCGGTTGGCTTCGAAACGAGCCTCTGAGACCGGTCCGGCTATAGGTTCTTCGGTCTCCATAGTGGGTTCGAGATTAAGAGTAGATGTAAGTTGATCACCTCCTCCGGCGCAGGCCGACATTACTTTGACAGAGTTGAGTTCGATAGCTTGCGCCTTGCTGGCCTTGGCGGCGAGTTTGGCGGATTGGCGCTCAGCGGCGCGCCGGATGGCTCGGGATGACATCGTTTTCTCCAGTTCGAGACAGCAGGTGGGTTCGAGAGATCGCTTCGGCGACCTGCTTGATACTGGCAAGGTGGAGAGTGGGAGCGAATACAGAACGGCGCCGGCAGGAGACGCAGGATGGCCGCAGGTGGTTGGGAATGAAGGAGATAGAAATATTTTCGATTTTCACGAAAATTTGTGATCGCTCGGTGGTAGATGGATGGGCGCTGAGCTAAGTAAGTTAGATGACGGTTGATCCCGCTGGCGTGGCCCGCGTCACACTTACAGGACCAATATCTCCAAGTGTTAGTACCTTAGTTGACCTCCGCGCGGAGACCAAGATCTACAACGGTTCGAATAACTTATTCGCGGATACGAAATACAACTACGACAAGGTCCACGGTAAGCAACGATAGCGGAGATGAAGCGGACTAATGCGCTCAATCAGTCCGTGAAGTGGCAGTACGAGTATAACTCCGGGAAACCCGTCGAGTATACAGATGCAAACCTGGTCAACACCGCCTACGCCTACGACGATCTTTTTGACCGCCTAACGCAGATCCGAAAGGCGGCGGGCGTTCAGGGCCTTGAGAGTCAGACAAACGTCGCCTACTCAAGCCCGACCGACGTGAACGTTTATAACGATCAAAAGAGCACGGGCGATCAGGCTTTGCATGCGGAGAGCATATACGACGGTTTTGGACGGTTGAAGGAATCGCGAACGTGGGAGAGCAGCACCACGTACATTTCGACCGACAAAACCTACGATGCTTTAGGGCGAGTTTACAGCGTCTCGAATCCCTATCGAACCAGTTCCGACGTGTCGTATGGGTTGACAATGAGCACCTACGATTCGCTGGGGCGCGTGACTTTGCAACAGAATCCAGACGGCAGCACAAAACAGTGGCAATACGTGGGGCCGCAAGTAACATCAACGGACGAGTCGGGTAATCAGTGGCAGCATACTCCGATGGATGGGACGATTGTGGAAGGTGATCGAAGATTCTGCCGGTACGGGGCATTGAATTTCTCGACGACTTACACCTACGATGCGCTGGACGATCTGACGGGGGTGAACCAATCGGGGATGGTGCGAACATTCGCGTACGATTCGCTAAAGCGACTGCTGGCGGCGAGCAATCCGGAGAATGCTTCGGCTGCGGCGCCGGCGCAGTTGACTTGTGCCGGGGCGACAGGCAGCAAGTGGACGGCTTGCTACGGCTACGACAACGTGGGAAATCTGTTGACGAAACGGATAACCGAGGAACGACAGCCACGACCGCGTATGACGCATTGAACCGCATTCATGCCAAGTCGTATTCGGATGGGACGCCCAGCGTTTCCTACA
The DNA here is from genome assembly GCA_963765965.1 of uncultured Pseudomonadota bacterium. Classification (GTDB taxonomy): domain Bacteria; phylum Pseudomonadota; class Gammaproteobacteria; order Methylococcales; family Methylomonadaceae; genus Methylomonas. Next base: position 26,836 of record CAVXZR010000127.1, read on the forward strand.
GCTACGATGCGGTTGCGAACTCGATAGGGAGGCTGACTCGGTAGTCAACGGTAACTCGACCACGAACTATACTTCCTTCGACCCGCTGGGACGGGTGACGGCCAGCAACCAAGTGACGGGCGGGCGGACTATAGTTTCGGCTACAGCTACAATCTGGCGGGAGCGCTGACGAGCGAAACGTATCCGTCGGGGCGGACGATTGCGACGTGCTTCGATGCCGTGGATCGGCCTACCGGGGTAGCGGGGACAGTTGGGGGAAGTGCGAATCCCCCGTGTCAGCCGCCAGCGGGGGCCAAACAATATGTGGCCTCAGCGTTGTATGCGCCGCACGGCGGCATTCAGCAATTTGCGCGCGGCAACGATGTTGGCATGTGGCTTCCTTCAATAACAGGCTGCAGGACGTAGAGAGCTACGAGTCGCTGAACAATGTGAATACGCGGCGAACATGCTGTTCGTGTCGTGCCCGTACTGGGGCGGGACGGTGGCGAACGGGACGGCTTATTCCATTTGCACAGCGCCGACTCCGCCGCTGGTGGATGATGGCAATCTGCTGCGTTATGACGAGTACTTTGGGTCGAGCCATTTTAGCGAGACTTTTGCTTATGACACACTGAACCGGTTGACGGCGGCGACGGATACGGGGTGGGCGCGGACATTCGGCTACGACCAGTGGGGCAACATGTGGCTGACGGGGAGCAGCGCTGGATTGCCGTTGAATCCGAACACGCCGACGGCGAATGTGTATAACGGGAACAATCAGCGAACGGACTTGGGCGCGACCGCCTATGATGCGGCGGGGAATTTGCAGATGTTGCAGCCGCTGCCGAGCCCAGGGCTGGCGTACGATGCGGAGAACCGGCAGACTACAGCGGGGGCGTATTCATATGGCTATGACGGCGATGGGCGGCGCGTGACCAAGACGGGCGGCGGGCTGACGGAATTGTATGTATATGACGCGATGGGCGCGCTGACGGCGGAATACGATAGCGGGACGGCGGTGGCGGCACCGTGCCAGACGTGTTACTTGAGTTACGACCATTTGGGGTCGGTGCGTTTAGTAACGGATACGAATGCGAAGGTGATTGCCAAGCACGATTATTTACCATTTGGTGAGGAGATTCCGGCCAGTGTGGCGGGCCGGGATGGGACGTGGGGAGCGTTCAACGATAGTATGGCGCAAAAGTTTACCGGGAGGGAACGGGATGCGGAATCGGGGCTCGACTACTTTGGGGCGCGGTATTACGGGAGTGCGTTGGGGAGGTTTACGTCACCAGATTGGAGCGCGAAACCTCAGCCGGTTCCTTACGCGGACTTCAGCAATCCGCAAACGCTGAATCAATATGCCTACGTCTTGAACAATCCGCTGGCTCACCCGGATGCGGACGGCCACTGCTGCGACCTGATCATCGCTCTGGCCCAACTCCTAAGCTCCCCTCCGGCCCAGAAATATATGACAGCACACCCGGCGGAGATGGCAAAAGTTCAGAAAGTGTTGGAGACATCTTTGAAGGTTGGAACAGGGGTCGAGAAGGTTGTTGCCGGCGGTGCGACCGTAGCTATCTCTGCTACCGCCGAGGTCGAGAGTGTTGGACTGGCAACGATCCCAGTCGTCATGGGCGTTCAAGGCGGAACGGCGACTGCGGTGTCAGGCGTTGTAGACATTGTCGGTGCGTTTTCGGGAAAGGACATGTCGGGGGCAGATAAAGGACTATCGGCGATGTCGAACCCCGTCGGCCAACTAACGACGTTAGCTACGGGAAGTGTCGAAACAGGGGCTAATGCGGCGGCGATCGGCGACGCCCTAACAACTGTGTCGCAACCTACGGACCTGCTAAAGGGAAGCCTCGGAGAGAAACTTGTGAAGGGCGCCCTCGCAACTCAGAGCGTGCAGGAAGGCTACAACGCAGTTAAAGAGCAAGTTGAGAAGAAGAAGCCGGAAGGTAGTAACTAACCACCATTCTTTGGGACATAGATGCGAAAACAGAAACTCCTCCTGCTCGTTAACCTGACCGCTATTGTGTCCCTTGCTATCGTCCTTTACCAAACCAGTCTCACGCGGACGCAAATGGCCATCGCAACCGTTGTTGCCCTTATGATCGTCAATACCGCCGCAGCCGTAGGTCTCCGTCGAAGGAGGAAGTGATTTTGATTCTTCCCATCATGGCGTCGCTTGGCGTGCTCTCCGTGGGGTTACTGTTTGCTGGGGCCCTCGCTGGCAGCAGGCGCATTCTCATCTGGGGGAACGTTGCCCTCGCCATCTGCTTCGGTTTCACCGCATGCGCTTCCCTATATCTCGGCTCCGTCTTTCTGAGTATTGGATTTGGGGTGGCCGCAGTCGGCCAAGCCTACCGCTTATGTCGAGCCATTGCAGCTGAACGGAGAGGTGGTTACCCGTGACAGCACACTCAAAGTCTCTGCTATCTCACTTTGGGGAAATCGTTGGCGGAAATCGTTGGCAGGCACTCAAAACACGTTTTTCGCGTGATATGACCGAGCGGTTTCGAATTTTCAACCCCCGAAGGCATTGCTTCGCCGATAAACCGAACCAACCCGGGTTTCGTGGGTGGAGGCAAGGCTTCCGGAGGGCTGCCGGAATTCGTAGTTCCTAACGGGCCGATCCCTCCGGGCGCAACGACAACTTCAATTCCGCCAGATTAATGATTGGAGAAAAATGGGGATCTTCTGATGAAACTGAAATTGTCGGTTCTTGGGAGATCCTGAACGCGCGGCGTGATTGAGGATGAAATGAGCAGCCGCATTCGCGCCCTGGTCGGTACCGGACTAGATCTCGTCGCAACGGAGCCGACGGCTGGGCCAAGCTTTACAAAAGCGTCCCGGGATGGCCGTTACTGGGAACTCTTCTACCGCAAAGTGAGTTGCACGGAGGTGGCCCTCCTGCTCTTCGCACTGTCGA
>CAVXZR010000128.1:0-97978 GCA_963765965.1 uncultured Pseudomonadota bacterium
CTGAAGTTGTTGAAACACCGGCATAGTCATGCCGTAACCTCCTTGACAGTATGATGGCAATGACCATATTGACGTTGCAATGCGGCGATCTGCTGCACTTCGCGAAGCAACTCGGATAACGGCGGAATATTGCTATCACGTTCCAGCAAGGTCGGAAACACCCCAAAATATTCATAGGCTTCCGCTAATAGCGACCATACCGGTGCAATTGTAGTTTGACCATGCGTATCGATAATTAATCCGGAAGGTTCCACGTCATGTCCGGCAACGTGTCCATAGACAATGCGCTCGCCGGGTAGACCGCGTAAAAAAGCCAGTGCATCGAATCCGTGGTTGATGCTGTTGACATAAATATTATTAATATCGAGATGCAACAAACAATCGGCTTCCGTCAGAATGGCTTTCATAAAACTCAATTCGTCCATCTCCGCTTGAGGCGGCTGAACATAATATGAGGCGTTCTCCAGGGCAATAGGCCGTTCCAGAATATCCTGAGTTTGTCGAATACGTCCGGCGACATGGCGAACTGCCTGTTCTGTAAACGGAATCGGGTATAAGTCATAAAAATGGCCTTCGTCGCCGCAAAAACTTAAATGCTCGGTGTACAAGGCAAAGTCGTGAAGATCCAGAAAGCGTTTCAAGTCACGTAAAAATACGGTGTCCAACGGTGCCGGACCGCCCAGCGATAACGCTAAACCGTGCGCCACAAAGCGGTGGCGCTCGGTGAAACGCCTAAAATTTTTGCCCGGAATGCCGCCGACGCCGATCCAGTTTTCCGGCGACACTTCAAAAAAATCAATGCAGTCCGGCACGCCGGTTTGCAGTTCGGGCATCAGCGCTCGCCGCAAACCGAGTCCTGAACCGGCAATGCCAAAAGTATTTAGCATAGTCATCGGCAGCATGCTCCAGCTAATTATTTGTCGGTTTCGACGGCACCGGTAGCATCCTTGTTTTCGGTTTTGCTGGCGCTGCATTTGCCTTCGGCCGCTTTAGCGCTGCAAGCGCCTTCTTTCATTTTCTTTTTATTGGCACCGCATTTGCCTTCGCCACATTTACCTTCCTTCATTTTGGCGCTGCAACCGCCTTCTGCGGCTTTTGGGTCGCTGGCAGCCAATTGTTGCGAGGTATTGATGCTGGACATTGCAAACGGGTTTTCGCCGGCTTGGATGTTTGGCGCTACGCTTAACAAAGTAGAAGCTAACGCGCCGCCCAAAGTCAAAGAAAAGGTTTTCTTGTTCATGATAGATTTTCCAATAGTTGAATAAGGTTTTAGGAAAACAGAAGGACTTAAGCCGTAAAATCTTCCTACCATTAGTCAGAATAAAGCCGTTATCCTTACAATATTTTTGAATAACGAAAAATGCAGGCAACATTGACCCGCTGTTAACCAAGGAATCCGATTATCCGTTTCAGCCCCTCACGCCGTTTCGGCGTCAAGGCGTTTTTCAGCTAGTGAACGGCGACACGGCGACGGCCGCTGTCCTTTGAATACTCTGAATAGCTGTAACAAAATTGCGAATCGTCATTTTTTTTTAGGCTGTTTTTGTAGGTGGTCTACATAACGGTGTGCAGCCTTACGGATGAATAGGGTTTGTTTACGAAAGTTTCGGCATTGCGAACAAATCATTAAATGCAAGGACATTTCAAAACGTTCTGTAAAACTCAGCTTTTTGTCCAACGACTGGGAAACCAAAGCGCTAATTTCGCGACAACTACGCATTATCTCTCTCCCTTTTTTATATTAAACCAGCGAATTTCCAGACATTCGCGCAACCTAAGCCGCGCCCGGTGCAGCGTGACCCAATAATTCGCTTCACTCAACCCGATGTCACGGCAAATTTCGGTTGCATCCAGACCGACCAGTTCACGCAATATGAAAACTTTGGCCATTTTTGGCGGCAGATTATTTTGGCAGGCCTCGTAAATAGTCCAAAATTCCTGATTTTTCAATGCGGTCTCGGGATTCGTCCAGGTATTAGGGCCGCTATGCCACTGACCGTTGTGCAGGAAAAAATCGTCTTCCTCGCTTTCATCCGGGTTATCGTCAACCTGCTCAACTGCCGGTAATAAAATTTCCCGGCTCCTAAGACGTAATTGATCGGCAATTTTGTGTTTAAGTATGCCGATCAACCAGGTGCGTAACCCCGATTTGCCTTCGAAACCGGCAATCGATTGCAAGGCAACCAGCAGCGTTTCCTGAACAACGTCCTCCGCCAACGCACTATCGTGTAATTGCAACAGCGCATACCTAAGCAATAACGGACGATGTGTAGCCAGGCTTTCGCCGCTCAAAACAGTCACTGGCGCTATTGGGTTTAGCAACATGAACCGTCACTTCCCGCCGACAAGCTTTGCGGGTTAGGGCTACAATCGAACAGCCCGAAATGCCGGGATTTTTTGCCATGGCGGACCGATTCGCTGATTTCAATGCTGGTTATCATGGTTTACTCGTTTGCTTCAAAGAGATGCCGTCTGCGAAATATAATAAAATCGGATGCGAAACTGTCCGCTCTTGCCCGGATATGGAAGTCCGTTTTTAATTTGGATAATAAAGAGTACACCGAAAACATTTGTTTTCAATCGGATATATTTGGTCGGAAAAATTTCGATTTCCTTACAAAGTTTTTTCGGTTAAAACCTGATGGCGATCATGATGATGTTGGTGCTTGGATCAGTCGGACATTGGATGCTTAAATGGTTCTAAAACCCAACCAAAGTAAAACTCATCAAGGTCAATAATGATCGATTTGTTCCGTTCCAGCTTCTTATTTGATGATGTTAAGCTCAGCTTTTTCCGGTGAGCAAGCCTATACTCAGGCTTCATTCGACAAGCCGCTTAAACAGGCCGAATACCAATTCTGAATTAATCTATTGCTGAACGACGCATCGCCATAAAAGGACAAAGCGCCAAAGGTGCTTCGTGCAACGGATATCGGCGAGGATCGGCGCGCATTGTCCGTCGATTTATAACCCGAATTGACAACGATTCCACCCAATCCCAATATTCCTGCCTAACCTCCTGAGGAAAGCCAATATCGTCGAAAGCGAGTAACAATTGAGCTAGCCAGATTTCCCGAGCCTGTTCGTCAATGGTGAAAGGAAAATGGCGGGTCCGCATGCAGGTATGTCCAAACACCGAAGTAAAACGGGCAGGACCGCCGGTCGCCTCAACGATAAAATCAGCGGTTTTTTCAACGCCTGCATTAAAACGGCTCGGTTCGGAAGGGAATAGGTGTCCAACTGGCGTTTTAAGTAATCTTTCATGGTGGCGTTTAACCAGCAAACGCAGCATTGTTTCACCGGCAACTTCGAAAATACGACGTGAGGGAAACGGCACGGCTGGATATCCAACGCCATGCGATTCCGGTTTCCAACGAATTTCATCACCAACTTGCATGGGAGCAGAGTTTGTGGAGCATTCACAGCCTATCCGATTCTCGTTGGGTGAATACGCATGAGTACCCCCGTGTTCTAAGGGTATGGCGGATTTACACATGGAAAAACCTCCTTTCTGTCATCGCTATAATCTATAGTATATAACGATGGCAGCAAATAGTCTCTAAATCTTCTAAATGATTTTTTAGCTCCAATAATTTTGATTATTTCTTGATAAGAAACAATCTTTTCAATAATTTTTATTTGACCTAGTTCACAAAAATGAAGTACGTTATAACCTTATGGAAATAACGATACGAATATAAGTAATGCCTTTAAACCCTATGCAGGTTTCTCAAAACCTTGCACATCAAACGGTCAATCGAATATAGGAGTCAATCTATGTTAAAAATCAAATCCGCTCTCCGTCTAACTTTGTGTTTGGGTTCTGTTCTGTTCGCAGCAGTTCTATCCCAAGCCGCACAGGCTGACGCAGCCTTTAGTTTCGGCGGGTATGTCAATGCCGGCGCCCCTGCCAGTGTCAACCTCGCTGCCTTGCAAAGCTATGCGGCCACAAACGGCACAACTACAGTGACGGTCAACGGCGACACTTACAGTGGGGTATCCTTGTACGGCTTTGTTGACTCGTACATAACTCCCGGCGCAAACAAGAACGATATTCTCAGCTTCTATGCAGGCGGCACGGGCAGTAACGGTTCCAGTATCGCTTATGCTTTAGGCGATTTAAGCGGGTCGGGCTTTGGGAAGCAAAATGATATTATTGCTTTCAGCGACACTAACAAAACATTGACCGGTCCCAGCATTATTGCCGCAGATGGCGCGAATGTCGCCAATCTGGTCAGTTTGGACATCGGACATCAGCCCTATGCGCTTGGCGGCGGCGGCAACTCGACCTCTTTAACGATTAGCGGCGTGGGATTGACAGATGCAAACATCACGAGTGTCGCAAATTTTGCAAGCCTGCCGCAACAGCAAACCATCAACCTCAGCGTACCGCAGATCAATGGCGGTGCAACAACCAGCTTTACCGGCGTTAGCCTTTGGGATTTATTGTTACAGCAAGGTCTGGCAATTAACTCCCCTAATCTGTTGAATGAATATGTGGTAGCAACCGGCACCGACGGTTATAAGGCAATTTTTTCGCTGGAAGAAATCGATCCTGCTTATGGTAATGAAAACGACTTAATTGCCTATCAAACAAACGGCGGCTCTTTAGGTACAACCGGTGAGTTTCGTATCGTTGTGCCGGAGGACGGCAAAGCGGGACGGTACGTTTCCAACCTGGACAGTCTAACCTTGTACTCAGCCGTCCCGGAACCAGCCTCAGCACTATTGTTACTCAGCGGTTTGTTTATCCCCGGTTTTATTGGTAAGCGTAAGCCTCCAGTTACGATTGATTAGCCTTAAGTTGGCATTTTTGAACGAGCCAGACATACCCGCAGGGATGCGGTTATCGCGGTTAGCTGTAACAGGCCAATAACATATCTTCAAATTTTGTCGCCGTGGAATCCTGGCGGAAGTATATTCATGAATTTGCCGCTAAACTTTAAACTTGGCCACCCCGAGCCTCAATTCGGATGATAAATTTTTCAAGCGCATGGCCGCTGAGGACACTTGAGAAACCGCAGAGCTATTCGCTTCCGTCATTTGTGAAATATATTCCACATTTTTCGCAATATCGGTGCTGGCAATACGTTGTTCGCGTAGCGCCACGGAGATATCGCTAATGGCGCGCATCACTTTATCCGAGTTATCGTTAATCTGCCGCATGGAGTTAACGGCCTGTTCAGCTTGCCTTACACCCACGACAACACGCTCATTGCCCTGCTGCATCACAGTGGATGCAGTATCGGTATGTACCTGGATGGAAGTAATCATGTTGGTTATTTCCAGTGCAGACTTTGAAGTACGTTCCGCCAGGTTTCGTACTTCATCGGCTACGACTGAAAATCCGCGACCCGATTCTCCGGCTCGCGCGGCCTCAATAGCAGCGTTGAGCGCCAGCAGATTGGTTTGATCGGCAACTTCCCTGATGACTTGGACAATGCTGCTGATTTCATGGGCTTGCTGGCCCAATACCTGCATTTTTTCCACGGCTTTGTTGACAGCTTGTTCGATTCGCTGAATTTCCTCTACAGCACTTTTTACATCGGCGCCGCCTTGACGAGACAACTCGCCATACTGTTCCGCTTGATGCTCGGCTTCGGTGGCATGATTGGAAACGCCATCGATACTGATAGAAAATTGTTCAACGGTAGCCGCCACAGATGAAGTCGCCTCGCTTTGGCGATTGGAACTGGCTAAAACCTGTTCGGAAGCGGCAGCCAGTTCGGAAGCAGCCGATGCAACCTGTTGAGAATCATCCCGTACAGTTTCTACAATACGTTGCAGTTCGCTAATGAATTCATTAATGCCACGACTGATTTCACTTAATTCATCGTTATTTTGGGTAGGGAGACGTTGCGTTAAATCGCCGGTTTTTAATGGCGACAACTTTTGTTGTATGCCCTGCAATCCGCTTTTTAAAGAACTGGTCAGATTTAAAACGACAAAAACGTTTGCTAAGGTTACGAAGGCTAACAAGATTGTAATTTCCCAGTAGATTTTTTCAAGAATCTGATACGCTTGTTTTTTTGCTTCTAAGGCCTCCTGCTGTCGAGCACTAATAAATTGCTCAAGCTTTAACTGAAACGGTTTGAATTCCTGATTATAAAGTGGAATTAACTGTTGATTGGCGCTCGCAAGATCGCTGACCGCCAACTTGATCAGTTGCTGAGAACTTCGGTCATATTGTATCCACAGCGCTAAGACTTGTTTAAGTTCGTCTTTAATTTCCGTTCTGATAATCGCCTTAACCGCTTTGTCGCCATGCTGATCGATGCCATGCTCCGCATCGGTAAAAACATCTTTCGTTTCCTGTAATGACGGGTCTAACATGATAGTAGAAACAGCACTCGCTTTAACTTCGAGTAGTTCGATTACATAACCATCCCTACGATGAGCGGTTTCCTCCGCATCTGAAATGGATTCCAAACCTGTGATTATTATGCCCCCTATCAAGCATAAGCCTGCTAAGGTCACAAAACCAAGTAATTTGAGTTTTGTATTAAAATTCATCCGATCATCCTGTAACTCAAAATTTTCCATACTTGTCGATAAATCCGGCTAAGGGCCTGTTCTCGACAAGCGTACAATTCATCAGCCTAAATAAACACCTGAAATACTAGTAGTCAAAAACTTAAGCATTGGGCATTTTGACTCGGAAGTGGTATATAAATATTTTTTCACATCCGGTAATTATAGACAGCTGGATGAAAAAAGCTATGAGCCAAGTAACGTAGCCCATCCGGTGACCTGCGGAACAGGGCGGAAATTTACCTTCCAGCTCCACAGCCAAACCCAACCGGCCTGTAGGTTGCGCCGCATCTTAACGCCAACCCGTTCGTGGAAATAAGCTCTTCGCCTATCCCCTACCGGATATTGATGATTTTCATTCTTACCTCGTTTCTAATTTACCGGATGTAAAATACACAAGGATCGTCTATACTTTAAATTCTGTTTGTAAGCTCAAAACCTAAGGTAGCGGGATTTGCAAAAATCGTTAGCCAAACACCGATGAGCCACTAACAGCCTTAGAGTTGCGGGCAAATTCGTCAGTAAGTGCTGCATGCATTGGAACATTGGTTTTGAACCTAAATGGTTTTACATATTGGTTCTTTGGTAAGTATGACAATCAACAAAAAAACACACATCACTGCTCGTGTCGGCGAATACGCCATTCCACCGTTAAAAGATATGCTGGTCATGGGAAAGCAGGCGCCGATCGGTTGCATAGCCATGCGCAGGGCAATAGAGCTGTTAATCAAAACACCATTCGAACACATCGAAATTGAAGACGATGTGATTTCGGATATTTTGGTGCGTCAACATTTATTGAGGCGCTTATCCAGGGACGGACTGATCGATTTCGTTATGACGCATATAAAACCTATGATGGGAATAGATGAAGTTTTACACGCCGAATTAGACGTTAACGTCTTTCTATCGGATGGCAATTAATGGATCGATTAACTGTTCGCGACTGTTTGTGTCGAAATGTCGTCCGAGTGCTGGAAGAAGATCGCCCTAGCCATACGTTAACCGAAACTCTATTCGCCGTATTCAAAGAATCGGTCAATACCGGCGGTTTCTGCGGACTGGCAACGACGAACGACATTGTCCATCATCCTGACTGGATCTTTGCCGATCTGACCGAACACCGGGAATGTTGGTTTATAACTCTTGATATCGATGTACGCCAAGCGTTGAAAACGATGGATCAACATAGCCTGGACGCCTTGCCGGTGTTTGAAGAGCATTTATTTGCCGGCGTAGTCACGCGTCAGAGTATTCTGGAAATGTTGCTGGAGCAAGAGCGTCTGTTTTTAGAAGAATCTCGCCAGTTAAATAAACTGCTGGATGACGAACGTAAACAGATTGTTTCCTGGTCGGAAAAACTTGCGAAGTTACACGAGGCTTCGCGCAGTTTACTGACGGTGCTGGCGCATACATCAGTTCAAAGCGATCTGCTGCAAATCGGCATAGATTCGCTTACCAGGCTACTGGAAGCACGTTATGGCGCGATCGGCATTCTTGATGAAACAGGTGTGCTCAAGCACTTTGTTTACACCGGTATTACGCCGGAACAAGCGCAACTTATCGGACAATTACCGCAAGGCAAAGGTATTTTAGGGGTCGTAATCCAGGAAAACATCTCTCTTCGCCTGGACGATATGAGCAAAGATCCGCATAGCGCCGGTTTTCCTGAGCATCATCCCCAAATGAAAAGCCTGCTGGCGGTGCCTATCTCTCATCAGGGCCGCGTGTATGGGCGCATCTATTTAAGCGATAAAGAGAATGATGAGTTATTCAGCAAGCATGACGAAGATTTGGCTTTAAGTTTTGCGCACTCCTTATCTCTGGTTCTGGATAACGCTCGAGAAATAGAGGAAGTTAATATAGCCCGGCAAAGCCTGGATTATATGGCGCATTTTGACGCGTTAACCGATCTCCCCAATAGAACCCTGCTCAAGGATAGAGTCGATCAAGCAATCACCCATGCCCAACGCAATGGCTGTAAGGTTGGAATATTGTTTCTTGATCTGGATAATTTCAAAGTGGTTAACGATAGCATCGGCCACCGGTTGGGCGATGTCTTATTGAAGAGAGTCGCCCATAGAATTTTGGATAGCTTGCGTGAAGGCGATACTGCGGCGCGTTTCGGGGGAGACGAGTTTGTTGTCATGCTACCGGATATTTACGAAATCCAGGATGCCGCTACGGTGGCGGCTAAGATTTTAGAGTCGTTGCAAGCGCCTTTTGACATTGAACTGCACGAAGTTTTCGTTCGGATCAGTATCGGTATCAGTATTTATCCCGATAATTCCAAAGATATCGACGGGCTTCTGGTCGAAGCCGACGCCGCCATGTATCATGCGAAGAAATTGGGGAAAAACAATTATCAATTCTTTACGCCGGAAATGAACAGCTCGGCGCAAAACCATATAAAGCTTGAAAAGCATTTACGGCGTGCCGTGGAACAGAACGAACTGGTTCTTTATTACCAACCGCAGGTTGATATTGAGACGGGGGAAATCATAGCGGTTGAGGCTTTGATACGCTGGCTCAGCCCCGAATTGGGGATAGTCACTCCCGGAGACTTTATTCCGTTTGCCGAAGAAACCGGTCTAATCGTACCTATCGGCGCCTGGGTATTGAAAACAGCATGCACGCAAGCGAGACTTTGGCAGCAAAGCGGATTGGCGATCCGGGTTGCCGTTAATTTGTCGAGCCGCCAATTCCATCAAGTTCAGAACCAGCATCAAAGCCGGCATCCGCTTCTGGATGATGTTTTAAGTGCGTTGGATGAAGCTGGTTTGCCACCCTATTTGCTCGAACTGGAAATCACGGAAGGCATCATGATGCATCACCTGGATACGACAATGGAGATACTCAACACCTTAAAAAACATAGGCGTGCGTTTATCCGTCGATGATTTCGGTACCGGTTATTCTTCGCTCAGTTACCTCAAGCGTTTTCCGATCGATATGCTTAAAATCGACAAATCGTTTGTCAACGACATTACCACCGACCCTAGCGATAAGGCGATTGTTGCCGCTATCACCGTCATGGCTCAGCAACTTAAACTCGAAGTCATTGCTGAAGGCGTGGAAAGTTTGTCGCAACTGGAATTTTTACGCGAATTGCACTGCCACTATGTGCAGGGCTATTACTTCAGTAAACCGTTGCCGGCGCACGAAGTTCTGGTTCTTTTACAGAAAGGGAAGCTTCTTTCGGCTCATGCTTAAGCCATGCACTTCCACATTAAAAGCGCCGGGCCGGATTGAGTAAAACCGCTTGTTAAAGCTCGATGGACAAACCCGGCAGGAAGCCTTCCGAACTCCTTTCCATTCAAAAAATAGCCTGATCAGCATCGTAGGGTATGCATTGCATACCTTTGGGCCGCTCCGGTACATGACAGCCATTCATCGCCGAAAGCTTGATGGTATGCAGTGCATACCCTACGGAGTTACGCACACTGGCTGAAGAAAATTGACCTCAACCTAATGACGGTTTTGCATCATTTGCATATATTCGTCTCTCATTAATTCTAACTGTTGATCTTTTAAAGCTTGCTGTTTTTGCGGGTCTTTTTCGGCCAAAATTTTGTTGGACAAATCTTGCATCTTCAACATGTGAGCTTGCGCGCCTTTCAGATATTCAGTCAGTTGGGCTGGGTCTATCTGCTGTGGGGGTTGTTGCGCATTACTGGCTACACTGAAAGCTAATAACGCCAATAAGATAATGAATTTAATCGGATTTTTCATGGGCCCTACTGATAAATTGAATTGAAATAAACCACCCCGGCCTTCTTATGCACTCTATATAATGCCTCCAACAACATTAAACGGCTTATCACGAGAACTTGCTCCTAATAAGCTATTGATTATAATGAAGTACACATAATATGCAGGTTTTGGGCCGGTAGTTTAAACCTTGTGATGAAAAATTAATAGAGTTCGCTTAATCGATGTCTAAAAAAAGGAGTGATTAGGAGTATTTTGTTAAATCAAGGACATAGGTTAAAGCATCAACCGATGGAAGGCGAAGAAAACCATGATGTTGGTAAAATGACTCTGCCTCTGTTGAAATAGCATGAACAATCAGCAAACGGGCGGAGACCTCTTTAGATGCACGGACAGCTCTATCTACGGCAACTCTAAGCAATGCCCCGCCTAACCCTTTACCTTGCCATTCCCGGTCAATGGCTAAACGCCCCAGCATTACCGCCGGGATCTGACGCGGCATATTTCGGCGCATGGAACCGATGACTTCTTGATTAAGAATCTGCCCCATACACATGCGGCTACGGCAATTTGGTTGCTCGCAGCCGGTTTATGCCATCGATCTGCTCTTGTGTTGCAGGTGCGTCCAGCCAGTCAAGAATCTGCTGGAATGCCTTGTTATCGACAAAAAGCGAAGTTTGGTCAAGTATTACATTCTTAGCTTCCTTTAGCGCAGATGCCATCATAAACTGCGAACGGTTTGAACCAAGCAATTCGGCTGCTTGGTCAGTCAGCATTCTGTCATGTGCGCGGGCGCGAAGATGTATATTTACTTCGGCGGGTTTTTGTTGTGCATTCATAAATGCATTACCAGTTAAACTAGGTTCTCTTGCAAGCAGCAGTATAATGTGTTGTGTTTGTCAACACAAAGAAATTTCATAAAATGTGTGGTACTTAGTAAGTATTCAGCGTAATAATACTTTAAACTAAAACAATATGTTATAGGATGTTCTGAGCGATAGCGAAGCGCATCTTTCGCGAAAAATGCGCCTCCTGACGTCGGCAGCATCCTATAAGCACTGTATGATATATCAATCAATATAATAGACCTGAATCTTACACAATATGATTACAATAGGCGCTTTCGAAGCCAAAACACATTTATCAGCGCTGCTTGAACGCGTGGCGCAAGGCGAGGAAATTGTCATTACTCGACACGGAAGTAGTATTAGGGGCAGACTCAATTGATTTTATAGGTTGGTAGTCAATTTTGTAAAAATAATTTTTTCAACTCTGTGCGCAAGGGTTTCCCGGCCTGATTTCTAGGAATATCATCCACCACAATCATTTTTGCCGGTCGATAGATGGGTTCAAGTTTTGCAACTTTTTCATGCAGTTCAGATAAATGAGTATTTTTCTGAACAACAATGGCGGTCCAAATATTTTCAATACCCAATTCGTTTTCAATGCCGACACTCAAGGCATCCAGCACCCCTGTCTGCTTGATTAAAAATTGATCTATTTTATTGGGATTAACTTTTGCTCCGCCAATATTGATGAGATCGGTTCGACGACCAGCCAATATCAGCATACCATCTTCACGCAAAAATCCCAGATCATCCGGATAGAACCATCCATCCTGAAATGATGCCGCCGTAGCGAGAGGATGATTAAAATATTCATGCACCATGTAAGGGGTTTTAATACGAATTAGACCCACTTGACCTTGGCTTAATACCTTATGTTGTTCATCAACAATTTCAACAATGACGTTTGGGAATAAATATCCAGCGGTATCGATTGAATTGAAGGAAGAATTTGCGCAAAACGAAGCAATTCGGCTGGTTTCCGTAGCGGCATAATAGATGGTAATATTTTTGCAAAGTTTATTGCTGATCAGCGCTAACAATTGCGGCCTGGCCAGACTTCCGGTCAAGGTGATGGCTTTTACCGGATTAGGGCGGATATCAGTTTGCAGATCCATCTGGTTAAGCAATGAACTTAGATGAGAGGGTGAACCACTGATATTGGTAATATCAAGGTGTTTGAAGTCTTTTTGTATTTGCTGGTAATCAAATGGAAACACCAATGGCAATCCGCTCATCAACGCTTTAAACAGCGCATACAAACCAATGCTGGTTGAAAGGTCAAACAAAGCCAGTTCGCAGCCGCGCTGAGGATCAAAAACATGCCTATCAAAACATCTTTTTTCCAAAATATCCCAAGTCATTGGAATAGCTTTGAGTTCCCCGGTCGTGCCGGATGATAAAATCAGTCTGCACAGACTTTGTTTTGATGGGTAAGGAATGGCCTCAATATTGGTTTTTTCCTGATAGACCGTCTCCAGCCAGAGGCGATCAACCAAAATGAGTTGTTCCGACTTGGGCGCGGTTGCTAATGATTCAGGATCGCTAATGTGAAAAATGCGCCTGAATTTCTTCCGGCAGAGACGCATGATTTTGCATCGAACAGGCCAGGACTGCTTCATGAAATAACGCTAGAGTGACTGCGGCATGTAAAACCGGATTTTGAATTTGAATACTGACAATCTGTTCCGGCAGCATTCCCTGCTTTCTAAACGTTAGCGCTAATTGCTTGGATAAAACATAAAGCTGCTCAAAGGTGAACAAACCATTGCCATAATAAACAGCTGGTAATTGAGGGTTTCGTTTTGCTTGGAATAAAAGGTATTCAAAAGGATTATTCATGCGAGTTTTATAATATTTTTAGTAATTATTCAGCGTAGGGTGGGTTAGATGCGCAACTCCTTGAGTTTAGATAAAGCTAAATTCGTTGGGCGCATCGTAACCCACCAGGGGCGTACCAAAACACTTTCAATTTCATCGAATTGATGGGCGTATCAAGAATTCACTGAATAGTTACTATTTTTAGTACAATATATTAAAGCATAATCTAGAGCCAACCTTGGATTACGTCATATCTCGCTTGCGCAATGAACCGGGTGTACACCCAAATTGCTTTTTAAAGGTTGCGATAAAATTACTGACATGAGTATGCCCCATTCTATGGGCCAGGACTTTAATCGGAATATCAGACTCCAACAACGCCGCATACGCTTCACGCAAACGGCAGGTAGTTAAATAGGCATAAATGGATTGCCCATATTCCCGTTTAAAATCCTCGTTCAAGGTTCGGGATGTCGTGCCGTATTCTTTTGCCAAGTCTTCCAAATTCGGCAGCTTGCCATTCAATTGACTAAATTCCCGATGAAATTGCACCAACATGCTTCGCCTTTGCTGAGTTTCCCGTACTACGGGTTTTTGATTGAGATTGAAATTTCTGCACAATAACACCAAATATTCCATTACCTTGGCCTGAGCATGAAGCAGCAATAACTTTCCTTCCAGATCGCCTGACGGACACGCATGCAAAACCAAAGAAATGGCATGAGGAATCGTTACCGTTTGCACATCGCCGGAGCGCTCAAACCCCAAAGCCACAAGCAATTGCGAAGACAATTCATCACCGATTAAGCGGCTAAGATGGGCCTGCCCGATACGCAAACCATACATCTCAAAGCTGCGCGCAGGGTCGGCAAAGGTTTCTACCCAAAGCTCCCGGCTGTACCGAAACAGTCCCTTGTCTGGGGTATGAATCAATTCTTTTTCCGGCAGATGTTCCTGATGCCTGACTCGGCCATGGTTAAGCATATGCGCAAACAACGTAGGTTCCTGAAATTTTGCTCTAAATTCACCCAGCGGAGTCCAGGGCAGATTCACCGATTCATTAAAATGATGCACCGCCCGGAACACCGCCATATCGGCAATTTCCAAGGTTTCAAAAAAACCACTGCCTATCTCGGCCGCTATTGGCAACTGGATTTTTTGCAAGGTTTCCGTTCGCGGAAGAAACCCTCCCAGGATATCGGCATTCAAGTCGGGCTGTACCAGCCAACTAATATTTAATCCCTTCAATAAATCGTTCTTGCTTCCGGATTTCATAACAAATAATCAATTTTTATAACGGCGGTTTGCTAGATTTGGATTTAGAGCAGTCATCGCCCTGAGTGTTTATGTAGGAGAACGCCTTGTTTAATAAAGGTGGGCTTTATAACACACTCAGAATGAAACCGGATACGTGCTGTGGTTAAACAGCCGAGGTAATACAATAAATTGAAAACTGTTCATCCAGGCTGTGAACAAGTAAAAATATTCCTGACAAGAAAAATAAATGAAAATAACGTTAAAGAAAATAGCCCTGAGTTCGGCTATTGCGACATTGTATTCCTCGCCTTCAATTGCTGCCGTATGCACCGGCTCTTCCAACAATGTCACCATTTCCAGTGACTGCGGCAGCATTGTTTATTCAGGAACCGGGGCCAATGGTGGTTCAGTCACTATCAATTCTTCAGCTACTATCGCCGGGGATAATGCTAATGGTTTAAGTGTCTACAACACCGGTCAAATTACCACATTAACCAATAACGGAACGATTAATTCTACCCATGATGCAAGTGCCTTTGGAATTTATACAAGCAATTCCATTGGCACTTTAACAAACAACGGCGTTATTTCCTTATATGGCGCGGGCGTCAACATTGCAAGCGGTAGTGTTGGAACCATTAACAACACCGGAACCATTACATCTAGCTCTTATATTGGCATTATCAATTCCGGCGCCATTACCACCTTGACCAATACCGGTATGATTACCGGCGCTTATGGCGATTTATATAATTTTGGTTCTATTTCAGTAATGAATAATTCCCAGAGCAATTTTTATTTTAGTGGCAATCTGCCAACTAATTACAATGTAATTGTTTATTCTACGAGTAACTATGGACAACTAGTCGGGGTCTCGCCAAGCGGGAACACTATTTTTGGCGTCTCTTCTTTATCAACCTTAACGACGAATCTGTATACCGGGGTTCTGCAAGGGATCAATTCAAGCCAAATATCTAACTTTAGCGGACATTTAGGCGCAGCAACCTGGCATTTGGTGGAAGAAGGCTCCAGTACGAATTGGGATTTGAACGTAACCGGTTCCTATAGTCCTGCGGCTTATAGTCCTACGGCTTATGCGCAGCATTTGCTGTCCGGTAATTTCATCACTAATGGCGCAGCCACAACAATTAATGGGCTGGGTAGCGGCAGCGGGGCTATGGCGAATGTCATTACCGCATTGACTGCCCTATCGCCCGCGCAACAAAGCGCGGCACTGCAAAGAATCACGCCTGTTACCAATCGCTCAGCACAATTGTCGTCTCGCAACACCGTACTATCCACCTTTGACCAAATCAGCTATAGATTGGACCCATTCCGTACCCGTATCACCGGCATGAACTCCGGGGATAGCACCACTATGGACGGTTTTTGGTTTAAACCTTTTGGCGGCGGCATGGATCAATCCGCCAAAAGTGGGTTTGGCGGTTATAACGGCAGCAACTGGGGATTATCCGGCGGCTTTGACCACCTATATGGCGATGGCGCAATTGCCGGCTTAAGCTTTACCTATACCAAAACCAACGTCAATTACAATGATCAGCAATCCGGCGATACTAACTCCATCAATTCTTATCAAATTTCCGCTTACGGCAGCAAACCGGTTGGCGACGGTTATATTGAAAGCATGGTTGCTTACGCCAGACAAAATTACGCCGGCGTTCGCAACACCGGGTTAACCGGTGTTGCCAATGGCAATTTCGACGGCGACGCCTGGGGCGTGAGAATTGGCGGCGGGTTGCCGTTTGTGATTACCGACACCACCAGCCTGACACCGATAGTACGCTTAGACTGGAACCACATTTCACAATACGGTTATAGTGAAAGCGGCGCAGGCGCTTTGGATTTGAACGTGGGTTCAGTGAATGCGGATCGTTTAAGAAGCAGCTTGGGTGTTTCCTTAAATAAAGACATGGATATTATGGGCTTTAAAACCCAGCCTTATCTGCGTACCTTTTGGCATTACGACATCCTGAACAGCGGCGTGACCACCACGACCAGTTTCGCCGGTGGCGGCAGCGCCTTTGCCACCCCGGGTCAAAGTCTCGATCACAATACCGGAACGGTGGGCACAGGTATAAAAGTGTTTACTCAGGATAACTTTACAGCCACTGTAGGTTACGATGTTAACTTTGGCTCCGGCTATCAATCGCATACCGCGCAAGCAACCGCAAAATGGGTGTTTTGATCCAGCCGCTGTATTTGGTGCTTTGATCATCGTCTGTTTAGCAGATCATTTGCCAAGGATGGCAATACACATCTTATCCATTGTTATATCCTGTTTTATCTCATCCGGATGCGCTCTAATACTAACCCCGGCTGAGCGTACCACCAATGCCGACAAACTGGCGAATCATCGACAATGGCACCGAATTAATCTGGATGCAGGAGATTTTACCCTGGCCGCCTACATCCCCAACACGCATACTCAATCATCAACCCTGACGATCTACATTGAAGGCGACGGTTCTGCCTGGGTTTCTCCAACCCAGCCATCAACTGACCCCACCCCGATTGATCCCGTCGCATTACGGCTAGCACTTGCTCAACCTCAGGGCAATGCAGCTTATCTGGCTCGGCCCTGTCAGTTTACTGATGCGGTTGCAAGTCATTGCTCAGATCAATACTGGTTGGGCAAACGCTTTTCATTAACGGTAGTCAATGCAACCAATCAAGCCATCAATCAATTGAAACGGAAGTTTGTCTCCAGACAGATCTACTTGGTTGGCTACTCCGGTGGTGGTGCAATTGCCGCTTTAGTAGCTGCCAGAAGGGATGATGTTATAAAGCTGATTACCATTGCAGGCAATCTCAATCACCGCCTGTGGACAGAGCGGCATCATGTTTCTGAACTGGCTGGCTCTTTGAATCCGGCTGATGAAATCAATCAATTAAGCCGGATTGAACAATGGCATTTTGTCGGTACGGCTGATCGCGATATTCAGCCTGAAATCATTAAATCGTTTGTAGACCAATTCCCCAATCAGCAGAAAATTCATTTTTTACCGATTGCGGATTTTGATCATCATTGTTGCTGGGCAGAAAAATGGCCGGAACTGTTTAAGGCAACAAACGATCATCCATAGGGCTTCATAGGCTATAGCAGTATACGGAGTACCTACCCCGTTCCGCTCATGAATCGACTATAGATGTAATGGACTGCCTTGATCTTGCCGATTGTCGCTGTTAAAGCCGGAAACCGGCTCAAACCTTAGCCATAAAACGGCTCCAATCCTCAGTCGTATCCACATCCCATTGCAAACCGAGCTGTTGCACCGTAATAACTGCATAGGCAGCGCGTTGCAAGGTATCGCTCATGACGTTCCCGCTGCCCCAGACGATATTTTCAAACAAAGCCGGTTGCGGCTTGTTCAGACCTATCAACACATAGCCGCCATCTGAGGCTGGCGCAATGACTGCTTCCGCACCGTTTTGCAAATAGCCTAGGGCCTGCTGGAGATCGGCAACCGTCAAACTCGGGCAGTCGCAACCGATCAGGATGGCGTGTTTATAGCTTGTTAAGACCTCAAAAAAAGCATTAGACATTTTCTCGCCGAGATTGCCGCCGTGTTGAGTTGCCAGGGTCAGTCGATAATCTTCGGCGCATTGCAAAAAAAACGGATGTTCTGTATCGGGCGCACAGTAAAGCCGGACTTCGCATAAGGATTGTTGAAAAGCCCGATCCAAAGTAAAACGGGTCAATTGCCGATGAGCTTCGGCGGCTTGCTCAGCAGAAAGTTGCGGCTGTAGACGGGTTTTAACCTGACCGGCAACCGGCGCTTTGCAAAAAACCAATAGTACGCTGTCGGGAAATTGATAATCCATAACCCGGCGCCGTTTAACGTCCGCGTAACAACCGGAACGGCATCAGCAGCAGTTTGTTAAAGCCCAGTTCGGCGTCATCCCGATATTCGCGCAAACCGATGACCATTTCGGTTTGCGGCTGTTTCGGCTTGGCCGTATAGGTTTTGAATAAGCGATCCCAGCAGGATAGCGAAAAACCGTAATTGCTATCGGTTTCTACCGTAAAAGCCGAATGGTGGATACGGTGCATATCCGGTGTCACCAGCAAAAACCGCAACCCGCGTTCCACGGCAGGCGGCAGGCTGACATTGCCGTGATTGAAAAGCGCACAACCATTAAGTATTATCTCGAAGGCAATCACGGCGCCCGGATCGGCTCCAAGCAACAAAACCAGCACCACCTTATATAGCATGGACAACATGATTTCGAAAGGATGAAAGCGGACCGCAGTACTGGTGTCAAAATCCGGGTCGCTATGATGTACCTGGTGCAAACGCCAGAACCAGCGCCAGCGATGTGCGGCGATATGTTGCGCGTAAATCGCCAGATCCAGCAAGAGCAGACTGAGCGCTATGTTTACACCCTGAGAAACCGGCAAATTGTTGAATAAACCCAGCTTGTTGTCGGCAGCCCAAATAGCGGCTTGCCAAGCGGCGGCACCGACGCTGAAACGTATGATAACGATAGCCAACACCGCCAGACCCAGATTAATGGGCCAGCGGCGTTTACGTTTTAGACTTAATTGACGTAGCGGTTGGAAATATTCCCAAGTCGCCATCGCCATAAAAATACCCAAAAAAACGCCGAAGCGCCACCAGATTTCCATTAATACCCTCGATAATAGCGCGCCGCCAGCCGATCAGGATCGGCGCCAAAAAATAACACAGCCGCAACCACCACATGAACAGAATGGTTTTAAGCACGCCATGCCGTTGCCAACGCCGGGCGGAGGTGACGACTTTAGCGCTTAAACAGCAAGGTTTGCCGAGTTTTTTAAGTTTTGCGCTGATGGCGATATCCTCCATCAATGCGATATCCGGAAAACCGCCCACTGTTTGAAAAGCCTGACGGGTCATGAACAGTGCTTGATCGCCGGTAGCGATGCCGGTTAAGCGCGAACGTTGATTCATCATAAACGCTATCAGGCGGTAAACGCTATCAGGGCAGTCGAAAGCGACATCGAATCGGCCCCAGAGATAACCGGCGTTAACGGCTTGTAATATCAAATTCGTGGCATTGTCCGGCAAACAGGTATCGGCATGCAAAAACAGCAGCACCTCAGTCTGCGCCTGCTTTGCGCCGACATTCATCTGCCGGGCTCTGCCGCGCGGGCTGTGCAGGATTTCATCCACAAGCGGTTCGGCGATTTGTGCACTGCCGTCGTTGCTGCCGCCATCGACCAGCAGCAATTCCGCCAGTCCGCGCAGCGGCTGCAAGGCTTGCAGTCCGGAGCCGATTTGCCCGGCTTCGTTGAGGACCGGCATGATAATGCTGAGTTGCGGGATCACGATTTTCCGGTTTCAAAGGCACCGCCGCAACTGCTGCCCTGCCGGCCGTACAGCCGTAGCAATGCGCTGCGGTGGCAATAGCCCTGCCCTGCAAAATTTCCGGCAGTAATTCCTTTATATGCAACCGGCTGTTACCGCTATCGGTCAAGGGCATGTCCAGCATCTGGTTAAAATCGCAATCGTAGACATAGCCTTGCCAGTCTATGCTCAGCGTATTCAAGCACATGACCTGGCTAAGGTTTTCGGCTCGGAAGCCGTTACGCAATAAGTCCAGATAGGCCGAAAACCGGCCCTGACTGATCAACATGCTGCCGAAACGTTGTATCGGCATATTGGCAATCGCATACAGCCGGTTGAAGACAATGCCGAATTCCTCGAACAAATGCCGCTTATAGGCCTGTTCCAGGGCGTATTGATCGGGCGGCAGTACCGGCTCTTGCGGATTAAAAACCAGATTTAACTGTAAGGGACTGCCGGGTTGGGCATAACCCAGGCTGTTCAGGCGTTGCAGAGCGGTTATGCTGTCCTTGAACACGCCCTTGCCGCGTTGTTTGTCGACATTTTCCTCCAGATAGCAAGGCAAAGAGGCGGTTATTTCCACTTGCTGTTGCGCCAGAAATTCCGCCATTCCGGCATAAGCTTCAACCTCCAGAATAGTTAAATTGCAGCGGTCTATGACTTTAACGCCAAGTTTTCCGGCTTCCGTTACCAGATAGCGAAACTGCGGATGCATTTCCGGCGCGCCGCCGGTTAAATCCAGGGTGTGAATATTAGCCGCTTTAAGCAGCGCCAATAGTTGCTCCAGAACTTCCGGACTCATCAGTTCCGTGCGTTTTGGGCCGGCACTGACGTGGCAATGCACACAACTGAGGTTACACAGATAACCGAGATTGACTTGCAGGATTTCCAGGGGTTTGCGAAATATCTTCGGAAAATCGTTGTCGGCGAGTAGCGGCCGGGTATCGTGCATGCTTAGTCCTTGGAAAACCAGATGTCGCCGTAAAAGGCCGTCACCTGTTTATTACTATTATCGGTATCGGTCATCAGCGCCACGGCATCTATATAGCGCAAGTCTTCGCCGAAAAGCGTTTTTAGATCGGCGCGGACATTGCGCTTCTCGTTTTGCCAGGTATTCAGAGGCGCTTCCGGGCCGCGCACAGCCAGCATCATGGCATGCTCGCCGGCGAAAGCATTCGGCCAGACACTGTCTTTGCTACTATTACTCGCCCAAACGTAATTGATTGCTTTGGTTTGCCAAAATGCCAGGCCGCCTTTGATGACCACATAAATCCGCGCCGCATAATCGTCGCCGGCCTTGGATTGTTCATTCAAGCCCTCCAGCCGATTGGCGATACGCCAGGACCAGTTCAAATACGGGGTTTGTTCAAGATCGATGCGCTGCTCTTTAAACAGGCCGGAACCCGACGCCTGACTATCGGCTTTGAGCACCATGACGCCATCCACGGTTTGCAGTCGATAGCGGGTTTCGCCTTTAAAGTGTTTTGGCTCCCAACCGTCGAGGCGGTTGTTGCTAAAATCGCCGATAATCAGCTTGCCGCCATCTGCTAGCGCAGTGTCAAAGGCTAAAAACGCCAGCAGGCTGATTAAAAGCACTCTCATCGAGAATCTCCGTTTAAGCGTAATGCCTGATAACGCTTGACGATGACCGGCAATAAAGATAATACTCCTAACAAGGCCAAGGCCCATAAAGTCTGTGCGGACAGCAACTGATCCAGGCGTTCGATACTGCCCAGCGACTGGCCTAAATTAGCGTAAATAAAGCTGCCGGGCATAATGCCCAGAAAGGTGGTGATGACATAAACGCGCAGGCTGACCGGTGTAAAGGCCGGAGCCAGATTCACCAGCCAAAACGGAAATAGCGGCACCAGCCGCAGGAACAGCAGGTAATTAAAAGCGTCGGCCTGAAAACCGTCAATGATTTTTTTTGCCCCCTCATGGCCTTGCATGCGCCGTTCCGCCCACTCCGCGAACAAATACCTGGCCAGCCAGAACACAGCGGTCGCGCCGATGGTCGCGGATACCACAATCACAAAACCGCCTATCCAGCGACCGAATAAAAAGCCCAGCAGCAGGGACAGCACCGTTCCGGTTGGCAGGCTTAGCGCGGTGGACAGGCTATAGACCAGGCTGCAAGCCAGCAGCATGATCAAATAATGCTGCTCGGTAAACAGGGTTAATTGGTCGCGATGGCTGCGGATGGCCTCCAGACTCAGCCATTGCTGGCCGCCCAGGATCAGAAATATGAATACCGCCACTATCAGCAACAGTATTATTATTTGATTTTTCTGCATATTTTTCTCCTAGATCGATGCTGGGTAAATTATAGGTTCCAACTGTGCGTTTCGGCTTTATGTTCGTATTTTTAAATGAAGTCACAAAAAATCAGCGGCGTTCTGTTCTGCTTATCCAGCTAGACAAAAATAAAGTGTTTTGTTTCAAATGATCCCTGGAAATAGATTTTTTTGCTTATGTAATATCAAGCGATGCATAAATTTCCGCACTTATTGATCGCTTAACTTATCCGCCACGCTTAGTCCTTGGTTCGCTACGGCCCAGGCGATAACGTAGGGCGAGACCAGTTAGGTGCTGTTTGATTCCAATTTGAATCGCCGCCCGATCTTCGTTTGGATTTCACCTGCGATACCGCCAGCGGCGAAGTGAGTTTGAATTATAACGTAGGGTGGATGCCGATAGGCGAACCACCTTTCGCGGGTTATCATAAAACTCATCGCATTTCCTGCCGATCATTTTAAACAGCCTATGCAGACGTTTATCGGCTTCGAAGTGGCGGAACCCCTATCGGGTTCCGCCCTACGGCAAAAACACAGGATCGGTAGATGGTTTTACCCCCGTAACCCGAAAATCCGTTTCAACCACTCTCGCCGTTTCGGCGTCAAAGCTTCCTTAAGGCGTTGATCGGCGACGCGGCGATTGATTTGCGCGAGAGTGGGATAGATGTGGATGGTACTACTCAAATCCCCGGCTTTCATGCCTTTGCTGATGGCCAGCACATATTCGGCGATCAGTTCACCGGCTTGCAGACCGGCGATACAGGCACCCAGCAGTTTACCGCCGGGCGTGGTGATGATTTTCGCCAGGCCGGCGGTTTCGCCTGCTGTGACGGCCCGGTCAATGTCGGCGAACGGGAATCGATAGACGCGATGGGCTATGTTTTGTTGTAGGGCTTCGCTTTCCGATAAGCCGACCCGCGCCAATTCCGGATCGGTGTAGGTGCACCAGGGAATATTGCGGGTTTGTGCCTTGCTCGGCCAGCGGAACAGCGTATTTCTTAACACCACGCCGGCCTGATGTTCAGCCATATGGGTGAATAGATAGGGACCGGCGACATCGCCGCAGGCATAGATGCGAGGGTTGCTGGTGCGCAAGCGGGCATCCAACTCCAGTCTGCCGTTGCTGACGGTTACACCGGCCTGCTCCAGGCCTAAGTTTTCCAAATTGGCTTTGCGGCCTGCGGCGATCAGCAGATGACTACCCTGCAACCAGTACCGGCCTTGTTGCGGATGTTCCAACATCACCCGGATTTCGCCGTTATTTGCTGCAAGTTCCACAACTTGTATGCCGAAATGCAATGCTATACCTTCCTGCTGAAATTGTTCGGTTACCACTGCGGTTATATCCTCGTCTTCTCTTGGAAGCAGACGCGGGGCAAGATCAAATAAGGTTACCTGGCTGCCAAGCCGGCTTAGGCTTTGCGCGATTTCGCAGCCTATCGGACCGCCACCCAATACCAGTAAATGCCGGATGTTTTCCCGCACGGCAAACAGCGTTTCATTGGTCAAATACGGTATTTCCCCAAGGCCGGGCAGCGGCGGAATGGCCGGGCGCGTACCGGTAGCGAGTACAAAGTGTTTAGCTCGCAACACCCTGTCGTTTACAGCAAAAGTTTCGGGGCCGGTAAATTGTCCGGCACCGAACACGACTTCCACCCCCAGCGCCGTAAAACGTTCCGGGCTGTCGTTCGGCTCGATTTGTTGGATGACCGACTGTACCCGCTGCATGACAGCGGCGAGATCGATAACCGGCGTTTGCGCGGCAATACCGAACCGCCCGGCGTTGCGTAGCGTGTGGGCGACTTTTGCGCTATGGATCAGGGTTTTACTGGGTACGCAGCCGTAATGCAGGCAATCGCCGCCTAGGGCCTGTTTTTCCACCAAAATCACTTTAGCGCCCAGTACCGCAGCGCCGGCGGCAACCACCAAACCGGCTGCGCCGCCGCCGATGATGCATAAGTCGTAGTCTGTTTTATGGGACATGGCTTTGATTTGATTATAAAATTAGTTAACCTGATAATTTGTTCGGTGCAATTTTCAAATACGACCAAGCATTAGTGCCGACGTTCCATCGGCTGTTATTATGAAAATCACTTTTTGGATAGAATCGCGATTGATGCGCTTCGCTATCGCTCAGTAGCATCCTATAAATCCTTGGTTTATTGGAGTGCCTTTCATGCTCCGGGGTGCTGGAAATCTTCTTCATGACAGTTGGGTAGAAAAAGTATTCCCGCAATGGGTTTAACAACACGCCCCGCTATTCCCCGTCGAGTCGCTTTGCGGGCCGGGACTACAATCGAACAGCCCGAAATGCCGGGATTTTTCGCCGAGGACCTGAAAATGTTCGGCATAGCGGCTGCCGGCCAGCATATCGGCGGTATTGCCGCAGACCCGCAAGGGCCGCAAGGTTTCGAAGTGGTGATGATCGTCAAGTTCGAAGGCATGGGGATGTTCGGGTATGGTGCCGAGATAACTGGCTACCTGGCCAAAATCCTCGCAACGGTCTTCCAGCGGCAGTTTGAAAGCGCGAACGGTGACCGAACGAAATTTCACCATGCCGATTTTGACGGCCACCTCGGGATCGTCGAGACTGATGGCATTCTGTTTGACGACCCGCACATCCGGACAGCCGAGGCTGTCGAGAATCCGTCGGAAGTCTTCCCAATACAAGGCGCCGCCCAGGCATTCGCCCAGCAAAACCGGGTCTTGCCTTAAAGCATCAGGAATGCGGCGGTCGGCGAATACGTCGGAAAAGTACAATTCGCCGCCCGGTTTAAGGACCCGGAAGATTTCCGCCAGCACTTTAGGTTTTTCCGGCGACAAGTTGATCACGCAATTGGATACCACCACATCGATGCTATTATCGGCGATGCCGGCAGCAGCCAGATTTTCGATATGGCCGTGCAAAAACTCGACATTGGCAAAACCGAAGCGTTCGGCATGCCATTCCCTGTGACGCAGCGCGATTTCCAACTGTTCCGGCGTCATGTCCACGCCTATCACCCGTCCGCCGGGACCGACCAGTTTCGACAACAAATAACAATCGCGTCCGCTTCCGCAGCCTAAATCCAGCACGGTTTTGCCGTTCAGAGCCGGGGGCAACGGCGAGCCGCAACCGTAAAAACGCTCCAAAACTTCCGGATGCAAGCCGGCCAGTAAAGCTTTTAGGTAAGCGGGCATGGCGTCGATGCTGCAGCAGGCACTGGTTTTCAGATCGTTGCTGGATTGCAGAACCTCGCCATAATAATGGCGGACCGATTCGCTGATTTCGATGCTGGTAGTCATGATTTCCTCGTTTGTTTCAGATGAGTGCTGAGTGCGAATATAATAAAACCGGTTTTTAGTCTTTGCCGGAAAATTCGGCTCGATGACTTACGGTGGCAACAGTGCTTAGCCCTGTTAGCACCAATTTCTGCTAACAGGGTCGTTTACGCCATCAGCAGAGATTCCGCGAGAAGATTTTACGGCTGCCAGTTCAAAAATTTAATCATAATCATATAGGTTTCTTATGAAAGTGCATTTGGAATTTGGACAATAAAGAGTACACCGAAAGCAACTGTTTTCAAGCAGATAAATTTAGTCGGGAAATTTTCGATTTCCTTACAAAATCTTTTCGGTTAGAACTGGATGGGGGGGTTATGATGATATTGACGCTTGGATCTCTTTGACATTGAATGTTTAACTGGTTTTAAAACCAACTCCAATAAAATTTATAGAGGTAAACAATGATTAATTTATTCCGTTCCATCTTCCTGTTGATGATGCTCAGCCCTGCTTTTGCCGGCGAGCAGTCTTTTACCCAGGAAACATTCGACAACCTTCAGCAACAAGGCTTGCCTATCCTGATCGCCATCCATGCAGATTGGTGCCCCACTTGCCGAGCGCAAGCACCCCTCATCGCTAAACTGCTTAAAAAGTCCGAATACCAAGGCATTAACGCGTTGCGAGTTGATTTCGATCAGCAAAGCCAAGTTGTAAAGGCGTTTAATGCCAATAAACAAAGTACGCTGATCGTTTTCAAGGCGGGGCGGGAAGTCGGGCGCAGCTTGGGCGATACCAGTGAGACAGGTATCGCAGCACTACTCAACAAAGCACTGTAAAGAACGGGCCGACATGTCATGTTAGCGGCATTGAGCACTTACGGACTCAGTTTCGCCGCCGGGATTCTCTCGACCTTATCGCCGTGCGTATTGCCGCTGATTCCGATTTTAGTAGGGACCGCGCTCTCGACTCATCGGTTGGGGCCCTTCGCTTTAGCCTTCGGCCTGACTTTATCCTTTACAGTCCTGGGCTTGTTCTTTGCAACCTTGGGCAGTGCGATAAGTTTGGACCAAATGCTGTTCCGTAACCTGGCAGCCGGTTTGTTGATCCTGTTCGGCGCTGTGATGCTGTCCGATCACTTACAACAGCTATTCGCAACTGCCGTATCGGGTTTCAGCAGTGCGGGACAGCCTTTGCTGGAACGGATCTCGGCGGATAGTTTGACCGGTCAGTTTCTGCTGGGACTGGTATTGGGGGTTGTGTGGAGTCCTTGTGTCGGCCCTACGCTGGGGGCAACCATCACTTTGGCGAGTCAAGGGCAGAATCTCGGTCAAGTCGCGTTGGTCATGGCGCTATTCGGTATCGGCGCAGGATTGCCCTTGATCGTTCTGGGCAGCTTGTCGCAACAAGCCATGTCTAGGTTCAAGTCCAAGCTGATTATGACCGGCAAAACCGGAAAAATGCTGCTCGGCGCACTGTTGTTGGCGGTGGGTATCCTGATTTTGAGCGGGTTGGATAAAGCCTTCGAAGCCTGGATATTAAACCATGCGCCGGAATGGTTAATCCGGGTTAGCACTTCTATCTGAAATCGCAAATATTGTACCTTGCCGTTTTTCCAAATCTTTAAATTTTCCTAAACAGCATTGTCCGGATGGATTTCTGATTTCACAAGCGCAGTCGCCCGATTTTGTTCGCTGAATGACAAAGTTTTTAATTGATGAGCCGGTAGGATGGCTGCGTAACGATGCTAAATAGTCGCCAGCATCGATATCGAAACAATAACAAAGCTTGTCATCCTGAATTTCTTGATACGTGCTTAAAAGTTGTTTGGGTACTGTGTTTCCGGCAATTGAAAAATAACCGATTGAACAATGTTTGGTAGGGCAAAAAAAATAGGTATCGGCTGCAACCCCTTGGTTCTCCGGAAACCTTAACTGATGGTAAACCGTCCGCATTTCAACAGATTTGCAAACCGAACCGCACAACGGACAATTCAGCGAAATTTTTGCGTGGGTATTCGAACAACAATCGGACATAGAATTAACCTATAGTGCTTGCTCACAACTATTAATCGTTTCATAAGTTCTTGCACTAATTCTACTTTGTCAGATTATATTGTAGGGTATGCATCGCATACCTTTTCGGGCCTTGAATGCTCCAAGGCTTAAAAAAGGTATGCGATGCATACCCTACACAGCAAACAAGTCCGGCTTTCTCTGTCGAAAATCGACCTTAAAAACATTGTTTATGTAATCTGACAAAGTAGAACTAAGCAGGCTTAAATACCCGGATGATCCGGATTTTGACGCCGTTGTCCCGGTCCCAGGTTTAGGAGGCAGGACGCCGATTAAAGCCTACAGGGATGTATTCACGGCGTCCTGGGACCGGGACAACGGCGTCAAAATCCGCCGCATCCAAAAACCTCCAGTGCAAGAACTTATGAAACGATTAATACACTGAATATTTTCCTTAAGACGAGGGATTTTGTTTAAACATCCCCCTAAACAGCTTACTAAAAGCCGGCATTGTGAAGCAACACAAAATCGTTACAATTTTTAAATGTTAAGTCTTGAACAAAAACTGCATAAACTACAACCAACTCCTTTTATTAAATTAAGCATCTAAACACACTCACTATGAATTTTGCATCCGATAATTGGGCCGGTGCGCACCCTGCGATTTCGCAACGCTTGCTGGAAGCCGCCGCTGGATTTTCAGCGCCTTATGGCGCAAGCGCACTCGATCGCCACATTGAACTAAGATTTAACGAGCTATTCGAACGTGAAGTTGCGGTTTATTTTGTCAGCACCGGTACAGCGGCTAATTCGCTGGCGCTGGCTGCCGTCAACCGTCCGGGCGGCGTTTCCTTTTGTCACCGCGAAGCGCACATGCTGGAAGATGAATGCGGGGCGCCGGAGTTTTTTACGCATGGCGCACGCCTGGCGCCGGTGGATGGCGATAACGGTAAAATCGACCCGCGCAATCTCAAAGCCGAAATCGAGCGTTTTCCGCCTAATTTTGTTCATGTCGGGCAACCGATGGCGATTTCCATTACCCAGGCTACCGAAATCGGTACGCTTTATCAGTCGGATGAAATTGCAGCCATTGCGGAGATTGCACGAACTTACAGTTTACCCCTGCATATGGACGGCGCCCGTTTTGCGAATGCATTGGTGGCGTTGCAACTAACGCCGGCGGAAATGACCTGGAAACTGGGCGTGGATATCGTCTCTTTCGGTGCAACCAAAAATGGTTGCTGGTGTGCCGAAGCCTTGGTATTTATGAATCCGCAATTGTCCAAAGATTTACCGTTTATCCGTAAACGCGCCGCACAGCTGTTTTCAAAAAGCCGATTTATCGCTGCTCAATTCGATGCTTATTTACACAATGTGCTTTGGTTAGACCTGGCGCGTTATGCCAATGCGATGGCCGAGCGCTTGCGAAATGGCATTGTTAGCGCTAAACATGCACGTTTAGCATGGCCCGCAGAGGCCAATGAAGTATTTGCGATTTTGGATAAAGCACACGCGGATCGACTCCTTGAAAAAGGCGCCGTTTTTTATCGGTGGAATCCGCCACGCGCAAATCCCGGCCTGTTAGGTGAACACGAAGTGTTGGTGCGCTTGGTTACCAGCTTTGCGACCGAAGCTGAGCAAGTGGATCGATTTCTTGAGCTTTTAGGATAATGTTCGCCACCGTCAAACATTTGGGCTTAAGAGAGGCTGAAGCCCAAATGGTACGATAACGTATAAAAAATGCTTATAAAAATTCGTACTAAAGGAGGATGGCTATCGGGCATTTTTGGCCTATTGAACTCAATGGCGATTGAACCAGCTTTTTCAGCACTCGATCAAATTCACAGCCAATCCGCCTCGCGACGTTTCCTTGTATTTGGTTTTCATGTCGGCGCCGGTTTCGCGCATGGTCTTGATCACCTTGTCCAACGACACGAAATGCGAACCGTCGCCACGCAGTGCAATCCGCGCCGCGTTGATCGCCTTAACCGACCCCATTGCATTCCGCTCGATGCAGGGTACCTGCACCAAACCGCCGACCGGATCGCAGGTCAGGCCCAGATTATGTTCCATGCCGATTTCGGCCGCGTTCTCCACCTGTTCCGGCGTACCGCCCAGCACTTCGGCCAGGGCGCCCGCCGCCATCGAACAGGCGACGCCGACTTCGCCTTGGCAGCCGACTTCGGCACCGGACAGCGAGGCGTTCTCTTTATAGAGGATCGCAATCGCTGCCGCAGTCAATAGAAAACGAATCACACCGTCTTCAGTCGCGCCCCCGCAAAATCGCCAATAATAATGCAAAACTGCCGGAATGATGCCTGCCGCGCCGTTGGTCGGCGCAGTGACAACCCGGCCACCGGATGCGTTTTCCTCACTGATCGCCAGCGCGTACAAATTCACCCAGTCCAGTGTGCCGACCGGTACGCCTGGCGTCTGATGCGGTATTTCGCCGATCAGTTGCCGATAAAGATTCGCAGCCCGGCGCCTCACTTTCATCCCGCCCGGCATGACACCTTCCTTATGCATGCCGCGCTCGACGCAAGCCTGCATGACATGCCAGATGTTCAGCAGATTGTGACGGATTTGCTCATCGCTCAGCCATGCCCTTTCATTGCTCATCATCAGGGCACTGACCGGCTTGTGATGCGTCGCGCACAGTTTTAACAGCGCTGCACCGGTTTTAAAAGGGTACGGCAGACAGGCATCGTCATTGGTCAAGCGATTTGCCGCAGCAGCGGCATCTGTTACTACAAAACCGCCGCCGACCGAATAATAATCGCTTTGCAGCAGCTCGGAGCCGCCGGCATCGAAAACCGTAAAACGCATGCCGTTAGAATGACAGGGCAACGACTTACGCTGGAACAACAAATCGGACTTTTCATTGAATTGAACAGGGTAGCGCTGCAACAACCGGACAGTCCCGGCATCCCGAATAGCCGCAAGCCGCAGCGGAATCAGCTCAGGATCGACCAAATCGGGGGCTTCGCCTTCAAGTCCCAACATGACGGCCTTATCGGTACCGTGCCCCTTACCGGTTGCGCCAAGAGATCCGAATAACTCGACCCGCAAGCGCTGGACTTGGCCGATGATGCCCTGCTCCTCCAGATTACAGGCAAACGTCATCGCAGCCCGCATGGGGCCGACCGTATGCGAACTGGAAGGACCTATCCCGATTTTGAAAATATCGAAGACGCTAATCGCCATGGCTACTACTTGAACATTGCAAAAGAAAAGGGATAATATAGAATTTGAATCTTCACAGATAACCAAGCACCACCTATTTCGAACAAAATCAATCTATTCTGACCCCATTGATATTTGTCTGGCTATTTGATGATGATTGGGGTCGTGGCGATTTTGGCCTTTGGTGTTTTCGCAACCGCATACAAAAGCCAACATTAACAGCAATAAAGCCGATAGTTTCATCGTCCGCTCCAGAATATAATTTCGGTGTGCCTAAAATAGCAGATGTGGCCGAGGCGTGCAATAAATCCATTCTGACCCTAATACTGCTACCTGCAAATATTAATATTTTAATTCAATAGCTTATATTAACGACATATCCCTTCATGCTTGCTACAAAGAATGATTGCTAAGCTTTTAATCGCGGTTCTAGCGTTAAAGGTTGATTTTACCGTTGTTATATTCCCCTAAGAAAATCTGAAACCCAGTCTTGATTTGAATACTATCCATTTGTTTTATATCAGTTACAGACTAAGGAGAAACAAGAGATATAGGGGACAAAAAACAGACCACTATTTAAATTAAATTGCGGGCTGTCCCGAATAGCACTTAATTAAGGATATTTTTATTTAAAATCAAAGATGTAGCTTGGTTTAGGCGATAGCCGGAACCCAACGTTCCGGTATCCGGACTAGCAATAGCTTCGATTGTTGGGTTAGTTCTTTAGGGAACTAACCCAACCTACGAGGTTAAAATTTTTTCATAACTAATCGTTTCAGGTAAGCTTATGTTCCTAAGTCAGTACTATTCCGGTCTATCTCCTGTTTCTCAGTTGTTTGACTTGGCGGGATTTTTATTGCATAGGGATTCAAGGAAAATTTAAGATAACGGAATATTGTAGTAACGCTTATAATTTGAAAAATATCATTCGAATCTGATAATCCTAGCCAGCTCCCGTAGTTGGCATAACAGCAGTGATAAAAAGCGTAAATAGGACGAAAAAAACCCATTGATTCTCCAAAGGAGGAGATATGAAAAGTAAATATGGTTTATTAAACAATCATGATGACGGCATTGACTTGGAGGAATTTCAAGAAATGGTTGCAGTCAATGCTTATTACAGAGCTGAAAAAAGGGGTTTTAAACCAGGCGATGAAATGGACGACTGGTTTGAAGCCGAGAAGGACATAAAAAGCAAACGTAATTGGCATCGGTCTGATAAGTTGCGTTATTTCGATTAATCGTTTTGCCCGTTAACTTACTCAAGAGCGGGCAAAATCGGCAATCTCCGTTAGAATATCAATGAGGTCAGATTCGATTGATTAGCTATTTAGTTGATGATAAGCTGATCGCGAAAATCAATCATGCCTGACCGCATTGATTCATTTCTGTGCATAACTCGATTCACGCTAACATAAGTTTTGTGAACTAAAAACTCACATCGTCATCGAAATTACGCCCCACCTTTTCATAAAGCGTTTATTTTGTTCACTTCGTTTTAGTTATATTTTGTGTTGTAAAGACAAACTAGTATCTAACAAAATTTGTTTGTAGCCTCAAAGCCAGGATTGGCTAATTTGAAGCCGAGATGTATAGATAAAGCCAACATCATCTGATGCTGCTGCCAAATAGCATTAAGCCCCCTTAAAATACCCGTTAGCAAAGGACTGCAAAAAGTATATCTTCGCATTCCGATTATCGAGTTTTCCAAGTTAAATCGTAATAATTTCATAACACAAGCCTGTTAGATTTGATTTGTGAAAAAGCCATATCCCTTGAAAAATGGAGACGGAAAACTGCGGGTCTTTTAAAACAAGATTGCCGGGTTGCCACTATTGGAGTTGTCAATTTAATTCAAAACCTTATTAACGCTTAAGACCGTTCCATACGAGCTAGGCCCTTTCACTAACCGAGGAAGATTAAGAATGAATCCCTTACATTTGAAGACTTCGGCTGCAATCACATTGCTGGTCGCAACCTCCACCCTGACCGCTGTCGATGCGATTGCAGATCAGACAATTAAATACGTCCCTAACAGCCTTGTCCAGTCATCAATCAATGATGGTCCTTGGGTGTTGCATCAAAATAATAAAAAGGAACAATATAACGCATCGGGTATTCTCCCGTCGCTGGCAACCCCGCCGCAGTCTAAACCGCCGTACAGCAATGCGGGTACGCCATACGTCAATTATTGCAATAATAAAGGCGAGGTGACTCGAAACTATGGGCTGAACTTGATGCAGCCCTATTACTTTCCTTTTGTACGAAACAACAATGGGACTCTCGAAGGCTTCTTTGATTATCGCCCTCGTAACGAGAATGAAGCCACCGTAGCAGCGGTTTCTTACGATTCGGGTAAGACCTGGGAGTTCGTCAGCCGAGCGCTTGAACTCAATCCATATTGTCCTGCGGATATTACCGATCCCGACAATCTGAACGTCATTGTGGACGGTGTCATAACTCCGTACGCCTCATCGACTGCAAATGCAGCGGATAACGGACTCGGCCATGCCTTTGTTATGAGCGTTAACGGCGTACAAAGGATCTACCACCTCAACCGCGCCAACAATCATATTGACTTCGATCAACTGGTTGTTCATACGCTCGACGGCAAAGACGCCACGCGCGCTTTAGGGAAACTCCCCTCGATAGCTTATGTCAGCCCACTGGCAGCCTCCGGCTATCCCACTCTGGAGAGTACCGCGCAAGCGACCACCGGTTTGATGACCCCGGATGCCATTCTTGGTGCAATACCGAATCCGGCAGATGGGTCAACCATCGTTGTCTACGTATCGAAACAACTTAGTGCCGATACCACTTTAGGATATCCGGTATGCGGGAAAACCAAATTCTCGTTACCAAATATTATTACCGGCAGTGGCCGTAGCGCAAATCATGATGTAACGTCAATCCGAGTGGCCACGACAACGAACGGAATAGACTTTAATGATTTAGGAAGTATCGTAAGCGGTCTCAATGATCCGAAGACGACTGCGTTAAATGGTATCCGCTGGTTAGGCAGTGGTAGCCTTATTCCGCTAAAAGATGGGCGCTACGGCATGTTCTTCGGTGCGGGTAACTGTCTTGATAACGATTCGGATGGCTTCCACTTTGTCGGTTATGCGGAAACGACGAACAAAGTGAATGGACCAAGTGATCTTCTAGCCTGGAACATAGTCTACGGGCTCGATAATCCCATCTTGTCGAACAGACACGCTGACAGATCCGGCCACTCACCTGACCTATCCGGCAAATGCCCCACTAGTCAATATAACTGGCGCAGACGCTCTGTCTTCCAGTCAAGTATCGCCATTTAATGCTTCTTTGTATCCCGGATATGTCACGAACTTCTTCAGTGGCC
Source organism: uncultured Pseudomonadota bacterium (assembly GCA_963765965.1). GTDB lineage: Bacteria > Pseudomonadota > Gammaproteobacteria > Methylococcales > Methylomonadaceae > Methylomonas. The sequence continues at coordinate 33,627 of CAVXZR010000128.1, forward strand.
GTGTGTATGACCCGCAAGCGGTAATCACCGACCATGACACGGTTACAGTGATTTTCGCCGGCTACAACACATCACAACCAAGCGACAATTTGGGTGATTACAGAACGATCGGTCGAAATTCAGTTGAAATTCCCCGCCGGTTACGTTAAATCGCCGTTTTCTGAGCATTCTGATAGGGATTGAAGATTTATAACCTCGGATAGCTCAGGGTCTTGCGGATTTGCGATTTGGAAATCCGCAAGACTTCCTAATAGATCAGAAAGTCAATTTAACAGCTTGTGTTCAAAAAGTGCGTTCAGGAGTTTTTATCCCTTGCAACTTTGATTACATCCCAAATAGAGCGTACATCGGACTCGGGTTTTGGCAGTAAAATGGTGATGACGATCTCTTCCAAAGCCGCCCACAAACATAAAACGGCAGCTATTCGAAACGGCCAGACAGGACCGCTGAAAAACAGAATGTATAAGCTTAATCCAATCGAGGCCGCCGCTATTTTTACGGACCAGGTGTGGTAACTGGTAAAACAACCGAATTTGCCGAATCCGACTATAGCCGGCACTAAACAGCTGGAGATTACCATAGCGACATAAATAAATTCCCGCTGAACGATATTTGGCCATAACCACCAGCATCCGGCTGCAATCGTCAAATAAGTGATGACATCGGCCCAACTATCCAAAGTTGCGCCGAACCGGGAAGCCTGTCCGGTCCATCGGGCCACCATACCGTCTAATAAATCCGTGAAAAATGAAACAGCCAGCAGCGCCATAAAGGCCGTGGCATAACCATGCCATGCCAGCCACAGTAGAGCTGGAGCGGCTAAAAAGCGAAATCCCGTCAGCATGTTCGGCAAGGTCAACCTGGATTGTTCGGACTGTTTAGCGTTCATAACGAAAAGGATGCGACCAACGGCATATGATCGGACAACAAATGCCAAGGCTTTTGAGATAAGCGTTCGCATGATAAGGAGGTGAAGCCCCGGTAATAGATTCGATCCATAGGCAAAAACGGCATCCAGGTCGGGAAAGTACGGGCATGTTTTCCATGCGTCTCACGAAATACCTCTTGCAAGCCCAGATGATCGTGAAACTGTCGATCGGCCCGGCCCAGCCAATCGTTAAAATCGCCGGCTATTATCAACGGCGCATCATGGGGGACATGACTGTCGATACGATCGCACAAGCTGACCAGTTGCAGTCGCCGCTCCTTGCCTATCAAACCGAAATGGACGCAGAGGATATGCACTTCTTGACTACTTTCCGGCAGTCTAATCACGCCATGCAATAAACTGCGGCTAGCCCATCTAAAGGGGGAAACATTAATATTTTCCCAGCTTTCAAACGGATATTTGCTGAGAATGGCATTCCCATGATGACCGGCTTCATAAATGGCGTTCTTGCCGTAGGCATAGTAAGGCCATGCGCCTTCCGCGATAAACTCGAATTGCGAAAGCTCAGGCCAATTCGCCACATTCTTTTCCTTATGCTTGTGCTCGCCTTGCGTCTCTTGCAGAAACAACAAATCGGCATCGGCGGCGACTAATGCCTCTCGAATCTGATGCAGTACGAAGCGTTGATTGTTGGTATTGAAACCTTTGTGGATGTTGTAGGTTAATACCCGTAGTGGGTTCTGATTCATGTCCGAGCCGCTTGTCTGATGCCGATAGCCTTTAGAGCTAGTAAGGCCGCTGCCGAATATGCCATTTATACAACAGCGGCGACACAAATTCTTCTATTAAAAAAAACAGCCCGACAGTCAAAACAATATCTATGCCGCTTAACTCAAGCTGTGCTTTGAATACCAGTAACGGTAACATAGATTCCGGCACCGTATCAAAGCCTCTGGCCCGGCTGCTTTCGTTTTTCCCCAGGCGGCGCTTGCAGAAACTGGCCGATAAATCCCCCAGCATGGCCAACAAGGCAAACAAACTGCCTTGTAGCGGTTCTAATCCCAGCGCCAAGCCCGCTCCAGCCGTTAGGCAAACCGAAGCGATCAAACCGCGCCAGGTTTTTGCATTTCCGAACAGGGGTTGCCAGTCCTTGAGTTTAATTCCGCCGTCCACCGGCCATTCAAATCTGCGTCCGAGCAACTTGCGGGCCAGTACTGGCGCGCCATTAGCCGATACGAGAAGTATCAGGGCCGCTGAAATGCAGGCAGTACACAAAACCATAGCCGTTCCTTTACCGAAATCGCCTTAGAATAACGCCACTAAAGAACCCATAGCCGCTATTTTCCAAGTGTAGCGCTACAAGACAACTTTTATTGTTCTTTAAAAATAATTATAGAGGAAGTTGTTCTGTAAATGTTAAATATGGGTTAAACCATGCGGGACATTGGGTACAATAGCTAAGCGCGCTGTGTTCTGATGGTACAATTTCCGTTTACTTTTTAATCTATAAATGACTCATGGGCTTTGAACAACTGGCATTCCTCAAGGATCAACTGGCGCAACAAGCCTTAGCTGAAAAAGCAGTAAGCCGGCAAAAGGACAAAACCAGTCCTGCCTCAAAAAAAACCGTTGATCCCGTGGTGCAGACTATCGGGCAACTCCAGAAGCATTTCCCTATAGCCTTCCCGAAAAAACCTGCGCCCAAGGTGCCGTTAAAAATTGGCATTCATCGCGACTTGCTTGAGCGATCGGATCGACTCGGAATCAGCAAAAATGCCTTACGCGATGCCATTAAAACTTGGTGTTGGGGTAATCGCTATTGGGAATGCATTGTTGAAGATGCCGTCCGTGTTGACTTGAACGGCAATGAGGATGGGCGCGTAACTAAAGAAAACGCTATCCAGGCGCAAAAGTTAAAAGCCGGCAGTCAGAATAAAAAATCGAAGGTTGCTACGCCTATGCCTGCCGAAAAGTCCCCCGCTTCCAGCTAAAATACTCCAGCGTTCATATGTAAATTCAAGGCCATAAACACTTGATCCTCATGGACTTACCCTTATAAACCGGTTGCCGTCATTTACAGCTATCTTTTATATTTAGACCAATTAAGCCAGTGATATGAAATATATTTTAGCGATTGATCAGGGTACCAGCAGTTCACGCTGTATTCTTTATGACCGGCAAGCTAAAACTGTTGCGATGGCTCAGCAGGCGTTTAAACAACATTTTCCTCATCCGGGTTGGGTAGAGCACGATGCCGAAGAAATATGGCAAACACAAGCCGGGGTTTTCAAGCAAGTCATGATGCAACGGCAACTTGTTCCTGCCGATATTGCCGGCATCGGCATCACTAACCAAAGAGAAACCACAGTTGTCTGGGAGCGGAGTACCGGCAAACCGGTCTATAACGCAATAGTATGGCAGGACAGGCGGACTGCCGATGAATGTACCCGGCTTAAGGAAGCCGGTCTGGAACCGATTGTTCAAACAAAAACCGGCCTGGTTATCGATGCCTACTTTTCAGCGACCAAAGTCCGCTGGATACTGGATTATGTCGAGGGCGCCCGAGAGAAAGCCGAGCGCGGAGAATTGGCTTTCGGTACGATAGATTCATGGCTGGTTTGGAATTTGACCAATGGGGAATTACATATCACGGATGTTTCGAATGCCGCTAGAACCCTGCTTTTTAACATCGACAGCCTGCAGTGGGATGATGACTTGTTGGCGCTATTCGATATACCTGCCTCCATGTTGCCTGCCGTTAAATCCTCCAGCGAAATCTACGGGACTACCCGTCATCCCGCAACCGGCGCCGGCATTCCGATTGCCGCCATCGCCGGCGATCAACAGGCCGCGTTATTCGGCCAAATGTGCATTGCTGCGGGCATGGTTAAATGCACCTATGGAACAGGTTCGTTTTTAATGATAAACACCGGATCAAAAAGAGTGACTTCGCAACACGGGTTGCTAACCACCATTGCCTGGCAAATCGGCCATGAAGTCGTTTATGCTTTGGAAGGCAGCGTGTTCATAGGAGGGGCGGTGATTCAATGGTTACGCGATGGTTTGCAATTTTTCGAACAGGCAGCGGACTGCGAAAAACTTGCCGAAAGCGTTGCGGATAACGGTGGAGTTTACTTCGTTCCGGCCCTGACAGGACTAGGCGCGCCTCACTGGGACCCGCATGCGCGCGGAGCGATATTCGGAATTACCCGGGGCACAAACCGTGCGCACATTACCAGAGCCGCACTGGAAAGCATTTGTTTTCAGGTAGACGACCTATTGCAGATTTTGTCCACCGAAAGTGGCGAGCCTGTTTCACAATTACGAATTGACGGTGGCGCGGCAGTGAATAATCTGCTGGCGCAATTTCAGGCCGACATCTCAAGCATGGAAGTCGTGCGTCCCGCTACTCTTGAAACCACCGCATTGGGTGCGGCTTATCTTGCCGGTATTGCCGCCGGTTTTTGGACTATCGGCGAACTCAAGGAAAAATGGCGGATTCACCGGACTTTTCACGGAACTAAACAACCGCAAGAAATCGAATCGTTAAAACATCAATGGCTTAACGCTGTGGCAAGAACAAAAACCATATAGGTTTGTTTGAAAAAGCATGTTTTAATTGAAAAATTATTACGCTGACTAGTTACTAAAATTTTTAGTTATTGAATAGGAGATAGGCCATGCAGCCCATACGCCAGGTAATCGACGATGCCCCCGACTTTTTTCCGGTGCCTATAGAGCTGCGCCATCGTAGAGTTGAGATTATTCTTTGGCCGTTGGATGAGGTCTTGCCGGAACAGCCCATCCGAGAAAAGCCGAAATTCAACATTGTAGATGTAGAGAGCATCGAAATAGCATCTCGGGAAGAGCGGAATGCCCGGCGCTAAGTTCATTGATACCAACATCTGGATATATGCACACTTGCGTAAACCGGATGAACCGCGTCATGCAATCGCGCTTGATTTGGTGACCAACCTCAATGAAGGAGTGATCAGCCCGCAGGTACTGGCGGAGTATTACAGCGTGATGCTGCGTTCGGGACTACAGGATGTTTTGATTCAGGAAAACCTCGACACGATGTTGAGTTACGTGCGCTTGCAACCCCTTAATGAGGCGATTGTGCGTCGTGGTTGGCAAATTGGCAACCGTTATGGATTTTCGATTTGGGACAGTCAAATCGTTGCCGCCGCGCTGGCAGCCGGTTGCGATACGCTTTACAGCGAAGATATGCAATCCGGGCAAGTCATTGATGGTTTGACAGTCATCGATCCGCTACGGGGATAGCAAAATTTGATATTTAACGGAGGGACCCGGAATTGACGGCAATTAACATTTTACATACCCATGGCGTGGCGAAACCAGAGACATCCTATGACGTCGCTCACCCGTTTAATGAGGAAACCACGGTCGAACGGGAAATTATCGAACATTTAAATGCTACCGAACTTGGCTGGCAATGGCGTTCGAGCGAGTTTCTGAAAGTATATCGGCCCGACGAATCCGAGGTGCTGTTACTGCCTTTACTGCGCGAGAAGTTGAAAGCGCTGAACTCTACAATTTTGACTGACGACGCCCGAAGTATGACGTTGTATGCATTCTTATGATATAGGATACCTCAGAGACTGCCCCCTTTGATCGATTAGTCGCTCAAACTCTGGAAGCGGAACCGGCTCGCCGAACAAAAAGCCCTGATAGAAATCACAACCGTTAAGTTCAAGTAATTCCCGTTGCTCTTCGGTTTCGACGCCCTCGGCAATTACTTCTATACCGAGATTCTTAGCCATGCCGATAATGGTCCGCACGATGATGATGTCCATGGATTTCGATGCCAGGTTGCGCACAAAAGATTTGTCGATTTTGAGTTGATTAAGCGGTAACTGCGACAAATAGGCGAGCGATGAATAGCCGGTGCCAAAATCGTCCATAGAGAACAGGATACCGATTTCCTTCAATAAGGTCATTTTAACGATGATGCCTTCGATGTCATTCAGTAACATGCTTTCCGTCAATTCCAGTTTTAGCAGACCCGGCTGAATGGCGTATCTTTGCACGGCGGACTGCACTTGAGCAACAAAGCCGGGTTGGTGAAATTGCTTGGCGCTCACGTTTATCGACAGAACGAGATGATTGGTCATTTCGTTTTGCTGCCATGCCTTGAGCAATCCGCAGGCGGTCTCCAAGATCCATTGTCCAATGGGCAAGATCAAGCCGGTCTCTTCCGCCAGAGGGATGAACTCGATGGGGGATACCAAACCGTGATCGGGGTGTTGCCAACGAATGAGGGCCTCGGCGCCGATAATTTTGCCGTTTTTGTCGATCTGCATTTGGTAATACAGACGGAACTGATTGCCGGCTTGGGCGAGGCGCAGGTCCGATTCCATGGTAACGCGTTCAATGACGGCTTTCTCCATCTGCGGGTCGAAGAAGCGGATACCGTTACGGCCGCTATTTTTGGCCTGATACATGGCAATGTCAGCCTGTTTCAATAGTTCATCGGTCTCTAGTTTCTGGCCGAGTATTTCTTGTGAATTGAATAAGGTAATCCCAATGCTGGGGGTGTTGTTGTATTTATAGTCTCCCAGTTGGTAGGGCTGGTTAAGCGAATTAAGAATTTTAATAGCAATAGCTTCAGTCTGCGCGGCAGCCTCCATGGCTTGTTCGCTCAGATCTTCCAACATCACCACAAACTCGTCGCCGCCTAGACGGGCAACCGTATCGCCTTCCCGCACACAACCGGTCAGCCGCTCTGCAACCTGTTGTAATAGCTGGTCGCCTGTATCATGGCCGAGGGTGTCGTTGATGGCTTTAAAATTATCCAGATCCAGGAACAGTAAAGCCCCTTCTTTACCGCTGCGTTGACTGGATGCCAATGCCTGCTTGAGACGGTCCATGAGTAGCCGGCGATTGGGCAGGTCCGTGAGCGGATCGAAGAAAGCGAGATTCCGGATCTCTTCCTCCGTAGCCTTATTCAGGCTAATGTCGTTAAATGTGGAAACGTAATTGGTCACGTTGCCGCTAATGTCTTTTACAGCTGTGATAGTGAGATATTGCGGATAAATTTCGCCACTTTTGCGCCGGTTCCAGATTTCGCCTTTCCATGAGCCGGTGTGATTGACGGATGCCCAAAATGCTTGGTAGAAGTCCGCATCATGCCGGCCTGACTTGAGCACGCGGGGATTCCGTCTAATCACTTCCTCCTGCGTGTATCCGGTAATGCGGGTGAAGGCGGGGTTCACCCGTAAGATCAGTCCGTCGGCGTCGGCAACTATCATGCCTTCCTGCGAATCGAAAATGGTCGAGGCTATCACCATTTCCCGCTCTGCCATCTTACGCTCTGTGATGTCCACCACGGTTCCAAGCATACGCAGCGGTTGAGCTTTTTCATCGTACAGCACTCGCCCCTGCGCATTAATCCAACGCAATGATTGATCCTTTTGAATGATCCGGCATTCGAGAAAGAGTTTGCCCGTGTTCCGTGCTGCCTCGAAACATTGACTGAAATTCACGCGATCCTCGGGCACAACGTGCCGCATGGCAGTTCCGAAACCCCACTCCGGCTGCAGTGATTCATAGCCGAAAATTTGATCGTGCTTTAGAGAACGCCACGCTGAATCGTGATTCGAATCCAGTTCCCAGACACCTATCTCGCTGAATTCCAGCGCGAGGTTGAGCCGTCCCTCCGCCACCAGCAGTTCATTCTCTGCGATCTTGAGGTCTTCGATGTCGGTGCAAGTGCCGAACCACTTATAAATTTTTCCGTTTTCATCAAACGCGGGTTCGCCACGCACCAGCCACCAGCGATAGGCGCCATCGGCTCGACGTAGCCGGCATTCAAGGGAATAGACGCCATGGTTGTTGACCGCGTTCTGCCAGGCATCCCAGGCGCGTTGCCGGTCGTCAGGATGAAAAGGCTTGTTCCAGCCGTGGCCGTAGCCTTCCTCCAGCGTCAGGCCGGTGTAATCCACCCACTGTTGATTAAAATAGATGTTCCAGCCATCCGGCCGCGTAATCCACACGATTTGCGGCATAGCCTCGGCCAACAAGTGAAACTCCCGCTCACTGGTAATCAGCGCATCCATCATCTTCTTGCGCTCGGCAACCTCAAGCTCCAGAGCGATACGTCCGGCCTCTGAATTGTCACGGGCGACGATGGCGTCCTTCATCAGATTGAGCGCCGCTTCCCTGGCTTCGATCAGTTGGTTCCGGCTGGCTTCAAGTTCCGCCGTCCGCTGCTGGACGATTTCCTCGAGGTGTTCGCGGTGCTGCTGCAATAGCTGCTCGGCACGTTTGCGTTCGGCAACTTCCACCCGCAGGCGTTCCGTACCCTCGGCCAGTTCCTGAGATTTAAGCGAGAATTCTTGCTGTAGGCTCGCATAGTCCAGGCCGGCCGACTGCATGCGCAGCTGATGCAGTTGCTTTTCCAAGAGCTCGGACAGGAGAGCATGATCCAACACTTTATCTTCAACGTTTAATTTCGGCACCCCCTGAATGTCAATTGAAAGAAAATCGCAATAGTCGGTCTCCATGGCCTGCAACTTTCCGGTTGCCCCCCAGCGATGATAACAACTGTAAGCTTGCTGCCAGTAAACACTTGCCAAACGGCCTTGTCCGCACTTTTCAAAAAATGCGGCGGCGCGTTCGTTAGCCAGTCCTTCCCACTGCAAAAAACCGCCGCCTGCGGCAGCCACCGCAGACTGGTGGTAAAATCGTATTGCCGAGTATATCCGTCCATTCAATCGTGCAAACTCTCCGGCTACAAGTGCGTATTTGTGCGCGAAATTCTCCGGACACGAAGCGGACCAGATTTCAAGTTGCTCCAGCGTACGCTGCAGTTCTACATGCCAGATCGCCTGGCCACCGCGCGTAGCGTCCGGATACAGCGCGCTAATAATCAGTGCGCGGGAAAACACATGTTCCGGCCAGGGAAGCAATCCCTGCGTGCCGACGGTATAGATCAGCGGCTCCACCTTGTCCGACCACGCCAGCGCCCGCTCGAACTGCCCGAACATGAGCAAAGAAAATGCTCGAAGCTCCAGGTAGATACACTTGACCTGGACATTATGGTGTTCATCCACTTGCCGGAGGTAGTCCGTTTCCCAAGCCTCCTCAACGTCAGGACCTGAGGTGCAGGCTGACAGCGAAGCAAATATTTTCAAGCCGCCTTCGAGCAGATCAATGGCCCACTGATTAACGCGGGTACGGCTGAAATTCAGCGACAGTTGCGACTCCTGTATTAATTCCGGAAGCGGCGTACCCTGGTAGATCGGCAATACATGTTGTGCCCGAAGGCGTAGGCTACATATTGGAGATTGCCCGACCGCAATCCGGTTTCGTACGCCATCGCGTAATCCCGGCTGCCGGATTTTAGATGCTCGAACCAATGCCGTAACGAACTGCGGATCATCAAATAAAAAACGCTCTGATCGGATGGCGAATCGAAAGTGCTGGACATTAATTGCGTCGCCAATTCGCCGAATTCCTTCGCGGTGGCGTAGTCGTTGGCTACCCAACCCAGCAAACCGCCGAACGCGGTATGACTGTAACCGATCTGCGGTATGTTGCCGTAACGGATTGTCAGGTTCACCACCTTGGGAACGATCACGCTCCAGAGCCGTTGATGAGACCGGTAGCACGGCGGCCCATCGTAATCAATAGCTTCGCCGCTGTGCGCATTTCCGGATTACTCATCACCGGCAAGTATCAACTCCGCCGCCGGACGACCTTCAAAGCCTGGCGCACCTGCTCGATCTCGATATCGCGCACCGCTTCGAAATCCTCCTCGGGCAGCGTGATTCCGAGCACTGCCAATGCTTCCCGGCCGGCAGCGATTGCCTCGGGATAGCGGGCCAGCAACGTGAATTGCAGGATCAGAACATTGAGCGCCTCCGCCTTTTCCACGCTGCCGGCTGCGTGAGCGACTGCCTGGCGGACACAGCGCTCGGACTCGGTACGGTCGCCTTCCAGAAACTCGCCTTCCGCCCACGCCAGGAACAACTGTAGCGCCAGGTCGTGGTGGTTTTTCCATAATCGCTCGGCGAACCCTGGGATTTCCAGAAATCGCGCCGCCGCGCGCTGAAATTGCAAAGCCGTGCGATAAGCGGTAGCGGTACGGGCTTTCAGTGCCGCCTGGACATTCAAGGCCACAACCCTGACTTGTTCATCAGAGTCCTGAATTAGCGAATACCCGGCGTTCAGGTGATCCACCACTTGAAATATCCGCTCGGTTAGCTGTTCGCAGCTAAGATGCGCCAGTAGCCGCCGTCCGATCTCCAGGCGAACTTCCGTCAGCTCCGCCGGTTGAAATAAAACCGTATGCCGCTTGTTGCACCCGGTCATGCAGGAAAAGAAACCCCTTGGGCGCCGGATCACTCCCCACCGGTACAACCAGGCCTTTAGTAGGCCCTGCCTGAAGTATAAGCCGGCATTGATCGGCGGATAAATCGCTGATGATAGCCAACGTATCGAGATCGAAACGATTGCCCAGACAAGCCGCGCGGGAAAGCAACTTGCGGCTGATAGGCTCCAGTTGCCGGAGCTTACGGGCAAACAGATCGACCACATCGGAAGGCAGGTCGTCTTCGCAGATTTCAGTGGGGCTCCAATGCCAACGGCAGTGCCTCTGCTCGAATCGCAGCAGTCCCCGATCATAAAGAAATTCGATGAGAGTCCGTGTGAAGAAAGGATTCCCCGCAGTGTGCCTGTGCACCAGCGCGGCAAGTCCGCCGGGGCTCTCCGCCTGCGGCTTCAGCGTATCCACCAGCAACGCGCGGACTTCCTCAAGCGCAAGATTGCGAACCTCGAGCACATCCACCGGTACGGACTGGCGCCGCAACTCCTCCACCGCGGTGATCAGCGGATGCGCGGAGTCAACCTCGTTGTCACGATAAGAAACGATCACCAGCAAGTACCGCAAGGCCGAATCCACCTGGAGTTTGGTGAGCAAGTCAAGCGAAGCGGCGTCTGCCCATTGCCAGTCATCTATGAAAAGCACGACCGGATGTTCCGGACGGCAAAGTACCTTGAGAAATTCTCGGAACACGCCTCCGAAACGATGGCGGGCTTCGAGAGGACTAATGTCCGCGACCGGTGGTTGCTTGCCAAGAAGAGACTCCAGTTCCGGCACCAGATCGACCAGCAGCTGACCGAGACTGCCGACGGCCTGCAGCAATCTGGTTTTCCAGTGTTGGCGCTGTAGGTCATCGTCGCGATCGAGTTCGCGGCAAAGCGCTGTCAATGCCTGCCGGATGGCAAAGTAGGGAACGTCTTGTTGGTATTGATTGAACTTCCCTTCAATGAAAAAGCCGTTGCTTCGCCCAACCGATCCGCGCACTTCCAGCACCAATGAGGTTTTCCCGACCCCCGAATGCCCGGCCACCAGTTGCACTTTGCCAGAGCCACGGCAAACCTGTTCGAAGGCATCCAATAAGGCGTGAATAGCTTTATCGCGCCCATACAACTTTCCGGGGATATGCAGCTGGCCTGCATAAACGACCGGCTCTCTAGGAAGCAGTATGTGTGAAGATTTCATTAGGCTAACCTAATAATATAGGTATTGTTACCTTTATATAATTTTTCATTTTGTTTGATATACAAATTACACATTTTAAGCGGCAGTATTTAGAGTCCGACTCCATTGATGCGAATAATATTACCGGCTTCATCGAAACTGACTGACAGACATTTATTCTCTTGTTGCGCGGATAAGCTTGACTCCTCCACATGAAAAAACGCCGACAGTTGATCGTTCGTGACCGGCGGTAGTTGGGTTCTGCGATCAATCTTTCCGAAGCGCCAATAATTATAGTACGCCCAAGCAGACAGGCTTCCGCCTATCGCAGCCAAACATTCCAGAAATGCGCCAAAGTTCTCGATGACCGCTTTGCTGCCCTCCAGTTCTATCATCTGGAAATAGACCAGATGTATGCCTAAAAGCCAGCCTAGCAAGGTTATCAGCGGCGTAAATAAAAAAATCCAAATCACCCAGAATATAAAGGTAAGCAGTGCAGAAATGTATTTCTGGCGCAAGCTTTGCACAGAAGGGGTATCTATCACTAGAGGTTTCATCGAATACCCCGGTCCGGACTGACCCATACTGCCCGAGTGTTGGGCTTTTTCAACACCGCTTTAATCGAACCGGCAACCATGGTTAAAACATTGATGCTCCAGTAAGCTAACGGGTACCAGATCATCCAGTAATAGGTTCTGGTAATGCCTTTTTCGTAACGGGAATCAATAACCAAACTCAGCGCAAATTGCACTAAACAGGTGAAACCCAACAGTACGCCGTTCCAACTGGGGATTAATGTCGGTATAACCAATTCTTCGGGTAAATCGATAAACCAGCCTAAGATCCAAAGCGCGAAAACCGCAACCATGGTGTACGACCAAAAAATGCTGGTCAGGTATTCCAGATAAACGCCCCACATGCGCCGCGATTTCCACAGCCCCAAATTTTTATAGTACCTGAACAAGACTTCCGAGCCGCCTTGCGCCCAGCGCAAACGTTGCCGCCATAACCCGCGCAAGGTTTCCGGCATTAAAATCCAACATAACGCATTAGGTTCAAAACGGATATCCCAGTGATCCAATTGCAGCTTCCAGCTGATATCGATATCATCGGTGACCATGTCATTACTCCAATAACCGACCCGATGCAAAGCCGCTTTTCTGAATCCTGCCACCACGCCCGAGACGGTAAAAATCCGTCCGTAAATCCGTTGCGCCCGCTTGATCAAGCCGATAATCGCAGAAAATTCTCCAACCTGAATTTTACCCAATAAGGTTGAGCGGGTACGAATTCTGGGGTTACCGGTGACTGCTCCCACGCGTGGTCCGGACAAAAAATGCCGCATTATCCAGTTAGCGGCTTCCGGAGCCAGCAAGGCATCGCCATCGATACAGAGCAGATATTCATTTTTGGCGAATAAGGCGCCGGTATTCAGGGCCATGGCTTTGCCCTGATTTTGTTCCAGATTAATAACGCGGACACGTTCATGCATCTTTGCCAATGACAACAGAATTTCCAGGGTGTTATCGGTACTGCCGTCGTTGACTGCGATAATTTCAAAGTCCGGATAATTTTGCAACAACAAATATTCTATGGTTTCCTGCACATCGTTACCTTCATTGTGGCAAGGCACAAGGAAGGAAATAGCTGGACATGAGGACAATGCCGGCGCATGCTCTGCATCGTAATCGGCGCTTTTTTCCCAACGAAAATAATAGATTAGAGCCCCCATCATCCACAAATAAGCCATAAACAACGGGTAAAAGAAAGCAAAATCCAATAAGGCGTTTACACAAACATGCAGATAATAGCCGCCGTTGACGATCGCTTTCAGCCATAATCCATTCAAAAAAACCATAAGCTGCTCGAAAGCCGGCAAATTAGCGGCTATAAAGCTATGAAACAGCCGGATCACCGATTTAAGAAAAGCGTCATCTGCATTCATTGGCGCACTCTGTGTGCTGACTTAAGCTTCATTAAAATCGAATGTCGGCAGTCAAATACATTTGCCAGGATTGAGTCAAACTACCGTCATAATAGCGATACCCCCTGGCGCCGCCATAAGTCAATTCAAAGCGGTTGCCCAACTGCCAGCGATGTTCGTATTGAAGATTGCTGATGAAGTTGGAGCCATAGTTTTCTTGCCAGTAGTTACCTGCCGATAAGGCCAGTCTTTGGTGAAAAGCGGTTTCATAACGGCGATAGGTCAGTAAGTCATTGTCCAGAGTCAGCATGACGGCGGCATCCTTACTGGGGCTGAAATAAGGGCCGTTACTGCTGGTGTTGGTAGAAAACCCGGCATTTAAATAAGTGCTGAACTTATACAAAGGCCCACTGTACCAGCGTTCGAAATAAGTGCTGTCCAGTAGATAGCGGTTATTATCGTCGCTAAATTTGAGGTAGCCGCCGGCAACGGTAAATTGCCGCGATTCGTTGACTCTGTATGTAGCGCCCAGCTTCGCTGAATTTGCCGTCACGCCGCTGTTTAAGGCGCGCAAGGAGATAGTGTCATCCCGGTCGTTCAATCGGGTAAATAATTGCCAGCGATCATTCAATTGATAATCGAGCGCCAGATTCGCGCCGACAGCATCGAAGCGAAAACTATCGTAATACACTTCAACGGATGCCAGCAGGTTGCCTTTCGAATATTCAATGCCGGAGCCGTAATGCGTCAAAAATCCGCGTCCCTCCTTAAACAGGCCGGTCTTCCAGCCTTCATGCGTAAAAAGCCGGTAGTTATAGTCAATCGGACTGGAATACAAATAGCCGTCGATATTGATATTATTGCTGCCGGTAAAGGGATTGGGGCCATTCGCGGTATTGCTGCTGATCCCGCCACTGGCAAACAGCTTAAATTCCGCTGCATTATATTTTTCCCAAACGCGCATTTGCTTTTGAGTGCCGGAATCTTCCGGATAACCATCGACAAGTTGCCGCGTGGCGCTTTCTTCTTCAGGATACTCGCGCAATTCCTCCGATAGTTTAGCCTGGCTCAGTTTCAGGCCAAAATGCTCCGGTGCTTGCAGCCGGGCGTTGTCGAGCAACTGCCGAGCTTTCCGCGGCCAACCGCGAAAATAGTAAATTTCGGCCAATTTGCCGGCAATATCCGTATTGTCCGGAAATTGCTTATGCAGTTGTTCCAGTCTGGCTTGCGCGGATTCAAGATCGTCGGTATAGGCATGAATAACGGCAGCCAGCAATTCGGCAGCTATTTTCCTTTGGTTATCGATAGTTTTAATACTGCCATCGGTTTGTTTGGATTCAATCTTTGCCGGTTGTTCTCTAGCGAGTTGCTCGGCCAATGCTAAGGCTTTACCCATTTGTTCGGCCTCAAGATAAGCGTACACCAGCGAAGCCTTGGCATTATAGTAGTCAGGCTCATCCTTGATAACGGCAAGATAAAGATCGCGAGCCTGTTCAGGCCGGCGGTTGTTTAAATAGGCATCCGCCACCGCCACGCGCCCATAAGCAGGCAGCGCCAAGCCCTGTTTCTGCATCTGTTGAAAGCGTGATATCGCATCCGCCATGCGTTTTCGGTCCCGTAACGCCACCAATAGGTCGGCGTTGGCCCGTTTCAGCCAGACATCCGGTTTATTAAGCTTAAGTTGCAAAATTGAGTCGAGGTTATTTTGTATTTCGGTAATGCCGCTATCGATGAACCGGTAATCGCGCGGATTCAAGTCCAAGGCTTGCTCGCCTTGTCTAATTAACCAGGCGGCATGATCCCAGCTTACACTCGCCCACTGCTCATCGGTCAGCAGATCTCTATTTGCCTTCGCCATTTCTAATGATTCTTCCATGCTGCCTGACGCCGCCAATGCCATTATCAAGCTAAGCATGGCTTCTTTCCGATCGGGCCGGATCGCCAAAACCTCCCGATACAAGCCGCAAGCCTGTTGAAATTGTCCGTCCATCTCATGGGCAGCAGCCAGCGCCAATTTGATATCGATGTCTTTAGGATAGTCTCCGGAAAGATTTTGCAGGTAATCTATGGCCGGCTTTGTTTGACCTTGATCTAGCAGCAGCAAGCCCCTTCCCAACTTGGGAACCAGACGAACCGGGGCTTTTGCCGTCGCCAAACGATAGAGCGTTTCGGCCCTTTGGTAATCGCCCAAACTGCGCGCCGCTTTGGCTATGGCTTCAAGAACGTACACCGGCGCTTCATCCAAATCGACCTTCGTAGCCTGGCGCATAAGCTCGTCATTACGTTCCGCCCAGGATAAGGCTTGCAAATAATCGTATAGGTAGTGTTTTTTCTCGGGGTGGCTATCCACAAACAATTGCAGCTGCTGCAAGGCTTGCTCCATTTGCGGCTTCTGCCCGGTTTCAAGATAGGCATGCACCAACGCCAAATGGATATCAAAGTCATCCGGGGATTCTTCAAGGGCTGCAAGATATATATCCCGCGATTTTTCAGGTTGATCGTTATTCATATAGGCGTCCGCCGCCGCCATGCGCCCATAAATCGGTAGCGTCAGTCCTTGTTTCTGTAACTGTTCATAGCCTGCAATCACTTCCGCCGTGCGTTTTCTGTCTCGAAGCGCAACCAACAGGTCCGACTGCGCCTTGGCTAACCAAACCGGACTATCCTTAAGCTTTAATTTTTTAAGTAAATTAATGTTGACGTTGATGACTGCAATCGCATGATCTGTAATTGCGTAGTCATCGGGATTTTTTGCCAAGGCCTGATCGCCTTGCCGAATCAGCAAGGCGGCATAATCCCAATTCAAATTGACCCATTGCTCGCCGGTCAGCACTTGTCGATTAGCCTTTGCCATCGCCAAGGCTTGCGGTAGATTACCGGATGCCGCCAATGACTTAATCAGACCGCGGCGGGCTTCTTTCCGGTCCGGCTGGCTCGCCAGAATTTTCCGGTAAAACTCGCCGGCCGTTTGAATTTGGCCGTCAAGCTCATAGGCATAGGCTAACGCCAATTTGATATCGCTGTCTTCCGGATATTCTTTGCACAAATTCCCAAGTTGCTCAATGGCAAGCTTTGCCCGATGCTGATCGAGTTGCAGCAACGCCAGACCTAACCTGGGGGCCAGACGATCAGGGGCTTTTGCCGTTGCCAAACGATAAAGCGTTTCGGCCTTTTGGTAATCGCCCAGATTACGCGCAGCTTTGGCAACCGCTTCAAGTACATAAACCGGCGCCTTTTCTATCTCGATATTTGCAGCCTGGTCTATGACCTCCTTATTTCGATCCAGCCAGGATAAAATTTGCAAATAATCGAACTGGTAGCGCTTCCGGTCCGGATGTTTTTGCACGAGAGATGAGAGTTGCTGCAAGGCTTGCTCCATTTGTTGCGTCTGCCCGGTCTCAAAATAGGCATGTACCAGCGCTGCAATGACATTAAAGTCATCCGGGGCTTCTTTGCTAAGGGCCAGATAAAGATCGCGCGCTTGTTCAGGCTGGCGGTTATTTAAATAGGCATCCGCCGCCGCCATGCGCCCATAGACCAGCAGCGGCGATCCTTGTTGCTGTATGGATTGATAGCGTTCTATCGCATCCTTCCAGCGTTTCCTGTCCCGCAGGGCAACCAGCAGATCGGAGTTGGCCCGCTTCAACCAAACAGCGGGGATTTTAAGTTTGAGTTTTGCAACCGACTCGATATTGGACTGTATTTCGATAATGCCGCGATCAATATCCTCATAGTCACGCGGATTCAAGTCCAGGGCTTGCTCACCTTGTCGAATCAGCACGGCAGCATGATCCCAGTTTACACTCGCCCACTGCTCGTCTGTCAGCAGCCCTCTATTTGCCTTCGCCATATCCAACGACTTCTCTGTGTCGCCTACCGACGCCATTGCCATTATCAAGCCACGCATGGCTTCTTTCCGATCAGGCTGAATCGCCAATACCTCCCGATAAAGCTCGCCATCCCGTTGAAATTGTCCGTCCAGTTCAAAGGCAGCAGCCAGCGCCAGTTTGATATCCAGGTCTTTAGGATATGACAGCGACAGATTCTGTAGGTAATCAATGGCCGGCTTTGCTTGCCCCTGATCAAGCAGCAGCAGGCCTATTCCCAGTTTTGGGATAAGACGATCCGGGGCTTTTATCATGGCCAAACGATAAAGTGATTCGGCCTTTGGGTAATCGCCCAAACTGTGCGCTGCTTTAGCTATGGTTTCAAGTACATAAACAGGCGCTTCGTTAATGTCGATCTTCGCAGCCTGCCGCATGACCTCGTCATGGCGTTCCGCCCAGGATAAGGTTTGCAGGTAATCGAACATATAATGTTTGTTTTCCGGGTGCTTTTCCAGCAGCGACTGGAACTGTTGCAAAGCTTGATCGTATTGCCCGGCATGCGCCAGATTCAAGGCATTCTTATACAAAAGCTCTTCCGGGGTTCGCCAAAATAAGAAATACATCAGCAGGCACAAAACAGCCGGAAATAATATTTTTTTCATTGAAAATAAACAGAAACAAAACCGTTTAATTCAAGCAAGGAAAAGGTATAACTCTAATCATATTAAAAAATACTCGATACCTTATTATTTAAAGACTACTGGAGATGGTTTTTCAGTTTTGAGAGCAATAACCGGCCTGGAAAACCAAACAATCATTTAGCTACTTTTTAATTTTTTTGCCTGAAAAAGCAAGCCAACGGTCAATAACCATAGAGTTGAAGGAGCCGGAACCGGATCAAATTCCACCATATATCCCCAGGTTAAATAGGTGAGCGTACTATCCGCGTTGCAAGGAGGCGGTGTTTGCGATCCATCCGCATTGATGCAATAGGAAGAAGTCTCGTTGGTATCATTCCAGCCGGGATTAGGGGGATTAAGCCCGGCGGGCGACCACCAATACATCAGATAGTTTTCTATTCCAAACAGGTTGTTAGCTTCGCCAGGCGCATAATTGAAATAAGAGACAGCTTGCCCATTCTCCCATTCCCATCCGGACGAAGTTTTGTAACCGCCCAGAAAAATACCGCCCATAGACTCGGTCGGATTGCTGCTTTCCACCACCAAATTCCAAAGAAAAGCATCCAGGCCGGGATTAGTGACCGAGGCTAGAGTACCTTGAACACCATCATAGGCCATACCTTTAGCAAGAGTTTCCGCTGTTTTCCAGTCCGGTGTAATGCCATTATCCGAAAACGAGACCACTTCGTAATAGTCACCGTTGCCTGAATATTCAACTGGAGCAGCCAGAACAGAAAAAGAGGCTAAAAAAAACATTAAGACATTTAAACCCATTTTTATGTTCATAACTACTCACCTAAAATATAATTTCCTATAGCTACATTGCCGAAGCCAATCTTTATTGACTATCTTTAATATTGATAGTTTCATAAGTTCCCGCATGACATTTGTAGATGCTAATAGCGCTCCGAGCGAAAAAAGGTGCAAAAAAAACTTATTAAACTATCAATATACATGCATTATACATGCCATGCTATGCTATATTTTATGATGCATTATTTAATATCACATAACGTATTAGTTTAGTCTCCATGTTACAAATAATAAGCACAATAATGATCTATAGGATATTGATTCCGCTAGATTTAATAATTATTGAATTTATTTTGGATGCAGTTGGTTTTTAAATTACTAACTGATTTTCGCAACTTACTAAGCTATCGAATTGACAAAAGTGTCAGAATTCTGCCGGTATTGTCAGTTCGAAGAAGGGATATACGTGTCATGCGCACATTGCGAAACGATGGCATATGTATTAATCGTTTAAAATTAGTTGCCGGACTTATTCGATTTGCAATGATTTCACCCATACCAACTCACAAGCTCCTCTACCGGAATCTTCACGAGTCAGAGAGGAATGCCATTCCCATCCATCTTTTGCGCTTACATTTACGAGGTAACCCTGGAAACGCACCACTTGTCCAGGCCGGATAGAGCGAATACCGCTCTCTATCTCAGTGTTCGATGGAATTAAGTGCATATTGGCGGAGGAAGTAATAATTTCCTGTGTTGGGATCGGCGGAGTATTCTGGTAATGCCAAAAATAGAAACGCCCGCTTTGATTGATCTCCAACTGGCTAATTATCGCCGTATCGGACATACGGCCCCAGCCCAGCGCGAGATCAGTCGGCACCAAATCGGCTTCGCGATCCAAGATATAATCTTCTCGCGATAAAACCCGTGCGCTTATCGAAAAATCGGCCATAGGCGTGATGCTATAAGCTTTGAAATCAAATGCGTCTGCTTCCGTATCCGTTTGAAGAGGGGCATCATCGGCAATCACCAAGCCATTAACAACCTTCACCGGTCGATGACTATACCAATTCCATGCGCCCCATAAGCACAGCAACAAAGTTAACAGAGCAAATCGATTCATTTTTGCCGGAAGCCTAAAGTCTGCGGGAAGGTAATGCGATTATATTAGAAATTGATCGAGTCCCCCCTTATGCAAAAAAACGAATAATTTTCGCCTCTATTGTAGGTGATCTTTTCATGAAACTAAAATATGCACATTTTTGACTGAATTTATCTTGATTTGTTTACAAATCCATAAAATTGAATTTTTGTAGAGAATTGCAAGGTAAAAACTATAATGCCATGCTGCTTTAAACGGCTTTACTGGACGTAATAAACCTGATGAGCTTATGCCGCAACTCCCTTTCGAACTTTCTAAATTTCGCGTGGACAAACAAACTCTAGACGAAAAAGATAATGTTAAAGTCGTTAAACAATTTAAAACCATAAAAAAACTCAGGAGCTATCATGAAACTCTACTACAGTCCCGGTGCTTGTTCCCTGTCCCCGCATATCGCCGCTTGCGAAGCGGGTCTGCCGATTGAACTGGTTAAAGTTGATTTACAGAGTAAGCTGACCGAAACGGGTGAAGATTTTCGGCAGATAAATCCTAATGGCTATGTGCCGGCCCTGATACTGGATGATGGCAACAAACTCACCGAAGGTCCCGCAATCGTTCAGTACCTTGCCGACCGCGTACCCGATCGAAAATTGGCGCCGGAACCTGGAACATTTGAGCGCTACCAATTGCAACAGTGGTTAAACTTCATCTCGACCGAAATCCATAAAGGCTTTTCACCCTTGTTTGATGCTTCTGCACCGCAAGTGCTAAAAGATTTGGCCATCGAAAAACTCATTGTCCGGCTGGGAACGGTCGCAGAACATCTATCGGAACAACCCTTTTTGCTTGGCAAATTGTTTAGCGTGGCCGATGCCTATTTATATGTGACGCTCAGTTGGGGACGTTATGTCGATTTAGATATTGTCCGCTGGCCGGCATTAGCTCGTTATGCCGAAAAAATATCCGCTCGTCCCGCTGTTCAACAAGCACTTAAGGAAGAAGGTCTTATTTAAACGCAATGCTGTAATGACCGAATCCCAATTCCTTAGTGCTTATAGGATGCTGCCGACGTTAGGAGGCGCATCTTTCGCGAAAGATGCGCTTCGCTATCGCTTAGCACATCCTATAACATCTTGTTTAATGGAAAGAATTATTACGCTGAATAAATCAGTAATAATCTGAATACGCCACATGAGCACACTTGAACAGAAAGCACTGGTCATGAACAACGATAACCGATCGCAGGAAGCATTGAGTCTGAGATCGTTTTTCGATCACCAAATACAACACTTGCAAGAGCTCGTCATCGGTCTGAGTAGCCATATTCACGATGCCGGGCAACTAACTGCTGAAGACAGGCTGATTGTCGAAAGCTTCGTCGATGCAGAAAACAGTAGGATGCGAGCCGTACACGACTACTCCCATAAATTAAGGGGGCATGTACGGGCGTTGTATAACCATGTGCTCCAGGTCGCCGATGAAATACCGCCCCCCATCAACCTGAACCAGGGTGCCATTAAGACTGATCCCCTCATCAATGCCATGTTCGTCAGCAGTAATGACATCGACAACTTAATAAACACGAATCACGATGTGGCTGCCTATAAACGGACGCATGATAAAGATCAAGCCCCTGTCATGTATGCATTGTTAACTGCCAGCAAAACTGAAAAACACACGTTGGGTTTTGGTATGCAAGGCGAGATAATCGTTAGGGACTTACCGCAGCAAGCGGTCAATTTCTCTTCGCATCAAATCCACACGCCTTGCGCCAGCAGTGCAGAATTAAGCGTTGCGTTAAAAAAGTATCTGTTTGGCCGCGTAGAGGCGCTTATCAATCAGGAGATGACATCGCGTACAACCGGCCAGTCCTTGACCTCAAGCAATCATTCTTACGAATCGCTAATAAGGAGTCTGGCCAACCCGGATGTCTATCTTAATACGTTGATAAAGCATATAGAAAATCCGGCCAAGCTGTTGAGCATCGATAAAACCCATTTCAAGCTCAGCAAACTGGGTATCAAAATAGATAGCGATGATAGGCAGTGCGCCAATGAGTTTGATATCCATGAACTCTCATGGAGCGACAACACCCGAAACGTGATATTGCAAATTGCTTATGTCAACTAAGGTAAATACTTCGCATTTTGTCTGCTGGTGCGGCTTACGGTGTCGATGCTTTGAGTTAGGATACTCAAAGATTAGATAGAACCAGACAGTCCGTAGCTTATAACTGCAATCTGACGGTTCATACCGAAATTTGCAGTGCTATCGGCAAAAAAAACTATTGATTTTTTTCAATCGAATCCGCAGCACCTTTAATTTTGCTTTGTATTTCTTGTGGTAAAGAATTAAAAAAGGCTTCCGGATCGGTTTGGGCTTTTTGCATGATAGCTTGCATCTTTCCCGGGTCGCCACCCGATTGGTTTACCAGTACAGACATGATATCGGCGGAGATATTGTATAGTGCTTGCTTGTCGGCAGCATTCCCGCCAACTGCCTCGAAAACCTTTTGATCAGCCGCCTGCCCGGCACCGGTCCGTGCTGACTCGCAATTTTGATTTTTAAGGCAATTTAGCGTTTCCTCCAATGCGGAACCAGTATCATCCGCGTAAACGTTTTGAAAAAACATACCCGCTACCAACAAGAAAATAAATAAACGGCTATTCGACATTGATGCCCCGCTTTAAAATGGTGAATGGGAATGTTAAACGAACTGGATGAAATTGGCGGATATTTTCAAGAATTTAATTATGACAGATTGTCGCCTATTTTAGTAAAACGGTGATGGCTAAATCGTCGAGAATGAGACCGTCATCACACTGGCGAAAATTCTGCTTGCCCCGATGACACCGCTTGGAAGTTCGTCACACTAATCAAACGTCAATATACAATTTGCCCTTATATTTTAATATTAACAGGTTCGGTTGAATCTTATTAATCGTTTCATAAGTTCTTGCACTAAGCAGACTTAAATACCCGGATGATCCGGATTTTGACGCCGTTGTCCCGATCCCAGGTTTAGAAGGCAGGATGCCGACTAAAGCCTACAGGGATGTATTCACGGCGTCCTGGGAACGGGACAACGGCGTCAAAATCCGCCGCATTCAAAAACAACTTATGAAACGATTAATATTGTTTCACGCTTTGAAATTACTCATGCACAAAATCGCTAATTGTAAAATTATAAAAAGGAATTATAGTTTTAGCATGCTCAGCAATCGACCAAATATCTAAAGGTGCAAAAAATGAACAAACATAATCTTCTGTATACAGATATGCTCATCGGGCTGTTGTTGACTGCCGGCATCCTTGAATTCATATCAGGCGAGTTTGCAATTACCACGCTATTATTAGGCTTGGCTTCATTAGCAAGCAACCTTGATTTTCGGACGCCCGTGCGAGTCTAGTTTTTAGTTGTACCTCCCGGTTCTTAAGGCAGTAATGTATGCACTGCTTTACTCTATGGCCTCCACTCTTGGGTAGGAGGCCTTTTTTTGCCTGAATTCCCGTTCAAATATTTTAGGGGGAGTTTCACCCCGCCATCGGTCAAAGTGCTTTCGTTGTCAGAAGAAATACGTTAAAGTTCCTACCGATGGTCATCGTAACCATTGATTAATGGAGTTTAACCATGAGCAATCAATCAACTATCGAGTACCTGTCAACCCACGAGTTTTTCTCGGAGTTCAGCGATGACAACCTGAAATTCCTGTGCGAGTGCTCCAGCAGCCGCGAGCTTAAAAAGGGGCAAATCCTGTTTCTACAGGGAGAACACGCTGACAACTTCTATGTGGTCCGCAGCGGATGCATCTCCATACAAATGCCGTCGATAATGGGCCCATCTCTGGAGATTCAGACGCTGGGCAAGGATCAGGTTCTAGGGTGGTCTTGGCTGATATCGCCTTATAAATGGCATTTTCAAACCAAAGCCGAAGAGGACTCGAAATTGCTCATGTTTGAAGGGAGCGCGATCCTGGCGAGATGCGAGCAGGAACCGGAGTTCGGCTATGATCTGTTAAAGAAATTTGCCGCACTGATGTCGGCGGGTTTCAATGCTGCGCGTCAAAAAATGATGGATGAATGGAACCCGGCCGGCTTTGCCTAGAATTCAGACGAAAGCGCATCCTCCGGTATTGCATCCTCTTGATAATCTGTGATTACCTGGCTGATTATTTTTATTTTAGTTTTACACTGCCCTTTAAAACGTAAGTTATAAAAGTGTATTGTTCTAACGTTCAATATGAATTAGATCTGTTTTTTTCAAACCTGCATACTCTTTTTCACCTCTTCATGAGACAACAAGTCGATCTTAACGGGCTCAACTTGCCAGATGTCCTGACAATAGTCCCTGATGGTTCGATCGGACGAAAATTTACCGCTATGGGCGACATTCATAATCGACATACGCGTCCAGTGTTCCGTATCCAGGAAAGCCTGGCTAACCTCACGTTGACAATCGACAAAGGATTGAAAATCAGCCAACAGCATATAAGGATCGCCATGCAGCAACGAGTTAATCAAAGGCCGAAACAATTCGCGATCGCCGCCCGAGAAATACCCTTCGGCAATCAGGTCGATGACCGCTTTTAATTCAGAATTGGAGTGATAAATATCCATGGGGTTGTAACCCTGAGATTTAAGCGTCCGGACTTCATCTGCGTTCAAACCGAACAGAAAAAAATTCTCTGCGCCCACCTCTTCGCGTATTTCGATGTTAGCGCCATCAAGGGTGCCGATAGTCAGTGCGCCATTCATGCAAAACTTCATATTTCCAGTGCCGGATGCTTCTTTACCGGCGGTTGAGATTTGCTCCGAAAGATCCGCAGCAGGATAAACTCTTTGACCGGTGCTGACATTAAAATTGGGCATAAAAACCACTTTAAGTATGTCGCGGACTGCAGGATCATGGTTTATCACTTCACCAACAGAGGTAATAAGCTTGATGATCAGCTTGGCCATGCGATAACCCGGCGCCGCCTTGCCGGCAAAAATGAAAGTCCGGGGTAGGACCTCCTGATTCGGGCTGGATTTGAGGCGATGATACAAAGCGATGATGTGCAATACGCTCAGATGCTGGCGTTTGTACTCATGGATACGCTTGACCTGAACCTCGAATAAGGACTGCGGATCAATCATATAACCGGTACTATGCCGCAAATAGACCGCGAACTCCTCTTTAATGGCGCGTTTAATAAATCGCCAGTCGGAACGAAACGATGGGTCTTCTGCGCAAGGTTCCAGTTGCTTTAGTTCGCTCAGGTCTTTTATCCAGTGCTCCCCTATTCGTCCGGTAATAAGCTGGGTAAGCCGAGGATTGGCCAGGGCCAGCCAGCGCCTGGGAGTAATACCGTTGGTCTTGTTGCTGAATTTATCCGGCCATAAGGTATAAAAATCGGCCAACACGTCGTTTTTGAGCAGTTCGGTATGTAGCGCCGCCACTCCGTTGATGGCGTGGCTGCCGACGCTGGCCAAATGAGCCATGCGCACATAACGCTCACCGGACTCGTTGATTAAGGATAAGCGAGCCAGACGCTCCGCATCGCCGAGAAACCGGATTCTGACTTCATTCAGAAAACGGGCGTTAATATCATAGATAATTTCTAAATGCCTGGGCAAGATCCGCGCAAACAAATGCAACGGCCATTGTTCAAGCGCTTCCGGTAACAAAGTATGATTCGTATAGGCAAAGGTTTTTTGCGTGATCGACCAGGCCGAATCCCAATCCATTAAATGTTCGTCCATCAATAACCGCATCAGTTCGGGTATGGCGACCGCCGGATGCGTGTCATTAAGCTGAACGGTAAATTTTTCGTGGAAATGCGTTAATGGAATTTTTTGCACATGCATAATGCGCAACATGTCCTGTAGGGAGCAGGACACGAAAAAATACTGTTGCTGCAGGCGTAACTCTTTGCCCTGAATTTGTTCATCGTTGGGGTAAAGAATCTTGGTGATATTCTCGGATATTAGTTTTTTCTGGACAGCGCCGTAATAATCGCCGCGATTAAAATTGCCGAGATCGAAGGACTCGGCCGCTTCAGCCTTCCATAAGCGCAGCGTGTTAGCAGTATTGTTGCGGTATCCGAGAATTGGTGTGTCGTAGGGTGTCCCTAAAACCGTCCATCCCGGAATCCAGCGCACCCGTTGCGTTTCGGTGACATCGACATACGTTTCGGTATGTCCGCCCAGCTTGACTTCAACCGCCCATTCCGGTCTTTGAATATCCCAGGGATTACCGTAACGCAGCCATTT
This sequence comes from uncultured Pseudomonadota bacterium, assembly GCA_963765965.1. Lineage (GTDB taxonomy): Bacteria > Pseudomonadota > Gammaproteobacteria > Methylococcales > Methylomonadaceae > Methylomonas. The sequence goes on from CAVXZR010000128.1 coordinate 59,561, forward strand.
GTCGGTTTTTTCTTCCTGCCAGCCGTTGACTATTTCCTGGGCAAAAATGCCGAATTCATAGCGGATGCCATAGCCCAGCGTTGGAATTTCCAAAGTTGCCATAGAATCCAGAAAACAGGCTGCCAACCTTCCCAAGCCGCCGTTGCCGAGACCCGGCTCAACCTCTTGACTTAACAATTCTTCATAGATCAGACCCAGCTCCGGTAAAGTCTGGCGTACCTGATCGGCAATGCCCAGATTGAGCAGGTTATTGCCGAGGTGCGGTCCGAGCAGAAACTCGGCCGAAAAATACGCCACAGTCCTGACTTTCCTGCGTGTATAGGTTTCTGCGGTACTGATCCAACGATGCAGCAAGCGATCCCGTACGGTATAAGCCAGCGCCAGATAATAATCATGCCGGGTTGCCAATGCCGGAAATTTTCCCTGCACGTAAAATAAATTATTCAAAAAAGCGCGTTTTAACGCTTCTTTAGTCAGACCGGTATGACCATCTTCATCGATAGTGGTTAAGGTTGTAGTATCGACCGTTGCTTTCATAAGAAAACCGCTGGCTTAAGTTGGTTAACAATATCGAAGCAACCTTCGCGCCAAAAAGCAAAATTAAGCTTCTACATCATCAATGGATCAAAAAACATTGATAAATCAAAAGATTTTAAAATTTAGAACCGGTAATGAAAGTATCTTTTGGTGCAGGTTAGCGCACTATTGCTGTGCGCAATTTCTTAAAATGCTGCAAAGAGGTGCAAGGATAGTCGCAAATTAGCAAAAAACGTGGCCTGTACTCATTGTCCGATTGTTGATTTAACGTTGGTGAAAAGTCCTTTTCTTCCGAGAATTCGACAAAATTTCCAAAAAAGTCTTTACAGTATCTCTTTTGAGATACATAATTTGCCAGCATGTTTTTAGAGAGATAAAAATGGCTGTCCATACATCAATGATACACGTCCGTGTAGACAACGAAACTAAAGCTCAAGCAGCTCAGACACTCGCCGCTATGGGTTTGTCGGTATCCGAAGCGGTCCGCTTGTTTCTGCATCGTGTGGTTGTCGATCAGGCTTTTCCGCTCGAATTAAAGGTGCCGAACACGGAGACACGTAAGGCAATGATTGAAGCTGACGAAATTGTCAATACACGCCGCGCACGTTTTTCAACGGCTACCGAATTATTCGATGACCTCGAAAAAAACACCGGCAAGTAAGAGAGCGTCACTACCACGGGCGACAGATTACACAAAAAGTTTCATCAAAGACTGGGAGCGATTGTCTCGCTCTGGCCGGTACGATTTGAACAGGCTCAAAAATGCCATGTTGCTGCTCATTGCCAACGATGGCCCACTCGGCGCCGAATGGTTGGATCATCCGCTTAAAGGTGAATGGGAAGGGCACCGCGAATGCCATATCGGAGGTGACTTTTTGTTGACTGAGTTCGTCCTAAACTCCAGGCAAGGGCTTTCACCTTGCAAGAAATGACAAGCTTCGCTTGTCGCACGCACGCATGGGGTCCACACACATGGGGTCAGGTCTTTCTTTGTGCATAATGCACAAAGAAAGACCTGACCCTTTGCCCACCGGAAGCCCAAGGACGATAAGCCACCGAAGCAACAGACCGGGAAGCCAGAACAAACCGACAAGCCCAAGCAAGAGGCGGACAAGCCGAAAGGGTTTGTCTGGAATCCGAACTACAGCAAGGAAGATTTGCTTTGAAGGATAAGCTGGTCGCCGATTGTTGATCTCGGCGACCTTGGGTTATCGTATCGGATTATTGCGTTATGGTTGATTACTTTGAGACGATTCCGGCTTATGAACTATTTGAAAAGTATTTGCATCAATAATATATTTTTGAGTTTGTATGTCACTATCCACCTTGATCTTATCAGATGGTTTTAAATCAAATATAACAGTATATCCTTCGTTTCCAGTCAATATGGCAATATTATAGTTTTCTATTTTTGATGCATAAGCGGCGCTGTTTTTATCTTTCGGAGAGGGTTCTATTTTTTTTAATTTATCTGAAAAGTCTTCATACGCAGCAAAAATAGCATGAAAATGTGAACCTTGGACAACCGCTTGCAGATTGCTCCAATTGATTTTAACAATACCTTCTACTGTTCTTATTTCTGCGGCCAAGCTGGTATTTATAGGCAAGCAAAGTGCAATAAGAATTAAAGGAGCAAACAAATTAATATTTTTTTTCATAATTTCATTTTCCGATGACTAAAAATTTTACTTGGTGATTTCGAGGGTTTACTAGGTATTTAGTCACGCCACCACTACCAAGTAGCAAAAAATATTTTTCATTTAACTTTAGTCTAAATTCTACAACAAGACTTCCCTTGTACCTTGCTGATTTTAATACAGAAATATTGTAGTTGTTAATGTCGTTCGCATACGCTGAATAACTATCTTTTCCGTATTTTTCAATATCATTTTTAGATAATTTTTGGTTTATATGATTTTTTAATAAATCATGATAAGCCAACATAATTACGCTTAATTCGTTGCCATCTACTACAGCTTCAAGATTGTTTTCTATTCCGTTAATTTCTAATGCATTGCATGTTCTGCTGGTATTAAAAAATAACAGCAGTAAAAACAGAGTTGAAACCAGATATTTATTTTTTGCAGAATGGAACATTTGTACCTTTTCTTCCGGTTTTAGGATTTTTCGGATCATACTTCTGTATATTCCACGCTGGATTTATCATCACATTTGGTTTGTTGATTGCATTAGCAATAGCAATATCATCTGGAGAAAAGATGTTGTTATAGTTAATTCCATTTATTGTCCAGCCTGGAAGATCGGCTCCATGCGTATGAAAGCTTTCAATATATGAAGCATCATTAGGCATATTAGGTGGCAACAAAGGCGATCCATCTTGGGAGCCAGGAACGGATTCAGTGTATCTATACAGATTTTCGCCCGGCAGTTGATAAACAGCACCACTATATTCTGTATTTTGGGCTATAGACTGAGCATTGTTCTCTAAAAGTGCAACCACTGCGGCCGCATCTGGAGAGGTATAAGTATCGACATAGGGTCTTAATCCTAGAGGGTCGGTGTATCTCAGCGGATTGTTACTAACATAGGTGTAAGTATTAATCCCCCCACTTAACCCAATCCGATCCGACTGCAAATACCGCCCGGTAAATTGATCATAATACCGCTGGTTATTATAGACCAATCCGGTCTCCACATCATAATACTGCCCCGGAAACCTTAAATTCTGGGTGATGTTGGCGTTGATCGGCAGCACATAGCCGTATGGGTCGAGTTGGCCGGTCCAGGAGACATTGCCCAGCCGGTCGGTGGTTTTGACCGGCGTGCCGATTGGATTGTTGTGGTAGTAGGCGATGTTCCAGGTTGCGACGTTGCCGGTGGTGTCGCTGAGGTTGTAGTCCACCCGCGCCAAGGGTTCGCCGTCCAGGTAGACGTAGCTGGCGGCTAGGGCGGGGCCGTTTTCGCCGAGCAGGCGGCCTTGGGGTCCGTAGTCGTAGCCGGTCGTGCCGCTGGCCGTGGTTTTGGATAAGCGCCGGCCTTGCGGGTCGTAATTGTAAGTGGCCAGGGTGGCGCTGCCTTGCAGCGCCGTGCTCAGGCGCTGGTCGGGGGCATAGCTGTAGGTTTTGCCTTCCGACTGGGTGATGTTGCCGGTCGGGTCGGTGAAGATGGTATCGGGCCGTGCGCCGGTTTGCGTCAGCAGTTTTTGACTGCTGAGGTCGTAGTTGTACCAAGTCTCGACCGTGTTTTTGTAATCGGTCCGGCGATTGCCGACGGCATCATAGCTGTATACAACACTATTGGGGCCGGTTGCGGTCAGCAGGCGGTTGACCGCATCGTAACTAAAACTTTGATTGTTGGCTGCCGTTTGCAGATCGTCGGCGGTGAGCAGGTTGCCATTGTGATCATAGCTATAAGACAGGCTTTGTACTGTTCCGACGATTTGCGCGGTCAGGCGGTAATCAAAGTCATAGGTTTTGGTGAGGTTGAGTCCGTTGCCATAGGTTAGGCTGTTGACCGGGCCGAACGGCAGATGCGTGATGTTGCCGGCCAGGATCCGGGTCACGTTGTAGCCATTGCTGGAGAATGCCTGATTGCCGTCAATGTCCTGTACCGTGATTTGATTAACTTGGCCGGCGGCGTCATAGCCGAACGCAAAGGGTCAGGTCTTTCTTTATGCATTATGCACAAAGAAAGACCTGACCCTTTGCGTGACCCTTTGTGCGTGACCCTTTGGACCCTTTGCGACTGCTAGGACTGCTAGTGCCACTACTAGCACTACTAGTGCCTTACATCTGCATGTAATCAACAGCAAAAGTTTACAGCGCCATATTTTTAAAAAAAGAAGTTGAGCCTTATAAAGCCCATCAAAATATACACCTAATTTCGTAATCTAAAGCACATATAAATTTAACTATGTTATATAACACAAATAAATAAGCTATATCACATACTTTTTTGCTAATTTTTAATAACTTTTTTTGGATTTCATGTTTATCAATCACTTACTGAATGGCATATTAATTGCATATTTTATAATTTTTTGACGAAAAACTACAAAACTCCATTTTGGTAAAAATTAAAATGCAAATAATCGATGGCTCAATATCGAGGTAATTGCAAAACTACAGATGGGAACAGGATTTTCCCCTGAAAAGGGGTAGAAAAGGGCGGCCATTTCTGGCACGATGGAGTTCTCACGCACACATCAACGCCCTCTTATGAATAATACGCAACCCACTCATTTTCTGCAACGTTGGAATGCTATCCAATACGATTTGATTCCTGAATTAAAAGAGGAAGTGGGTTGCCTGACGCCGAAATTAGAGAAGCTCATCCATATTTTGGAATGGGTTAGAATTGAAGAGTTTGTTGAGAATACCTGGTTTGGTGTGGGACGTCCGCCCATGATCGCGGTGCTTTGGCGAATGCCTTTGTGGCGAAAACTGTTCTGGGTCTATCAACGACAGTCGGCTTGCTTGAGCGACTGCAAATGGATCGAGCCTTAAGACGGATATGTGGTTTTCCTCTGTGGAAGCGATTACCAGCCGAAGCGACTTTCTCACGTGCCTTTGCTGAATTTGCGCAGAACCGATTGGCCGAGCGGGTGCATGAAGCGTTGATTAAGGAGCATTTGGGTAAGACCTTGATTGGCCATATCAGCCGTGACGGCACAGCGATTGAAGCGCGGGAAAAGCCTGCGAAAAAAGCGGAGAAGGTCACCATACCTGCTGAAAAAGTTGTCAAGCGTGGTCGTCCCAAGGCTGGCGAAGTGCGTGAACCGAAGACGAGCCGAATTGGTCGGCAACTGACACAAACACTCCCAGTCATACTGGATGAACTACCAAAAGAGTGTGATCGAGGCAGCAAGTGCAATGCCCAGGGTTACAAGAACAGTTGGAAGGGCTACAAGCTGCACCTGGATACGGCTGACTGTGGTGTGCCAGTTAGCGCATTACTGACCAGTGCATCCGTGCATGATAGCCAGACGGCTGTGCCCTTATCCTTGATGAGCGCTAGCCGGGTAATGAACTTGTATGATTTGATGGACGCCGCCTACTGTAGCGATGAATTGAGGCGGCATAGCCAAAGTCTGGGACATGTGCCGCTAATCGATCATAATCCGAGAGGTGGCGAAAAGAAACCGTTCGCGCCTCATGAAGCTCAGCGCTACAACGAGAGGACACAGGCAGAAAAAGCCAACGGTCAATTGAAAGATGAATTTGGTGGCCGTTTTGTTCGCGTTCAGGGGGCTATGAAAGTGATGAGCCACTTGATGTTCGGCGTAATGGTTCTCTCAGCAGACCAGTTGATGAGGTTAATGACGTAAATTCATGTGCTTTTAGAGGAAAGTCTGTACTGCCAACTGCGGCAGAGCGTTGCTATCACCCAAATTTAGCCAAAAACGCAAATAAAAAGGGAGTTACAGACAAATTTTCTAAAATCTGCATTTTAGGCTGATTGATGCTAAAGAGTACCACTGCTTAGCTCTACTTTACTGGGAGTTTTGCAAGAGGCTCTATCAAAAAACAGTTATATCGTTTTTTATCGTGACAAAGGCTGCATGCTCGGTGTACGTTCAATATCTGCCACAGATCCTGAAGGCGGTCTTTTAAACTTAGGCTTTCGTATTCGTTGTATACGTGAGCCAAGCCAAACCATCCAATCAATTGAACCTTTTTCTAAATTGTTTCCTGACATAAATTGGCTTATTGACCAACAAGATCATGCATCTTTGGCGTCTTCCAACGATATGGTAATTACCAATTTTGGTACAAAATTCTTCGCCAGCATGGTAGACCACATCGTCGAAGCTTTTCTAAAGTTTTATTGGCCTGACAATGCAAAATGGGAAGACGAACAAGAAGTTCGTAAATTTCTTTTTGACTATTACATTAAGCTGGCAAGAACTGATGAAAACGGTGCTATTATCGAACCTGACGGCATTGAAAACTACCACGATTCACCTGATGAATTCGATTATGAAGAAGCAAAAAAGCCGAAAGCCCAGATTTTCCAATTTGCCGAATTTGCAAAATCCAAAGACTTAGCATAGAAACCGGAAAATCAAACGAGTAAAGATTAATCGAAAGCAATAAAGGAATTGTGCCAATGAGTAAATTTGATGAGAAAGACCTAGATAAAATCATAAATGAAAAATTCAAAAACTCCCCTAAGTTTTCGGAGTGGTTTTTAAGTAAGACAAAGTTTTCAGGAGAATTTGCCGGTTACTACTGGTCACGTTGCGATCATCCTTGGTATCGGCGAAAATACACGGAGATTAACAGCGAAACCGGCAAAGTGGAACAAAAAGCCAAAGACAGTGAAACTGATATACTCGTTGTCTTCGAAACAGAACACAAAAAGAGATTTGCTTTACATATAGAAAATAAACTTACATCCAAGTTTGAGCATTTGCAGCCTGAGCAATATCCTATTAGAGCAAAAGATTGGGCAGAAAATCCAAAGTATAGGAACTATACAGACTGGGAAACAGTACTTATAGCCCCCATAGCTTTCTATGAGAAATACATTACAGACTCTAAAAAATTTGACCGATATATTTCACACGAAGACATTTCATTACATATCCATGAATTTAAATCTTCATTAAAAAACACAAAATGACATATGCTGGCCTTTACTCATCCACTATTTTTGAAGTACGCTCAGAAAATCTTGGTATTCTTGCTCATGTCGCCCTTCAAAATTCGGCAAACCGGATTTTGTTAAAGTCCTTGGTAGCCCGCGATCGGGTCGGGGTGACGGGATTTCGCCCATCACCTCTCCCACACCACCGGACATGCGGTTTTCCGCATCCGGCGATTGAACCCCGCGACTCAGATTGAACGCAAAGGGTCAGTTCTAAGTTGCGGCTGGGCAATGCTGCAAATTCTAGCGGGTGGGAATCCCGCCCCGATAACCGCTAGCCACGGGCTGGGTATCGAGCCTTGCAGGTAAGCTGGTAACAGTTTACTTGATGCGTAGGCACGAAAACAGGCGAGGAGCAATAGTAACGGAAGTAGCCGACTGTGAAGGTTTTGAGTCCCGAAATAACCGCTTTGGAAAGGGTCGCATAGGGTCATCGCATAGGGTCAGGTCTTTCTTTGTGCATTATGCACAAAGAAAGACCTGACCCTTTACTTAGACACAGAGACGATTACTGAAAGAGCGATGCTTGTACGTAATGAGCCTGCGTAGGTCCGATTAGCAAAGCGTAATCGGACGCTTGTTAGGCACGTCATTCATCCCCATTGACCAAAACATCCACATCCCCACACCAATCAACTGGATAAATGCCTTGCGCAAAATAGCGATGGAATGAGGGATAAGGCCCATCGGCGACACGCTGGACATGCTGGTGTTTCACTGGGTTGAAATGCACGTAATCGATAGGGCGCTGATAGCCGGTATCATCGCGAATCAAATGCTCCCAATAATGCCGCTGCCAAATGCCGCGCTACCCGGCTGCGATACGGACTTTCGAGCGTGGTCATTTTCAATTAGCATGAGCCGGCCGCGATGGATTGCGAACCGACACCATTAATTGCAAACTTATCCTCAGATAATGTGAACACAGCCCATTTTTCATTTTCACTTATTTTGAGCTAACGGTGCGTTGATTGCGAGCTACAGCATTTTCGATTGCAAGCTGCTATAGTTATGGTATTGACGAATGATTGTGGTTGCCTGCACAATGGGCTCGCGCCCGTATTGGTTACAGTGGATGGCTATAAAGCCTTAACCTTACATCAGGATGAAATGTGATTTACTTGTTTCCAAACATTAATTCTTCGCTCTTTGCCAGTCAAAACAGCCTGCTGGAATTTAAACATCTCCTTAAACAACAGGATATCGCTTTATCCCAAAAATTTGACCCACACCAGTCTGTTGCCGAGCTACTTGAAGAAAAATCCGATTTCATTGATCAAATTCTAAGTTGCTGCTGCCAACATTTTTTGGGCGCATACTCTTCACGATTGGCATTGTGCGCCGTCGGAGGTTATGGCAGACGGGAATTGTTCCCTTTTTCCGATATCGATATTCTCCTGTTATTGAATTTTGAAAAAACCAAAGTGCTGGAAGAGGCTTTGGCCGGTTTTTTTAGTTTCCTTTGGGATATCGGCTTAAAGCCCGGCCTAAGCGTACGCACCATCGAGGAATGCGTAGAAGCAGCGCAACTTGATCAAACTGTCATGACCAGCCTCATGGAAATCAGATTGATTAACGGCTCCTCAATTCTTTTTGAAGCACTCAAAGCTGAAATCACGCCCGATAAGATATGGCCGGCAGATCAATTCTTCATCGCCAAAATGAAAGAACAACGCAGGCGTTATGCCAAATATGACGAGACTGCGTATTATCTTGAGCCCAATATCAAGGAAGGCCCTGGCGGCTTGCGCGATCTGCATGTTATCGCTTGGGTGTTCAAGCGCCAGTACGACACATCAACGCTTAAGGAATTGGCTAAATTCGGCTTTCTACCCGAAGAACTGGTCAAATACGGCTTCCTGCCCGAATCCGAATATGCCGAACTCATTGCCTCGCTTGACGTGCTGTGGCGAATCCGCTATGCACTGCATCTGTTGACAAACCGCTGTGAAAACCGTTTGGTTTTTGAATATCAACGTGAAATGGCACAACAGTTTGGCTTTTTTACAAAAAGCCAGCGTTACAATGAGGATGTTGAGCAGTTCATGCAATTTTACTTTAAAACGGTACGGAGCTTGGTCCGGCTGAATGAAATGTTATTGCAATTATTCAACGAGCGTTTTCTTTCCGGCGAAACAATCAGTACGCCAATACCGCTAAACGATAAGTTCGTAGTGATTAACGGCTATCTCGAGGCTGAAAACGACAGTATTTTTGAACGGCATCCCACGGCTTTACTTGAAATTTTTCTGATTCTGTCACAAAACCCCTCGCTTAAGGGCATCAGAGCCACCACGATCCGGCTAATTAGAAAAAACCTGTATCTGATCGACGCGGCTTTTCGAGAAAACAAAACAGCCAATCGCCTTTTTATGGAGATATTCCGTCAACCGCGCGGCCTGACCCATCAATTGCGGCGTATGAACCGTTACGGTATTTTAGCCGCTTATTTACCCTGTTTTGCGGACATTGTCGCGCGCATGCAATATGACTTGTTTCACATCTACACCGTCGATGAACACACGCTTTTCGCCATCCGGAATTTGCGACGTTTTTCGATGGAGAAACACAATGATGAACTCCCCTTCTGTAACGATGTGTTTCTCCGTATCGAAAAACCGGAAGTGTTATATTTAGCCGCCCTCTTCCATGACATTGCCAAAGGCAAAAACGGCGATCATTCAACTATCGGCGAAGCAATCGCTCATGATTTCTGCGATCGGCATAATATTTCTGCGCATGAAACCCAATTGATAATCTGGCTGGTTCGCCATCATCTGATCATGTCCATTACCGCGCAACGCAAAGATATCAGCGATCCGAATATCATTCATGACTTTGCCCAAAAAGTGGGCAGTATCGAATACCTGAATCATTTGTATTTGCTGACCGTCGCCGATATCCGGGCAACGAATCCCGGGTTATGGAGTTCCTGGAAAAATGCATTGCTTAAAGAACTGTATATGGCAACGCATAATACGCTGCGCAAAGGTTTGCAAACCCCCGCCACACAGACCGACCGGCTGCTGGCGCATAAAAAAGAAGCCAGGGACGAATTAATCAAGCTCGGCATTTCCGGACCGATGATAGATGCCGCATGGCTACATACCAGTGACGATTATTTTTTACGTTATTCAGCCGATGAAATTGCCTGGCATACTATTGCTATCGCCTCGTCAAATGAAGAACAGTTCCCGCTGGTGCTGCTCAGGCCGCAAAACCACCGGGGGAGCGCGGAAATCTTTGTGTACACCATCGACGAAGGTTCTATTTTTTCCATTAGCACAGCCACTCTCGATCAGTTGGGTTTAACCATTCTCGATGCCAGAATCATGACCACCATGGATAACTATGTACTGAATAGTTTCCAGATTCTTGAACAGTCGGGGCAACCCATCAACGAGCTTACCCGGGAAATACATATCTGCAACACCCTGCGCAATAATTTGTTATACCGGGAAGTCAAAGGCGGCAGAAATATCCATCGCGAATCAAGACAAGCAAAACATTTCCCCATCCCCACCAACATTAAATTTATTGCCGACCCCTTAGCCAAACATACCATAATCGAACTTGTTACAACTGACCATGCCGGCCTCCTATCGAAAATAGGGCGTGCTTTTCTAAAACAAAAAATTCAACTGCACAGCGCAAAGATCACAACGATCGGCAGCCGCGTCGAAGACATGTTTTATGTCACGGACCAGCAACAACAGCCCATAACAGACCCTGTCATGCAACAAATAATACGGGAGGAAATCTTGAAATCCCTGGGTAATTGACTACTGTCTTCAACAACGGAACGAGACTTAATAGCTCGCTCTCATGTCTATATAACAAATTAAAGACGGTTTATGTTTTTTTTTGCGGGCTACGGATTTCACACTTGCTCAAAATCACCTATACTCGAAATTCCTGTTTAACGCATGGAGTTGGAATATGAAAAAATTGGTATCAATTCGAGAGATAACGGCCAGGCTTAATCGTAAGCTGGCTAAAGAATCAAAAAAACTATTGAAGTACAAGCCAAGACTTGAGAGCGGTGATAACATTGTCGAGTACGCGGTGGTCGATTTAAAGACAAACTCCATTATCAACTTTCACATGGCGAGCGAGATTCAAGAATTTGCTAGAGAACTTGGCTGTTTAGCCGGTTTGGAAGAGGTTTCTTTCGAATAATCAAAAAGCAAACATTGCAACCATAACAAGCCGGGCAACACCGGCTTGTTAAGCGATTTCATAAAGCCTTCGGCTTCGCGTAACGGCAGATGCAGGACTTGGCGGATACACAATGCGGTTTCTATCGCAATATCGGAATATTCCTGTGGCCGGCCACGGGCTCCCATCTTGGCAGGCTGCCAGACGGCTATTGACTCTAATGCAGTGACTTCACGCTAGTGAACCTAAACTCGACAGCGCTAAAGTGCAAGCTGTACCGGATAGTGAATAAGAAACGCATCTTATGCCTTTAACAGCGTTTCACCCCGTAATCGCCGACTGGTTCAACAGCCATTTCGCTACGCCATCGGCTGTGCAATGCCTGGCCTGGCCGGCTATCCGGGCCGGCAATCCCACCCTGATCGCCGCCCCGACCGGCTCTGGAAAAACGCTGGCGGCGTTTCTGGCAGCCATCGATCAACTGGTACAGCAAGGCTTGCAGAAGCCCCTGGCGGATGAGACTCAAGTTCTGTATATCTCGCCCTTGAAGGCGCTATCCAACGATATCAATAAAAATCTGGACTTACCGCTCAGCGGCATTCGCTTTGCGCTTCTGGAAGCCTGTCTGCCGGATGTCGCTATCCGGGCGCAAACCCGAACCGGCGATACCTCAGCGGCGGAACGGGCGGCCATGAAACGCAATCCGCCGCACATACTGGTCACCACGCCGGAGTCGCTGTATATCCTGCTCACTTCCGATTCCGGCCGGGACATGCTGGCGACGGTGCGTACGGTGATCGTCAACGAAATTCATGCTTTGGCCGGCAACAAACGCGGCGCGCATTTGACTTTATCGCTGGAACGTTTGTCGCAACTCTGCGCTGCGCCGCCGGTACGCATCGGTTTGTCGGCCACTCAAAAACCTGTCGAATTAATGGCCGATTTTCTGACCGGCAGCCGCTCGCCGCAATGCACGATTATCGACACCGGCCATAGCCGCTTGCGCGATTTACAAATCGAAGTAACAGGCTCCCCGCTGGAAGCGGTCATGGCGCACGAAGTTTGGGGGGAGATTTACGACCGCCTGGAACAGTTAATCGCCCAACACCGCACCACGCTGATTTTTGTCAATACCCGGCGCCTGGCCGAACGCGCCGCAGCGGCTTTAGCCGAACGGCTGGGCGAGGAATTCGTCACCGCGCACCACGGCAGCCTGGCCAAAGAACATAGACTTGCCGCCGAACAACGTTTAAAAGGCGGGACGCTCAAGGCCTTGGTGGCTACCGCCTCGCTTGAGCTCGGCATCGACATCGGCGAAGTGGACCTGGTTTGTCAACTGGGTTCGCCGCGCAGCATCTCGGCCTTTTTGCAACGCGCCGGACGTTCCGGCCACCGCCTAAGCGCTACCCCAAAGGGCCGCCTGTTCCCATTGTCGCGCGACGATCTGCTGGAATGCACCGCCATCCTGGCCGCGATTCAAAGAGAAGAACTTGATCGCATCGTGATTCCCGAGCAGCCGCTGGACGTGCTGGCACAGCAAATTGTCGCCGAAATCGCCTGCCGGGAATGGCATGAGGCCGAGCTTTATCAAGCCTTTGCCTGCGCCTGGCCGTATCGGAATTTAAGCTATGCACAGTTTCTGCAAGTGGTGCAAATGCTCAGCGACGGTTATCATACCCGCCGTGGCCGGCGCGGGGCTTATCTGCATCGCGACGCCGTGCATGGCCGGTTGCGGGCGCGTCAAGGCGCGCGACTGACGGCCATGATGAATGGCGGGGCGATTCCCGACCAATTCGATTACGATGTGATTCTACAACCGGAAGGCTTGTTTATCGGCACCGTCAATGAAGATTTCGCTTTCGAAAGCCTACCCGGCGATATCTTTCAATTAGGCAACAGCTCCTACCGGATGCTGAAGATCGAACAGGGCCGCGTGTATGTCGAGGACGCCCACGGACAACCGCCGAATATACCGTTCTGGATTGGCGAATCGCCGGGGCGCAGCGATGAGCTTTCTCTGGCCGTATCCGAACTGCGCGCGACTATCGACGCCCAATTAGAACTCGACCCGAACGAACCCTATCGCTATTTAACCCAGGTACTGGCGCTGCCCCATGCGGCAGCCGAACAATTGGCGCACTATCTGGCCGCCGCCAAAGCCGCCTTGACCGTGCTGCCCACGCAACAGCAAATCGTCTTCGAGCGCTTCTTCGATGAAACCGGCGACATGCATTTCGTCGTCCATTCCTGCTACGGCTCTAAAATCAATCGCGCCTGGGGACTGGCCTTGCGCAAACGCTTCTGCCGGCGCTTCAATTTCGAACTGCAAGCCGCAGCCAATGAAGACGCCATCGTGTTGTCCTTAGGCCCGACCCACAGCTTCCCTTTGGAGGAACCGGCCCACTACCTAAAGGCGGCCAGCGTCAAAGAGGTGTTAATCCAGGCCTTGCTGGCCGCGCCGATGTTTCCAACCCGCTGGCGCTGGGTCGCCAATACCGCACTGGCGGTGCCGCGCAAACGGGCCGGCAAAAAAGTCCCAGCCTACTTTCAACGCAATGACGCCGAAGATTTAATCGCGGTGGTTTTCCCGGATCAACTCGCCTGCCAGGAAAACATCACGGGTAACCGCGAAGTGCCCGATCATCCCCTGGTGAATCAAACGCTGGCCGATTGTTTGCATGAGCTGATGGACATAACCGGCCTGGAACGTTTACTGACCGGCATCGAACAAGGCACTATTCAAGTCATTTGCCGGGATTTGACCAGCCCGTCGCCGTTGGCTCTGGAAATACTCAACGCCCGGCCCTATGCCTTTTTAGACGACGCCCCGGCCGAGGAACGCCGGACGCTGGCTGTTCAACAACGCCGGTTTATGACCCCGGAAAGCGCCGCCGACATCGGCAGCTTAAACCCGGAAGCCATCGCCAAAGTTTGCCGGGAAGCTTGGCCGGAAAGCCGCAGCCCGGATGAATTGCATGATGCCTTGATGGTTTTGGGTTTTCTAACCGAAGCCGAAGGGCGAGGCGGCGCACCTGACCCTCTTTCTGCTCCAGTCGCGGGTAATGGGGCAAATTTTATGCTCAGCCTGCAACAAAGCCAACGCGCTACCATAATAACCATTGGCCCGGACCGGCGCTTATGGGTGGCCGCCGAACGCCTGCAAGCGCTGCAAATGCTGTTCCCCAACGCTACTTTGTCTCCGCCGATTCAACCCATCGACAACCAGGAAGCCGCCGATAAAGACAGCGCCGTTCGGGAAATTATCCGCAGCCGTCTCGAAGCGTTGGGCCCTGTGACCGCCCGGCAACTGGCCGAACCTTTACTGCTGGACAGTCCGACTATCGAACAAGCGCTACTGGCTCTGCAACAGGAAGGATTCATCATTCAAGGCCGCTTCACCCAACAAAACGATGCCGTCGAATGGTGCGAACGCGGCTTGTTGGCCCGGATTCATCGCTATACCCTCAAGCAATTGCGCAGTGAAATCGAGCCGGTTTCACCCGCCGACTTTATGCGTTTCTTATTCCACTGGCAGGGTTTGGCCGAACCGGGCGAAGGCGCGCTGAGTTTACAACAACGCCTATCTCAACTGGAAGGTCTGTGCTTGCCGGCAATCAGTTGGGAAGCCGATATTTTGCCCGGCAGAATCCACGCTTATCTGTCATCGGATCTGGATAATTTATGCAGTACCGGCAAAATAACCTGGCTGCGCCTATCTCCCCCGGCCAAGCAAACCTTGCCGAAAAGCAAGCAGCCTGCCGGCAAGGCCACCGCTATCAGTTTTATCAGCCGCGATAAACTCCAGCACTGGCGAGCCTATGCGCCCTGCCCTGCTCCCGAAGCGCTGGCCTTATCCGGCAACGGCCAAAAAGTCTATGCGGCGCTAAAAAGCCTTGGCGCCAGTTTTTTTGCCGAACTTCTGACGGAAACCGGCTTGCTCAAATCCTATCTGGAAGAAGCCCTGGCGGAACTGGCGGCCTGGGGAGTGGTAACGGCCGACAGCTTTCAAGGCCTGCGCACCCTGATCACCCCCGAGCAAATCCGCCACCGGCGCAGTAAACGCTATCCCGGCTACGATCCATTTAGCGCAGCCGGGCGTTGGTCCTTAATTCGCGCCCATCCGGGCCAGGCCGAAACCGATAAATATCAACACTGCGAGTATATCGCCCAGGTCTTGTTACGCCGGTATGGCGTGGTGTTTCGAAAACTGCTGGACCAGGAGACGATTCTACCGGACTGGCGGGATTTGCTGTATGTCTTCCGGCGCATGGAAGCCAGAGGCGAACTACGCGGCGGCCGCTTCGTACAAGGTTTTGCCGGCGAACAATTTGCGCTGCCGAACGCGCTTGACAGCGTGAGAGACTTGCGTAAAAAACCCAAGCAGGGCGAGTTATTGGCAATTAGCGCGGCTGATCCTTTGAATTTAACCGGAGTGATTACGCCCGGACAACGGGTACCGACTCAGGCAAGTCAAAGGATTTTATATCGGGATGGGGTGCCGATTGCTGTTTGCGTGCAGGGGAAGGTTAGTTTTTTGGAAAGCATAGCGGCTGAGGAGGAAGTGCGGGTTAAGAGTGTTTTGTTGCGGGGGCGGCGGTTGGGATAGCCGTGCCGATAAACGGTCGAACGTCTGCATTTGGATATGGGGAATTGCTGCTATTGACCCACAGTTGCCGGTTGACAATTAATGTGTATTGTCTGAAATTGAACTGAAAGCTGTCATTAAAGTTGTAGGGGCGATTAACGAAGTGTAATCGCCCGTTTTTTAAAGCAACATACCTCCGATTACGCTAACGCTAATCGGAGCTACGCGGGCTGTCGATCCAAAATGACTGAGAAAAATGAAAGTATTTCAGCTTTCGACAGTGACTTTTGGTTTCTTAAGGAAGTTGTCCTGCATTTCTTTAAACTGTATGTAGCGTTTTTGCCATTCCGAAGGCAGAGCGACTTTCACTACCTGAACTGCCGTTACCTTGTATTCCGGGCAGTTCGTTGCCCAGTCGGAATTGTCGGTGGTAATGACATTTGCGCCAGAGAACGGATGGTGGAACGTTGTATAGACAACGCCAGGTTGCATCCGTGTGGACACCTTGACATGTAATACCGTTTCTCCAGCTCGACTCTGGATACCTACCCAATCACCCTCAACAATACCGCGCTCTTCAGCATCATGTGGGTGAATTTCCAGGAAATCTTCGGGATGCCATGCTGTGTTTTTGGTGCGTCTGGTTTGCGCGCCGACGTTGTATTGAGAGAGTATTCGACCGGTAGTGAGAATCAACGGGAAGCGTTTTGTTACTTTCTCATCTGTAGCGACGTACTCGGTCAGCATGAATCGCCCTTTACCACGAACAAATCCGTTTATATGCATGGTCGGGGTACCCTCTGGAGCATCGTCGTTGCAAGGCCACTGGATACTGCCCATCTCCTCCAGTTTTTGGTAGCTCACCCCTTTGAAGGTGGGCGTCAATGATGCTATCTCGTCCATGATTTGAGAGGGATGGTCATAATGCATTGGATATCCCATTGCATTGGCTAGCATCATGGTGGCCTCCCAGTCCCCATACCCCCCGAGTGGCGGCTTAACCTTACGGACGCGGGAAATACGTCTCTCGGCATTCGTGAATGTGCCATCCTTTTCCAGGAAGGATGCTCCCGGCAAGAGTACATGAGCAAACTTTGCTGTTTCGTTAAGGAACAAATCCTGAACTACAATGCATTCCATGGCTTTCAACGCTGCTTCTACATGTTGCGTGTTCGGATCGGATTGCGCGATGTCTTCGCCCTGGCAATAGAGACCCATGAAGACGCCATCCAGCGCCGCTTCGAACATGTTCGGAATGCGCAGTCCGGGTTCGTTATGGAGCGGGACGCCCCATGCCTTTTCGAATGCGCCACGCACAGCGTCGTTTGACACATGTCTGTATCCCGGCAGTTCGTGGGGGAACGCTCCCATGTCACACGAACCCTGGACGTTATTCTGACCTCGCAACGGACTGATCCCAACACCCGTCCGGCCAATATTCCCGGTTAGCATTGCCAGATTGGCTATCGCGATCACTGTTGTTGAGCCTTGGCTGTGTTCGGTAACGCCAAGACCGTAATAAATCGCCCCATTCCTTGCTGTTGCATATAAACGAGCTGCGGCGCGAACATCCTGTGCGGGTACGCCCGTGATTTCTTCCAGCGCCTCCGGCGAATTGCGAAGTTCAAGAATAAAGTTTTTCCAACGCTGAAATTCATCCTGGTCGCAGCGTTCATTCACGAACTCCTCGTCAACCAATCCTTCACTCACGATAACGTGTGCAAGTGAGTTTACGATTGCAACATTTGTTCCTGGCCGCAACTTGAGGTGATAGTCAGCCTTAATGTGGGGAGAACTGACAAGATTGATTGTCCTTGGATCAACAACGATCAGACGAGCATCTTGTCGGAGCCGCCGTTTTAGCTGGGAGCCAAATACAGGATGGCCGTCGGTGGGGTTAACGCCAATCACCAAAATAACGTCGGCTTCCATCACGGAATCAAACGCCTGCGTTCCGGCTGAAGTACCGAAGGTAGCACTTAGGCCATAGCCCGTTGGGGAATGGCATACCCGCGCGCAAGTATCGACATTGTTGTTGCCGAATGCGGCCCTGACCAGTTTTTGAACGAGGTAATCTTCCTCGTTTGTACATCTTGAGGAAACCAGGCCGCCAATGGCGCCTTTTCCATATTTGGCCTGAATTGCCTTGAATTTACTTGCAGCGAAATCGATCGCCGCATCCCATGTGGCTTCCTGCCAGGGATCAGTGATTTTTTCTCTGATCATAGGTTTGGTCAGACGGTCAGGATGGTTTGCATATCCCCAAGCAAACCGCCCCTTAACGCAAGCATGCCCGTGATTGGCATGTCCGTTTTTGTTCGGGAACATATTCACGACCTGGTTACCTTTCATTTCAGCAACCAGAGAGCACCCTACGCCACAGTATGCGCATGTGGTTACGATATGGTCTTCCGCTTGTCCATGCTCGGCAATTGACTTTTCCATCAAAGTGGCGGTGGGGCAGGAAACTACACAGGCGCCACATGAAACGCATTCAGAATCGAAAAAGGATTCGTTTTGACCAGGTGATACCCGTGAATCAAAGCCGCGCCCATCAATTGTCAGGGCAAATGTCCCCTGGATTTCTTCACATGCGCGTACGCACCGATTACAGACGATGCATTTAGAAGGATCATAAGTGAAGTAGGGGTTGGATTGGTCCTTCTCCGCCTTTAAGTGATTTTTCCCTTCATAACCGTAGCGAACCTCCCGAAGCCCTACTCGACCGGCCATTGTTTGTAATTCACAATTTCCGTTGGCTGAACACGTCAGGCAATCAAGAGGATGGTCAGAAATATAGAGTTCCATGATTCCTCGACGAATTTTAGCCAGTTGAGGCGTTTCGGTTGAGACCTTCATGTCAGGCTCTACTGGTGTTGTACATGATGCCGGGTAACCGCGCCGTCCCTCTACTTCAACAATGCACAACCGACAGGATCCAAAGGGTTCCAAGGTATCCGTGGCGCATAATTTTGGGATTTCAATACCGGCGACAGCAGCAGCACGTAATAGTGAAGTGCCTTGAGGTACGGTAACCTTGATCCGATCTATTTCAAGTTCTACCAGTGTTTCTGAAATCCTCTCGGGAGTTCCAAAATCGGAACCGCATCCACAACTGCCACATTTGTGCGCCATTGAATTATCTCCAAACTATTATCTAGGATAAGCTATTTATAAACTGCTCTTGATTGCCACTCGTTAGAACTAGGTATTTCGACGCTTAAAAATTGCAGAAAGTTATCGCATGACACCTAAAGTTTTGCTTCCGGAATAGGCATAAAGAATGGTATATATTAGCACGCTATGTACACATGTATATATCGTGTGCTATGAGACAGCCTATTTTATTTAGCTTCGTCATTTCAAAACCACTTAGATTCACACGCTAGATGTTTATCCGTCAAATTCATTATCTGCTGGCGCTCGCAAAAACCAAGCATTTTGGACGTGCCGCTGAAATCAGCCATGTTTCCCAACCGGCCTTATCGACCGCTATCCAACATTTTGAGGAAGAACTGGGTATAACCATAGTCAAACGTGGACAACGCTTTCAGGGCTTTACAGAAGAAGGAGAAAGAGTTTTGCAGTGGGCACAAATTTTAGCTTCGAACTGGGAAGGCATGCGACAAGCAGCGGCGCAATATAGCCAACAACTCTCAGGAATTTTACGGATAGGTGCAATACCGACCACACTAGTTGTAACACCGCTTTTGACTGAGCCTTACCAACGTGAACATCCCGGCATAGCCATCAAATTAGTGGCCCTTTCGGCTGAAGAGTTGATACGTCAACTCGACAACTTTGAGCTGGATTTGGGCTTAACCTATCTGGATGACCCCAGGCTTAAAGGCTTCAAAACCTTACCGTTATATAGGGAGCGGCATGTATTACTGGCGCGAAATCCTGACCCAAAATTGATAAAAAGCAATTTAAGTTGGCGTGATGTAGAAGGACTACCTTTGTGCCTGTTAACGCAGAATATGCAAAATCGCCGCCTGATTGATGCAGCCTTTCGCGAAGCAGATATTACGCCTAAGGTCATGCTGGAAACCGATTCGATTTTTGCCTTATATGCCCATGTTCGTAGCGCGGGTCTGTATAGCATCGTACCTCATAGCATGTTAAATCAATTTGAGTCTCATCGTGAGGTGACCGCAATCCCGTTAACGCCCGAATTAACGCGAGATGTGGGAATTATTATTCGCCGTCAAGACCTACTTACCCCTATTCAAGAAGCAGCCTGGACCACAGCAGAACGCTTGGATTTACAACAGCAATTTGATTCATTAATAATTGTAGGTTATCAACTGATACAGCAAAACAATTAGACGCCCATCAAAATCAAGCAAACAATATAGCCTCCCGGCCGGGATATATACAAAATGACATAACACTTTTGCGGCTATGCCTAATCATCCAATCAACACCAAGGTAAAAATCTAATGGCAAAAATTGTTTTAGTACTTTATGACGATCCAGTCGATGGCTATCCTACATCTTATGCTCGCGACGATTGTCCGCAGCCGGAGCGCTATCCGGATGGTCAAACATTGCCAACCCCCAAGGCAATCGATTTTAAACCCGGCGCATTGTTAGGTAGCGTCTCCGGCGAATTGGGTCTGCGTAAATATCTGGAGTCAAACGGCCATCAGTTGGTTGCCACTTCAAGCAAGGACGGTGCCGACAGCGTTTTAGACCGCGAACTGCATGACGCGGAAATCGTTATTTCACAACCGTTCTGGCCTGCTTATATGACAGCTGAGCGAATTGCCAAAGCCAAAAATCTTAAAATGATTTTGACCGCAGGCATTGGTTCTGACCATACCGATTTACAAGCTGCCATGGATCGCGGCATCACGGTTGCGGAAGTCACTTATTGCAACAGCAATAGCGTTGCCGAACATGTGGTCATGATGACGCTGGCCCTGGTTCGCAATTACATTCCCTCCTATAACTGGGTGATCAAAGGCGGCTGGAACATTGCCGATTGTGTTGCGCGTTCTTATGATTTGGAAGCAATGAATGTCGGCACTGTCGCTGCGGGCCGAATCGGACTGCGTGTTCTGCGCCTGCTAAAACCTTTCGACGTGAAGTTACATTACCTGGATCGTCACCGTTTGCCGGAAGCAGTGGAACAGGAACTTAACCTGACCTATCACACCAGTTTGGAAAGCCTGACCAAAGTTTGCGACGTGGTGACGCTGAACTGTCCTCTGCACCCGGAAACCGAGCACATGATCAACGAGCAGACGTTGAAAAATTTCAAACGCGGCGCTTACCTGATTAACACTGCTCGCGGTAAATTGTGCGATAGGGATGCGATTGCTAACGCCTTGGAAAGCGGCCAGTTGGCGGGCTATGCGGGTGACGTTTGGTTCCCGCAACCTGCACCCAATGACCATCCTTGGAGAACCATGCCAAATCACGGCATGACTCCGCATATTTCAGGTACCAGCTTGTCGGCACAAACCCGTTATGCTGCCGGCGTTCGGGAAATTCTGGAATGCTACTTTGAAGATCGTCCTATCCGTAATGAATATCTGGTCGTGCAAGGCGGCCAGTTAGCGGGTGTTGGTGCACATTCCTATAGTAAAGGCAATGCAACCGGCGGTTCGGAAGAAGCGGCTAAATTCAAAAAAGGCTGATTAACGATTTGAATCCGGTGAAGGGATGTGGAGTTTAAAGTTCTCATCCCTTCAAACAACTTGGGAACGGTTATCATTTTGTTGACACAATCTGACCGGCAATTTCTCTGGTCTCCCTCAATAAGTGGGGCAGTGATTTTGTATTGCCTGTCTCGATTTTTCATCAAAATTGCACGAAAACTTTTAAAACACTTATGCGCGTTCATGTCCTTCAACATGTCGAATTTGAGGATTTAGGCTTTATAAAAACATGGCTGGCAGAAAAGGCAGCTATGGTCACTTATACCCGGTTCTTTGCCGGGGATAGCTTGCCTGATCCCAAGGAGATAGACTTCATTATCGCTCTGGGCGGTCCCATGAGTGTGAATGATGAAGAGCAATTTCCCTGGTTGGTCGAAGAAAAGCAATTCATAGCGAAAGCTATCAGAAAAAATAAAATTGTTCTGGGTATTTGCCTTGGCAGTCAATTGATTGCAAACGCTCTAGGCTCTAAAGTTTATGCAAACAAGGAGAAGGAGATAGGCTGGTTTCCCGTCTATGCTCAGCATAAGCCTAACGGCGGCCTGCATCTTCCTAGCGGCCTGGAGGTTTTTCACTGGCATGGCGAAACGTTTGATTTGCCGAAAGGCGCTCATCTATTGGCCAGCAGCGTCGCCTGTAAAAATCAGGCGTTTCAAATCGGCAAACGCATTATCGGTTTGCAATTTCATCTGGAAACCACACCGGAAAGTGCCGACAAGATTATTGCAAATTGCGAGCAAGAAATCCAATCTGAACGTTTTATACAGACAAAACTGGAAATGTGCTGCATTCCCAGCATCAATTATAAAATCATCAATTCGTTTATGGCCCAGGTACTCGAATACTTATGTGCAACGCTACCGGTTGCTGTTTAGTTGTTATGCCCGATTATCCATCCAATAAAGTTGACCAACGTCATCGTCATCAATTTGGACAACCTATTGAATTTGCGACAGCCAATTTTGTTGGTAAACTTCAGAATATAGAGATTAAGCCGGGTAGATTTGTGACAAAACCGCATTCAAAAGGGATAGACCCATGAAAAAAGCACAACGCGCATTTTGGTCTTTATTAGGACTCGGTATTTTATTGATTTTTGTTACGCTGTTTTCAAACAATCGACTTTTGCTTATAGGAAACAATCCTAATGTGCACATCAACAAAATGGCCGTTAATTCCCAAACACCTTATATCGTATTGGGAATGGGATGTTTCTGGGGGTCGGAAAAACGGATGCAAGCTTTAACAGGTGTACTGGATGTCGAGTCCGGTTATGCCGGTGGCGATATCACCCATCCCACCTACGAAACCCTTCATGAAACCGAACAAGCCATTCGGCAAGACAAAGCGGTTAAGAACCATGCTGAAGTGGTTAAAGTTTACTACGATCCCAAGCTAACTTCACTTGAGCAAGTACTCATTCAGTTTTGGGAAAATCACAACCCCACCCAAGGTAATCGTCAAGGCAACGACCAGGGTAGCAACTATCGTAGCGCTATCTTTTATCGTACCGATCAAGAGCGGCAATTGGCCGAGAAAACCCGCGCCATCTACCAAACGAATTTAAAAGCGGCAGGAATCGTTACACCTATCACCACCGAGATTGCCGAGCTAAAAAACTACGCTTCCGCCGAAGAGTATCATCAAGATTACCTAGAAAAAAATCCATTAGGTTATTGCGGACTGGGTGGAACTGGAGTTGCCTATTTCGATCCTAGTATGCCAGCGAAGATCGAAAACATACATGCGACCCCTCTAGTCTCAAAAACGGCAAATTCAGAGCAAAATTGGCAACAAGTCAACCTTCACACCGAAGAACAGTTGATTGCTTTTGGGGCTGAGGACTGTGGCTATTGCAAACAGTTTCATAATGAAGTCTTAGCGACTTGGCATGATTCAGTCCCAATAGTGACAACAAATTTAACAACACTCCCTGTCGGATGGACGCTTAAGCAGGAATTGTTTGCCACGCCCACTATCGTGCTGTTTAGAAATAAGGAAGAAATTTCCCGTTATACAGGCTATCAGGGCGCGTTAAAATTTTGGAATTGGTTAGCTGAAAACAGACAGAAAAAAGGATGAGTCGTCTCTTGATTGCTTTAATATTGACATGAAAACATCAAGCTTTGCTCACTCAAAACTCAAACAGAAATAGTAAGCCGGATTAACCATTCCGGAGAATGATTTAATACCCAAGCCTCGAAACTTTTATCCAAACCGGTGAATATCAGAATACCGACTGCGATCAATAAGAAACCGAGTAGCATCTTGCCGTTTTTACCTGTCATGGACAATTTGGCTTTATAGCGCAACATAGCCTGCTGGGATAAGCTGCCAAGAAGAATCAAGGGCATGGCTGCACCTATGCCGAACAATACCATAATTATAGAGGCATGGGCGAGGCTATTGCCCTGGCTGGCGAGGGTAATGGTTGCTCCAAGAGTCGGCCCGACACAAGGACTCCAGCCGAGACCTAACACCAGACCGAGCAGTAATTGTCCGGTCAGAGTATCTACCGGGCTTACCTCCTCTGTTGTCCTTGCCAGTCCTCCCATAATAGCCGACTAATCAATTTCCGCACGATTACGCCCCATATGCTTAGCGCGATAAAGCCGCTCATCCGCCATATGAAATAGGGTTACAATCTTACCGCTTGCAAGGTCAACTCGCGCCCCACCAATTGATACTGTCACGATTTCCCAGTTAGCATTTTGCTCATGGGGAATAGTAAGCTGACGGACCGCCTCGACGATGGCCGCCGCAATGGTTGTATAAGCTTCCATAGAGACACCGGGTAGTATCACAGCAAATTCTTCACCGCCATAACGGGCGGCAAAAGCATCTTGAATAAGCTGTTTCGAGTTTATTTTGGTTAGAACCTCGGCGATGGCGCCGGCAAAACGCCTTAGGGATTCATCTCCAGCTAGATGGCCATAGCTGTCATTGAATTTTTTGAAGTTATCGATATCGAGCATTAATAGCCCGAAAGCTAGACCTGTATTTACCGCATTGTCCCAGGCCGCATCAACCCGTAAATCCATGCTACGGCGATTGCACAGCCCCGTCAAGCCGTCAAGGTTGGCTAGTTCATCCAGTTTGCGGTTAGCGACCGACAGCCGCTGTCTTAGGGTGGCAATCCGTGCCATCGCTTTCATTTTGGCTTGTAATACGGCTTCCGGAACAGACTTCGCAATAAAGTCGTCACCACCGGCCTCAATCGCGGTCAACAGATTTTCAACGGTATCGGAGGCGGTCAGAAAGATAATGGGTGTCCATGCCCATTGTTGCTTAGCCTCAATGGCTCGGATGTGGTTAGTGGCTTCGAATCCATTCATTACAGGCATTTCGATGTCCATGAGAACCAAGTCGGGAGCCGATTTGCGAAACAACTCCACCGCGACCTGACCATTTTCGGCCAGAATCACTTCATAGCCAAAAGCTGAGAGGCGGGCGTTCATTAATGCGGAAACCGAGCGTGCATCTTCAACAAGCAGGATTTTCAATTAGCACCTCTCAATTCAGGGAATGTTATATACTTTTTCATGACCAATGGGGTCAGGGTGGAATGGCGCTTACTTAAGCTAATTTCCCTTATAATCCAATAGCATGCAATTATAGGATGTGCCAACCAACGGGCAGCGCATCGTTCGAGTTACTCAATGCCTTCAATATAAAGCCCAACATGTTAACTTATTAAATAGAAAACTTGTTAGGCTTCTTTGCGCCAGCCTAACCTACGCCCATGATAACAAGACTTCTCAAAAGTAACGATACAGATGATAGAAATCATAAAAATAGAACCAAACTTACCCGCAGAACCTATTGAAACAGCATTAGCTACGCAACACGAGAACCTATCATGATTACGAAGCATGGCCGCCCTATTGGTATATTCTTTTCCATGCAGGATGTTGAAGCATTATTTCAGGTTAGCGAAGGTCTAAAAAAAGAAATTCATGCGGGGATCATGTCTGGCGTTGCTGATGCCGAAGCCGGTCGTGTAACTGAATGCGGACAGAAGCATATAGATGACCTTAAGGTGAAGTTGAAAGCTCGATTGGCCATAAATGTTTGATGAAATCGCACAAAATTGTTTTTACTGAAACGGCTGATGAATGCTTGCTTAATATTGCGGCATACATCGCACTTGACAATCAGGTTAGAGCAGAAACGTTTATTGAAGAACTTGTAGGGTCGTTAATTCAAACCCTTTCTGTATTTCCGTTAGCTGGCAAGGTGTACGAAGAAATTCAAGTAAAAACAGAAGTGCGAAGTTTACCTTATCAAAACTACGTCAGCTTTTATAAGGTAAAGGACGAAGTTGTTGAAGTACTATTCATCTTCAATGCGGCGCAAAATATCAAAGATATACTGGCATCCGTGCAATCAATGGGGTCAGAGTGGATTGATTGTATGGCATTGATTTATTGAAAATTGCTTTAATCAATCCACTCTGACCCCATTGATTACTCAATCAGAATAATTATCAGCGCAAAACAGATGTACACGATTACGACCTTCTTTTTTAGCTTGATACATGGCATGATCAGCATAGCGTAAGAGAATGTCGGGGTCCTCGCTGTCGCGAGGAAACAGGGATACACCAATACTGACGCCAACAGTGACTTCGCATGATTTGTCGAGTGCAATGGGAATGTTGATTGCTTCCAGCACCCGCTCTAAAACTATCTGGAATTCCATAACATCCGTTAAATTGCTCAGCAATAACACAAATTCATCTCCACCCAGTCGCCCGACAGTATCATTGATACGAACCGAATCTTGCATACGCCGAGTAATTTCTATGAGTAATTTGTCACCAGCCGCATGACCATAGGTATCATTGATAGGTTTAAAACCATCAAGATCAAGATAGCAAACAGCCAATAATTCATTTTCGCGTTTAGCTTGCGCCAATGCTTGAGTCAATCGATCACTGACTAGGAAGCGGTTGGGCAAACCTGTCAAAACATCGTGATAAGCAATACTTTCAATTTGCTCCTGCTGTCTCTTGAGAATTGAAATATCCGTGAACATCCAAAGTATATCTTTCTCATTTAAAAGGATTCCGCTAACATCCATCCAGATTTTTTCTCCATGTTTCTTCATCATCTCCAATTGGGTGCGATAAATACCATGATTTTTTATAATGGGATAAGCATCTTCAGCCATAGTCAGATAGGATGATTCATCCGGGTACAAAATCCTGATTGACTTTCCATTTAATTCCTCGGATTCGTAACCAAAAATACGCTTGATTCCTTTGTTTCCCCAATGAATGATGTGGCGATCTCGTGTTGTAATACTGCCAACCAATTGATTATCCAGAATCATTTGTTGTTTAATTATTATTCGCTTAAGCCGGTTTTGAGCAATCTTTAATTCTGTAATGTCGTGAACTATGGTACGGTTCCCTAAGAAATTGCTATCTCTGACTTTGGCGTCAGTTACATTCAGAATCACACGCTTGATTTTTCCGCCTTTACATATAAGATCATACTCTTTGTTTATGGTGTTTCCGAACTCGATGGAATCGGACAAATCCTCCGTGAATAGTGCTTTATAGGCGGGTGTAAAGAAATCTGAAAACTTCATTTTTCCGACAACCTCATCCCGCCGGTGTCCTAGCCAAGCCAGTTCGGTCGCGTTGACCCATTGAAAAACGCCATTTAAATCCGTGAAGTGACAACCAAAAGGAGCATCGTCATAAAAGTATTTAAATTTTTTATCTACCTTGGCGAGTTTTGCATCCAGTAATTTATGATCTTCATCTAAAATACGAATGCTGTCCCTAACAACCCTGAGAAATTTATCACTCTTTTTACTTTCAATTGCATTTGCTAGTTCGGAGCGCTTATGCTCGGAAATATCAATGACCTGTCCAAGGAGATAAAGCTCATTTGTAATTTCCAGGGTATACATGGAAACCATCAGGGAAGTGGTTTCACCAGTCTTTTTTCTAAACGCCATCTCAAAACTTTGTCTAACCCCCTTTTGAAATAACGAATCAATTATATGCTGACGGCACTCAGGTTAAGTCCACAGACCTAACTCGGAGGATGTTCTGCCTATAACCTCGTCGAGACTATAACCGCAGATATCCAAAAATTCGGAATTGGCATCGATCACCGTGTCATCGGAGAAACGTATGATTATGATGCCTATAGGGCTGTTATGAAGCATCATGCTAATGTTGACTTAGAGTTTAGGGATCAAAAGGGACGTGAACCCCAGTGTTATGCTTTAATATTAATAAGCTACACAAACGTAATTTCCAGGCGGCGCTTCATCACACGGATTCTTTTCTTGCGATTACAGCAATATTTACGCCAACGGCTTTCCTTTGAGGGTTTAACATCATTTGTATCCTTGGTTTTTTATGCTTAATCCAAAACTATTAACTAGGCTTATATTTGTGCAATGAATTTACCAACCAGATGCTTTAGGTTGTAATATCATAATATTCAGTTACTTATGTTTCTAAAGTAAGCAAGGCGGGTGAGGTGGTTATAAGTGTGTACAGTCTTGAAAGAAGTTCCGAGTCGCAAGAGTACCTTTAAATTCTAAAACAAAACTACCGATAAGTTACTGAACTGATACCTACGTATGCTGATAATGTCCTGAGCGATTGTTGAAAGACATTTGACTATGGTGTCACCTTGGCTGCCAAAATTGACGACTTACCTGCTAAATTTGTCACCTATTACCCTTGCTTGGAAAAAAGCATCAATTTATCCAGTATAAAACATCACTTATCAGTTATCACAAAACTACAAAAACCAATAAAAACGGTGAGGTAGTCAGTTAGCTCCTCTTGGTACAATATATAGCGGTGGAACAATTTTATGATGAAGTATCAATCTCCCCCAGGCTATAGAGGCTGGACGTGACTACCCACGATTATATCGGGAATTCGTGGAGTGGTTCCAAGACAATGAATCGTGCCTTATCTAATTGGTGAAGTTACGCTGGCCGAATGGGGGCATTGTTAATTTAGTATAGCTAGCTATACTAAATTAACAATGCCATACTGCTACCTGAAACAGTATTACACTCTGACGCCATTGATTCACTACTTAACGGGCGCCATTTCGAAAATGATGATTTCGGCTTCGCCTTCCCCAATATTCTCGACAGTCATGGCCTGTCCTGTTTCCCAGAAAACCTCTCCGGTGTTAAACACATGACTTTCTCCACCATCCTCGACTCGCAACTTACCCTTAACGACATAGCGCGGCCCTGGGCCTTCATGGGTATGTAAGGGCGTTTTGTAGCCTTGCGGGAATTGTACGCGTATCACTTTTGACTCAACCGTATTGGCTGTCAAAGTCACCTTTTTTTTAATAATAATTGCCGGGTTAGCGTTGATGGCGAATGTTCGTCATTTGCTGCAAAGGCGGCAGACGAGCATACGCCGAAAGCAAAGATATATATAAGCGCGCTGGTTAATTTTTTCATGATTTAGGTACCTAAACGATTTATTTACTGACGCTGATAAGTGCCGATCAGTTCCGCCTTTCCGACAATATGACCAACCATAGCCGATTCGAGCTGGGCTTTATTCGGTTCATTCAAATTTGGTAATTCAATATCCAGGGCAAAGAGTTTATGAAAGTACCGATGCCGGCCAACCGGGGGACAAGGCCCGCCATAACCGGTGCGTTTCCAGTCATTTTTACCTTGCAGTGTCCAGGAGGGTAAATTGCTGCCGGCAACGGCATTCGGTAATTCTGTGACATTGGCAGGTATGTTGTAGAGCAGCCAGTGTACCCAGGTCATTTTGGGGTTGGCCGGATCGGGAGCATCGGGATCGTCAACGATCAATACCAAACTTTTGGTTAAAGGCGGAACGCCTGACCAGCTTAATGCCGGTGAACTGTTGTCGCCATCGCAGGTAAATGTTTTCGGTATTTCTCCCTGATGAATAAAGTCGGGCGATTTGAGAATAAAAGTCATATCTTGCGCTCCTTCAGCCATACTGTTCATGAAATAAAAGATGCTTAAAACTGAAAAAATAAAGCGGATGAAAGAAAATATTTTGCTCGAATCCACAGCTTGCTCCAATGGGTAGAATAACGATTTACGAACCCGGCACACTAAAAACAGCCTGGAACTCCCCGACATGCCGCTTATTGCTATTTCAGATTTTTGACTTAATGGCGAACCTCCAACGCCTTTACTTCCAGCGATTGGCGCTAAGCTTACCGCCAAAAATACAAACCGAAACATAAACCCGCGCCCACTGAATAGAGCATCCATGTCTCCGAGATGGCGTAGGGATAAAGCATTAAGGCAATGCCCAGCCATATGCCGGCGGAATGTGAGTTTTTCCTGCCATACCTGTAAGCGGCGAAACCGATGATACCGAACAGGATAGCGCCGAACAGGTAGGCAGGCGTGGGAAATGCGAAGCCCATCGTTTCTAAGGTTTTGAGTTCGTCCATCTCTTATAGTCTCTTTGCAGGTTCAATGAGCGGTGACAATGCCCATGCTCATGGTTTCTGTTTAAGGTTTCGACTTTTTTCGAGAAAGAAACCTTTTGCTTCTTTACCTAATAATACCAATAAATTAAACGGGAAGAGCCATTTTTTAGCCTTAAATCAGCCTGTTGATTGCTCCACCTTTGTAAAAGCCATTATCGCTATCAGAATCCGAACCGGCTTGCTGCTCTTGTACCAGTGCAACGCTTGGCGCTAATTCTAGGCGTACCGATGGTCTTGCGAATGGATTCAGCGGGAGCAAGTCCTCGGCCTCTACAAAATAATCTTTATCATCCACCTGTTTGATCGATTGTTCAAATCGTTTTTAGTAGATAGAATTCTTCGGTCAGGATGTACAGTGAAGCCTTGGTATCTCTTACTGCTTCAATTTGTGGCCGGGACATAACATAAACTTCTGACTGAGGATAACCATGATAGAGCAATTCTTTCCCAACGGCATCGGCCACTACCTGGCGGGTGGTTTGATGATAGGCGCGGCGGTTGGGCTGCTGTTCATCACAACCGGCCTAATCGGCGGCATGAGCACGGTGTTCAGCTCGACCTGGTCATACGTCTCTAAACAAGCGTTTTTTCAACAGGCGCGTTTCACTGATAATCGCGTATGGCGGCTAGTCTTCGCCGCAGGGCTGATTCTTGGCAGTCTTGCCTGGCTGATTTGGTCCGGAGCGGGTACCTGGCAGACTAGCGTGTCTTGGTGGCAACTCGCGGCCGGAGGGTTCCTGGTCGGCTTCGGCGCGCGGATGAGCAACGGCTGCACATCCGGCCACGGCATTTGCGGACTTGCGTCACTGCAAGTACCCTCGCTACTGGCTGTATTGACTTTCCTGGCAACCGGGATTGTCACCGCGCAACTAATGATGAGAATAGGAGGCCTCTAATGAAACCGGTTACCTTGGCTTGGGTACTTTTCTGCGGTTCCTTATTCGGCTTCGGCTTGTCGTTGTTGACGATGACCCATCCGGAAATTGTGCTTAGCTTTCTGCGGTTCAACGACTTAGGCCTGTTGTTGGTCCTGGGCGGAGCTGTGACGGTCGCCGTCATTTCCTACCAATTCGCACCGCGCCTCCTCGCTAGGCCGCTGTTCGCCCCGGCTTGGGGCAAACACCTTTCCGAGTTGAACACCCGCACGATCGGCGGCGCGGCTATTTTTGGTGTTGGCTGGGGGATATGCGGCGTCTGCCCTGGCCCTGCAATCGCCGGCCTGGGCGCCGGCAACTGGCCGTTGCTGGTGTCCATGGTTGCAATTTTTGCCGGCGCGTGGGCGCAGGGCCGCTTCTTCGGCCGCTGAGTTGTTGCCGCCTGAGATAACGGCACAAATTACACAGTCGGGGCCGTTATATTCCAATCCATTTGATAATCGGTTTGTTAGATATTATCGGATTAGCTCGATTTCATGCCGCCCGGTTTCCCGACAAAGGACCGAATGTGCGCCGCGACCTCTTCCGGGGCCTCTTCCGCGAGGAAATGGCCGCAATCGGGAAATTCATGGACGATGCAATTCTCAAGTTCCGCCTGCCAGATTTCCAACTCGTTGCGGCGGAAAGCGATGTCCTTTAGCCCCCAGAGCGCGAGGGCTGGTTTGTGGGCGAAGGCGGCGCGGCCGTTCCAAATTTCCCGCAACCAATCCGTGGCCCCGAGGATATATCCGGGCAGCGCGGCACTCGCCGCACGCCCTGCCGCATCCGGCTGCGCGTTCACGTAATGCGCCATCACCTCTTTGGTCAGGATAGAACGGTTCCCGACGGCCTTGGGCATAACCTGGGTAACGAAAAAATTAAAGCGCCTGATCAAAAACTGCATGGGCCAACTCGACATCATGGCGCTGAACCGCACGAAGTGGCGATCATTATTTACCGGCCAACACCAGCTATTCAGAATAACGATGCCGGAGACCCGATCGGGGTGCTTGCGTGCGAAGTCAAGCGCGATCGGGCCGCCCCAGTCCGAAAATGCCAGCGTTACTTTATCGAGATGCAGAAAATCCATCAACGCGACGAAATTCTCGGCGTGAGCGGCGGGATGAAAGTCGGCGGCATCGCTGCTGCGGCCCGACAGGCCGAAGCCTAGGTGATCGGGCGCGATGCAACGGTAGTCGTCCCGTAAGCTTTCGATCAGGTGCCGATACTCGAACGACCATGAGGGGTTCCCGTGCACGAACACCAAAGGGGCGCCCTCGCCTTCATCCACATAGTGGATGCGGCCCCGCGGCGCTGCAAAATATCGCGACGCGAACGGATAAAGCTGGTTCAAAACCCAACCCGGCCTGATTTGATTTTCATTCTTATCTATCATGTGTAAGCTCCGTCGTTATGGTTGCCGTATCCGCCACGATCCACCAGCGGGTGGCGACGCTCAACACCATGAATGTTGTTGCCAGACTGGCCGCGACGCTGATTGCAACGTAAATGCCAATTTGCTGGGGTGGAGTTGTCGTGGCTAGCATCAGGATCGAAAACCCGCCCACCACGATAATCCCGTTGAACAGAATCGCCTTGCCGACATCTTCCATGACCCGCCGGGTCGCCGCGTCATGTTCGAGGCCTTTCCGGCGCTCGTCGCGATACCGCCAAAGGTAGTGGATAGCAAAATCGACGCCAATACCCATGGCTATGGACGCGAACGAACTGGTTCCGAGTCCGACCGGGACACCCGAGGCGCCAATGAAAGCATAGGTGAGAAGCAGCCCGATTCCGATAGGCGCCAGCATTAACAGCCCGCCTGTCAGGGAGCGCAGAAAGGCCGCGCCGATCAGGTACATGCAGAACCCGGAGAGGAATACCGACAGGCCGACATCTGCGCCGATGCCGCTCATCCAATGGTTAATCACGTTGGTTTCCCCGCCCAAAGTCACCTTTGCCTCCATGAACATCGAAGCGGCCTCCTCTTCCAGCCAAAGGACAAAATCCCCGCTTTGCGCATAGTTTCCGTCTTTCAGGAAGACCCGCAGGTTTGCACGCCGCCGTCCGCCGTCGGTCACTTCGTCAAAACGCCTTGGGTCGCCCGACAAGTTGTAGAGCAGGAAGAATTGCGCATTCGCGTCAGCGCTGCCGGAAATCCGGTAGAAGTCCGGCTTGTCCGCATTGAAAGCCTGATTCATCTTCTTGAGGTAATCTGCGATTGAGATCGTGCCGCCCACCTGCGGCCAGGCTTCGATCCGATTCTGCAACTTTTCGAGCCGCTTCAGGAAATACGGCGCGTACACGCCGTCATCCACGCCGGTGTCGATATCGACCTCAACCAGGCTGAGTCCCAGGTAATCGTTGCGGATGGACTGAAAATCCTTGTAGACGTTGCTGTCTTTCGGAAAGAACGTTACCGGCTCGTAATCGGCGTAGAGCTGCGATGCGCCTACCAAGCCGAGAAAAGCGACGACAAGCAGAAAAACGTTAGCTGTGGTGCGATTGTCAATGACTCGACCCATGATTTTTGCCACCAGTTTGTCCCAGCCACTGGCCTCCTTACCGCAGCGAGCCGCATAGAGCCGGGCGTGGGCCGCGCTGGGTTTGGCGTCGAACAGCACGATAGCGGCGGGCAGCGCGGTCAGCGAAAGCACCATGGCAATCAGCACGCCTATGGCCACCGTCACCCCGAACTGCTGGACCGGAATCATGGGCGAGCCCTGAATCAGCATCAGAAACCCGGCGGTTGTCGTCACCGAAGTCAACAGGATAGGCTGCCATATATGTTCGAAAGTCTTCGCCACGGCCTCCTTCGACTCCAACTCGGGCTGCCGCAGCCGCAAATCGAAATACGCGCTCAAAAAGTGAACCGAGTCGGCAATGCTGGACGCCAGGATAACGACCGGAATGGCGTTGGAGAAGGGCGTAAAACGGTAGCCCAACAGCGGCATGGCCGCGAACGCGACCGCGATGGAGGGCAGCATGACGGAGAGCGGTAGCAGCACGCCGGACAGCGAGCGCAAGGCGAGAAATAGCAGCAATGAGGTCAGGACAGCCGACACGGGATCGAGCCTGAACGCGTCCTGATTGAGGTAGACGTTGAGAGTCCCCCTGACGATAGGCGGGCCGCTGACGTTGATGCCGTAGCCGCCTTCGCTTGCCATCCGCTCGCGCAGTTGCTCCAGAGCCGCGAACACGGACAAGACATCGGCGGATTCCTCAAAATCCCCAACCACCCCGGCCCGCTTGCCGTCTTTCGACACGATCAGCCCGTCATATAAGGGGAAAGCCTTGACGCGATGTTTAACCGCCTGTGCTTGTTCCTGGCTGGATGGCATGGGTTCAAGAAAATGGTTGACATCGAAGCCGCCTTCCGAGCCGTGGATATCCTCGAACGTATCGAGCGAGCGCACGGAACCGGGCCGAACGCCCGGAAGCGCTTCCAGGAACCGGCTGACGGACTTCACAGCCTTCAGTCCGTCCGGCGTGAAAATATCGCCGCTTCGCCTATCGAACACATCGACAAAGATCGGATCGTTGATGTTGTAAACGCGCTGGATGTCCAGCTTTTGATCGTAGGACGCGTGTCCCCTGGGAATAAACGATGAAATCGACGTGTCCGCCCGGATTTGCAACAGGCTTGGAATGCAAACCGCCACAAGCAGCAGAACCGCCCCGAACGCCGCTTTCGGATTCTTCGTTATAAACTTCACAATATGTACCATCTCGGATCCTCGAAAATCTGATAATTTCTATCTGCTCGTTTCGCTTCGGGAAAACCTATCGGCTACGGAAGCGGGAAACCGGCAGTCATCCCCGGCTTCTCAAAATAAGGTTGTTCTCAGCTTGACGAACAGGCTTTCGCGTCCCGCATAGCTGCCGAATAAACCGGGAACATTGCCAAAGTCGGCATAGCCCGTGCCGCCGACCATAACCGTTGTAATCTCGTTGATTTCATACGACAGCGTCGCGCGGAGCGCCAAATCGTGGTAATCGATGTCGTAAACGGAGAAACCGTCAAAGGCGATGCTCTCGTTCATAAACGTCCGCCGGACTCGTAGCGACGACATTTGCGCTTCATTGTTCAGCGCCAGGGCCGGACCGCTTTCCACGTGGTCGCGGTAATATTGCAGCGACCAGTACCAATCCTCGTTTCGCCCCTCCACCCCTACCACGCCGAGCAGATTCCAGCGTTTATCGATACCGTTCGTGGCCCCGCCCTGCATCATAATGCCCTCTAAGGCCTGCGAGCCGAGGGTAAAATCCCTGCCGGGCGCGAACGCAAGCTCCCCACGCACGACGATGCCGCCGAGCGTAGCGGAAGCCGTGCTGCCTAGCCATAAGGTCCGCGGCCTGGTTTTTTGCAGGGCTGGAACCGTCTCAAGCACGAAAATATCCTCGCGAGTGGACATGACGTTCAGCACCGCGCTCCAGCGGTCGCGGGTCACGGCAAGCTCGGCGCCGCCCGCCCAGGCCGACAGACGGTCGTTCCTGGGGTCGCCCAGATAGTCGAATTGTCCGGGGTCCTGAAATTTGTCTTCGCAATAGCTGCCGGTCGCCGGGAGTTGAGAATTCGCGGAGAAAGGCGCGAAAGTCAAGCCGAAGGTTGTAGACTCGCTCAGGAATGTCCTCCCGCGGGCGATCCAGTTCGGCAGCTTGTTTTGCACGTCCAAACGGGCAAAGCGGCAGTAATCGCGGCCGTTAAACCGGTCCAGCAGCACAAAACCCTCGGTGTTTCCTTGCGTAATGATCTGCCGCCCGACAGAAAAGTCACCGTTGCTGCCGACGCCGCCCAGCGTAAACTCTTCGATCAGACGGCTAAGCGAGCATTCCGTCACGCCCTGCGGCTGGGGACTGTAAGGCCCGGCGCAAGGGCTGACCACTGCCTTCGCCGTCAGGTCATCGGTCACCGCCACTTCGGCTCTGCCTATCAGTCTCACAAAACCCGGACCGAATTGGCCAGCCCCGGCCTGATACTCCGATGCGGCTTCGGCCTCGACCGAACCATAGAGGAGCTTCGGCGCGCTCATTGCATCACAGGCTGCGAACAGCGCCAAAATGCAGGAAATCCCAGGCAGCCATCCAGGCATTCTCCGCACGGCCCGCTTCGCGGATTTTGGAAGACGTAAAAACATTACAATACAAATAGTTACGTGATTCGGTTTTCCGCGAGCTCGACCGTGCAAAGTCTATTATCAATGATACATTTCGCGCGCCAACGCCTCATCGCTGAAGTATGAAGCCGGAACGCCGGAGTTATACTTGGCCGTCAGCACCCGCAAGGTAGTACGGTGGTCGTTCACCAGATCTGCGGAACGCAATTCCTTCGGCGTCAGGATGCCGTCCACCACATGAATGTCCAGGGCCTCGTTATGGCGAATTTCCCGATCGCCTTTATAGAAATGCTGGTCGATGATGAAGGACTGATCGGTTCTCACTTTTGCAGTCGAGTAATCGTAGCCGAGGTCATGCTTGAGCTCGCCGGTTTTCGGCTCTATGCGCATGACCGCGATCGGATGCCCGTCTTCGGTCTTCCGCTCCAGAACGGCGCCAGTGTAGTCCTCGTACTCAAAGCCCAGGTTGACGTCTTCCATCGTGAAGTCGGTCCCCACGAACTTATCGCCCCGCTCGGCCGGCGGGACCCGCTTGGTCACCTTTAAAGCCGGCAAATAAAGCCACATGAAGTCAGCGGCATCCTCTGCTTCGACTTTCAACAGGGCGGTGTGGCGGATATTGGCAGGGCTGAGGAACACGGTTACCTGCTCGCTCCGCTTGCCGTCCGGTTTGCGCCGGAAAATTTTGCCGGTTCGCTGCCTGACATCCCCGCTCCGGTCAATAAGATCGATAGTCAGATCCCATTCCACATCCTTGCCGCGGTCACGTTGATGGATGGCCTTCAAGATATCCGTCGCCTCGGATTCGGCGGCGCCGGCTCCGAACGACAGCCCGAGCCCGAGCAAAAAGCCCAACAAAAGATAATTACGCATTTATAAACCCTCCAAATAAGTTTTCCACAAAGGTACAAGACGCCCGAGTATCCCGGCCGCCGTTTCAACAAAATTAACTGGATCCGTTGCGACCTCGGCCGATGTAAATGTTCTCATCGCGCACAAATGCGGCCCCGCCACATAATCTCCAGCTTCCTCGCCATTCAAGCTCTGCTTAACCGCGCCGTAGCGGCTGCAACTCCCTAGCTTAAGGTCTTTTCCTATGCCTGCCGCCCTGCCCAGCGCCGCGACTTCGCCCGGACGCTCGGCTACCGCCTTCGCCATCGGCGAGCCGGGCGCCAGAAAGGGGGGAGACAGGTATAGGCCTACCCAGACCTCCGCCGGCTGGACGCCGACGAAGAACTGGGGGTCCTCCTTCTTGCGGCCCTCACGATAGAACACCGCCAGCATGTGATCCTTGTAAGGATTCTGCCCGCGCGCGAACCGCATATCCCGATTGATGCGCATGAGAGATTTGTTGACCTGCGGCCGGCATTCCAGATCCGGGATCTGCGCCTGTAGCCGCGGGCCTATCGCCAACACCAGCGAACGCATCGGCTCGAGCAGATGCGCCTCATAGCGGCCCCGATTCGCCGCAAACCACTGCCGGTCGCGATAGCCGGTGAGTTCGCCTAAAAAGGCAAAGGTGTCGGACGATAAGTTAGTCATCGCTTCGTTCCGTTCCCTGCTCCTTCGCCGGGAGCAAGGCCGTAGGCCTTGTTCGCCGCTTGCGGAGAGCCGAAGACAGCCCCCTCGATGGGAATGTCGGTCTCGAAATTTCTGGACATCGCAAAAGGCTGGCCTGGATAAACCGGGGATGTTAAAGGCATCACCCCGGCCGCGACCAGCGTTCCGTCAATAAAGCCATCGCCGTTGAAATCCCCGATCCGCCCGGATAGCGTCTCGCCCGACTTTAGCGAACCCGCCTGCTCCGCTCCGGCCGCGCCCTGCGCGTTCGCCAGAGGAACCGGAACGGTGACGGTGCCGGTGGTGCCGCGAAAGGGAATGCGGATGACGCCCTTCGGGCCGATGCCCAGATCGAGCAAGAGGTCCATCTCCATAACCACGTTGCCGTCGGCCTCCGTCATCGCCCTTTGCTCTCCCATGAATTCCCCGCCTTCGCCCACGGCAGGCATAAAACGCGTGCCGGCCAGCGTAAAGGTGCCGAGATCGGCGTTTTCGTTGATTCGGGTTCCATCGGAGAGCAGGCCGTCCACAGGCGGAAAGTCATTCTCGCTTTTCACGTTGGGTTCCCCTGCGCCATTGTTCCAGAACGGCGTGATAAAGTTATGATCAGCGGTGAAAGCCATATTACGGATCATGACCGGAAATAGAGGCGTGGGCGTCAGGTAGCTGCCCGGACCGAAAAAGTATCCGGTACCCAGGTAAGAACCGGGAACGCTCCACAACGTCACCGCCCAGGCAGCAGGGGTACAGCACGCTACCAGCGCCCCACCAACCAGGAATTTGCGCAAG
>CAVXZR010000129.1:0-68443 GCA_963765965.1 uncultured Pseudomonadota bacterium
CTCACCAGTAACACCACAAACAGCACCAGAAACCAGGCCGGAAAATACACAGTGACCGGACCAATTAAAAATACCAGTAACGCCACTAGAATTTCGAATAGGGAAAAGTGGTTTTCCTTGAGATGGTGCTCGTAATAAAGCGCCAGAAAGCCGCTGAGCGCCGCCAGGCCAATGCCGAAATACAGGCCGTTGCCATCGAGTTTGACTAACAGGAAGCCAAATAATCCAATCAATACAAAAGTGCGGATACTACCGAATTTGTATTCGTATTGATTGATGCGCAGATAGCTGTGAAACTCGAGACCGACGATAAACGAAAAAATAGCGGTCATGCTAAATTGCAGCAGCAAGGGTGGTATCGATTCCAGCATTGGTAACCTCTTTTCCGGCCTTGGTTAAATGTAACGGTATGGCGCCGGTTCGCTCATCCCCCGCGCCGGCTTTCCTTTACTCTAAGCATAGCAAGCTTTGATAGACGATCAATGGTTATTGTAGTTACGAATGTTTTCATCGTTCCCATGCTCCGCGTCAATGCCATCAAGTTAAGCTTTCCATGAATGCAGCAAATAATGTAGAGTGCATTTTATGCACCATTAGGCCGCTGTTTTATAAATGCCCGTTAATATTCAAGATCCATCGCCCTATTAGGGTGATTTGGGTGCATAAAATGCACCCTATGAGGGACGCTGTCCGGAATCGGAACGGCAAAATGGTATGCAGGTCCATAGGATGTGCTGAACGATAGTGAAGCGCATCTTTCGCTAACGATTCACCTCCTAACGTCGGTACATCCTAAAACTCTATTCTTCACCACCAAAATCCACATCGACAGCCCACTATAAGCATATCAATAACCGTTAGATTGAAAATTACTTTGATACTCCTCACATAAATAGTAAAATTATTAACGTTAGATGAAATGATTAATTACGTTTTAACATCCTATATCTGTCATAGAGTTGCAACATTGGTAGCCCATAAAAGTTGTTTTTTGTAACTGTTGCTTTTGCAGGTCATTTTGGCGGCATGATGAGCGACTTAAACCGGAGAGACTATAAGATGCTCTGCCGGGGTAAGCAGGCCTTTGCTGCGGCCCTGCTTGCTTGTCCTTCAGAACATCCTGTACAGAATTTTTTTAGCAACGCCGGGAAAATAGCCGGATTTTTTTAAAGAGACCAGGACATCGGCGCATCCTGGATGCACGCTGAAATAACCAAGCCCCGTTAAGCAAGGTGGCGCGAGCGCTTCCTCGGCTCATCGCTTATATAACAAAACTTAATCTTGTCGCTAGAATTGACAAAAAGAACAAATTGCAAAAAAGGCATTAGAATGATCATAATAATAAAACAACTTCCTTCCAACTCTTCTGCAATTGAATTACATAATTTCGTTCGACCGGCGCTTAAAGGCCATATATTCCGGCGAACCGTGCCGGTGCAAAAACTGGAAATTATAAAAATTCATGACGTACGGCATGACACCGATGAATATCATGGTTTAGTGCATATCGACTCGCAACCGGCCGCCGAGCGGGCCATAAAAAAGCTGGACGGCAGGTTTTTTAACAGCACCCAGGTTTCGGTCAAAGAATATTTTCCGGTCCGCAAATCCGATAAGGACCGCAGAAGCCGGGAGCCTGTCTACGTCAAGTATCTTCCGGAAAAACGTCAAGCCGAGCGGCGGCGGAGTGGGGAATTGTTAGAGATCGAGGTGTGCAGTTCATTGTATCGTTCCAAGGTATTTTATTGAAATTGTGAAAATGCTTGGTAAATTGCATGGACTAGGATACCCGAAACAATCAACTCCCTGTAGGGTGCATTTCCTGCACCCTATAACCGCCGGTCATCAAAAAGATTCAGTGAAAGCGGCTATTGCAGAAGCCGATTGCCGCTCATGCTTGCCTCAGCAAACTCTCCTTAGGAACGTGCATGCAATAAACTCCACAATCTTGTAGGGTGAGCACTAGCGTCTGTGTCCACGCGTGACGGCTGAATGCTTAACATTTGCCGTTAAAGCCAATCCGGAAAAAACTCATCCACACAAAGCGGTTGATATAAACCAATTATTCTGTACAATCGGCTCATATCAACCAAACATGAGCACTCATGGCACTTACCAAAAAACAACAGGCCTATGTCGATGAATATTTGCTGGATCTGAATGCCACGCAGGCGGCTATTCGTGCCGGGTATTCAGCAAAATCGCCGACTAGTGTCGGCTCTAAAACGAGTAAATCAGCTAAGGTCCAGGCAGCAATCGCGGAGCGCATGGCGGAGCGAATCAAACGAGTCGAGGTCGATCAAGACCGGATACTGCTGGAAATCGCCAGACTGGCGCTAAACGACCCGAGACGGGCTTTCGACCACAATGGCGCGTTGCTGCCTATCAAGGACTGGCCGGATGAAGTAGCGGCGGCTATCTCGACCATCAAGGTCAACGAAATCCGCGACCCGGACGGTAATGTCGTCGGCGAGACCAAGGAAATCAAGTTCTGGGATAAAGGCAGGCAGTTAGAACTGGCGGCCCGGCATCTGGGCATGCTAAACGACAAGTTGGAGCTCAGCACCCCGGTTTCGCAATTACTGAGGGCGGCCCGTGAACGCATCCGAAACGGCTGAGCTGGTGGAATGGCTGGCGAAATTTTACGCCGACCCGCTGGGTTTCGTGCTGTTCGCCTATCCCTGGAGCAGCGACCCGGCCTTACAAATCGTGCCGCTGGCGGCTGAGTACCGGCAACGCTTCAATTCGGAATTCGGCCCGGACCGCTGGGCTTGCGAGTTTCTGGACGAGATAGGCTTAGAGGTGCGCAAACGCAATTTCGACGGCGTGCATCCGGTCAATGCCATCCGGATGGCGGTGGCCTCCGGACACGGCATCGGCAAATCGGCGATTACCGCCTGGCTTGTCAACTGGATCATGTCCACCCGCCCCTTCGCCAAAGGCATCGTCACCGCCAATACCTCCGAGCAATTGTCGTCGAAAACCTGGGCGGAAATCGCCAAGTGGGCGAAAAAATCCGTGACCGCCGATTGGTGGAAAATCAGCACCGGCAAAGGTTCGATGAAGATGTTTCATATCGATCACCCGGAATCCTGGATGGTGTCCGCGCAAACCTGCCGGGAGGAAAACGCCGAGGCCTTTGCGGGGCTGCATGCCGCCGATTCCACCCCGTTTTATATCTTCGACGAAGCCTCCGCCATCCCGGATGCGATTGCCGAAGTGGCCGAGGGTGGTTTGACCGACGGCGAACCGATGTTTTTTAAATTCGGCAACCCGACCCGCAATAGCGGCGACTTCCACCGCTGTTTTCACGGCCTGCGCCATCGCTGGAACACCCGGCAGATCGACAGCCGCACGGTCACCATCACCAATAAAGCCCAGATTCAACAATGGCTGGACGATTACGGAGTGGATTCGGATTTTGTGAAAATCCGGGTGCGCGGCATGTTTCCGTCCCTATCCGCCAAACAATTTATCTCGACAGCGGATGTCGATGCCGCCTATGGCCGCGAGCTGCGGCCCGAGCAATTCGAGTTCGCGCCGAAAATCCTCACCTGCGATCCGGCCTGGGAAGGCGATGACGATCTGGTGATCGGCTTGCGGCAGGGCTTGCTGTTCAAGGTGCTGCAAGTCATTGCCAAGAACGATAACGATATTCACATCGCCAATATCCTGGCCCGCTTCGAAGACGAGCAGCAAGCCGATGCGGTGTTTGTCGATGCCGGTTATGGCACAGGGATCGTTTCGGCGGGCTCGACCATGGGCCGCGATTGGACGCTGGTCTGGTTTGCTGCGGCGGCTATCGACCCCGGCTGTTTGAACAAACGCGCCGAGATGTGGAAGCTAATGCGCGACTGGCTAAAAAGCGGCGGCTGCATTCCACTGGATAAAGAGCTGTATGCCGACCTGATTTCCCCGGAAACGGTACCGCGCATGGACGGCAAAATCCAGTTGGAAAGCAAGCAGGACATGAAGCGCCGCAAACTACCCTCTCC
Organism: uncultured Pseudomonadota bacterium; assembly: GCA_963765965.1. GTDB lineage: Bacteria > Pseudomonadota > Gammaproteobacteria > Methylococcales > Methylomonadaceae > Methylomonas. The sequence continues at coordinate 3,996 of CAVXZR010000129.1, forward strand.
TAACCGCGCCGACGCGCTGGCGCTTTCTTTTGCCTTTCCTGTCGCCAAAAAACAGGCGGGCGGCTTTAACCACCGGCCACGCGAACAGGCCTTGCGCGGCCACGATCCTTTCGAGAGGTTTACACGATGATAGCCTGGTTACGCGCCAAAACTAATCCGGTGCCCATCCATTACGACAGCCTGTTGCTGCTGAACACCGGCGAGGTGGTGCTGGGCCGGCCCAAAGCCGATTGGATCATCATCGGCTGGTCCACCATCAACCGCCCGGAATGGGTGCAGCCCAAACCCACCAAACCCGGCCACGCCTGCGGCGAACGGCATCCGAAGGTGTTTTTGTCGGATGCGGATTGCGAGTTGATCCGGGAGTTGTATGGGGATGGCGGGGTGGTGAGTTATTCGCAACTGGGGGAGAAGTTTGAGTGTAGCAAGTCTACGGTTAGGGATATTGTGAAGTGTCGGACTAGGTATGGGGGGAGAAGGGATTAACATGTAGGATGTGCCAACCAACGGGCGGCGCATCCTACGGACTGAACAACGTACAGTGCACGTCGGCACAAGCTACCAGTAATCCGTTGAACACGAACAGCCAAAATTAAAACTCCCTATGCAAACTATGGCTCTGGAAGAGGGTGTAAAAATTTTTGTGTAAACGGTCATTAGGCAGGAAACTGCCTTTACTTTGAGGAGTAACCATGACCGAAACCAAACCTATCCCAACTGACCTGATTGATGCCTTGCTTTCAGGCTATCAAAAACCCGAAGACCTGCTGGGCGCAAACGGCTTGCTGAAACAACTGACCAAGGCCTTGGTCGAGCGAGCGTTAGAAGCCGAAATGACCGAACATTTAGGCCATGCCAAGCATGAGTCAGTCAACAATGGCACGGGCAATACTCGCAATGGCAAAAGCCGGAAAACCCTGAAAGGCGACTTTGGCGAATTACCCATCGAGATTCCTCGGGATCGCCAAGGCCACTTTGAGCCGCAAATCATTGGCAAACACCAATCCCGCTGGACGGGCTTTGATGACAAGATCATCTCGCTCTATGCCCGAGGCCTGACGACCCGGGAAATCCAGAGCCATCTGGAAGAACTGTATGGCGCCGAGGTGTCGCCGAGCTTGATTTCATCGGTAACGGATGAGGTGATCGAGGAAGTGAAAGCCTGGCAATTGCGACCGCTCGATCCCCTTTATCCCATCGTTTATCTCGATTGCATCCACGTCAAAGTGCGCGACACCGGCGCTGTGAGGGTCAAGGCCGTTTATCTGGCGATTGGCATCAATATGAACGGCGAAAAGGAAGTGCTGGGCTTATGGATCGCCCAAACAGAGGGTGCCAAGTTTTGGTTACAAGTGGTCACTGACCTCAAGAATCGCGGCGTGCAAGACATCTTCATCGCCTGTGTCGATGGTTTGAAAGGCTTTCCAGAAGCCATTGAAACGGTCTATCCGCAGGCGGCGGTACAACTATGCATCGTGCATTTGGTCCGCAACAGTCTCAACTATGTCGGTTGGAAAATGCGCAAACAGATCGCGGGCGATCTCAAACGGATTTACCAATCAGCCACCGTCGCTGAAGCTGAGCAGGCACTGGGCGAATTCGAGGCGCAGTGGAATGATGCCTATCCGCCGATTGCCCAGATTTGGCGGCGGAATTGGGACCGGATCATTCCCTTCTTCGACTATCCGCCCGAGATACGCCGTATCATCTACACCACCAACGCCATCGAGTCGGTGAACATGAGTTTGCGGAAAATCACCAAGAATCGCGGTTCATTTCCCAGTGATGAAGCCTTGTCGAAATTGTTCTATTTGGCACTGATGAATATCAGTAAAAAATGGACTATGCCACTGCATGACTGGAAAGCTGCTTTGAATCGGTTTAGCATTCAGTTTGAAGACCGGATGCCACATCGATAATTTACCCGTTTACACAAAATTCAGGACACCCTCCTCGTAGGATGGATGCCGACAGGCGATCCACCATTCGCGGAGCATCGGCAGCCCCGCTAAATTTCCAACAGATCATTTTGAACATACAAGATGCACACTTATCGGCTTCGAGTGGCGGAACCCCTAGCGGGTTCCGCCCTACGGCCCTGCCCATTCGTAAAGCGAGCCTAGATATATCGCCCTTGGCAGTACGGAAACAGGGCGAAATCTTTTTATCTGTTTCACCTTACGTGAGCGAGAAGGCGTAACATACATTTGTCCTGTCAGCGCACGTTATATGCACAAAAAGGAGGTTGATTACTATGAAAAAGCAATTACCAATCCTCAAGACCGATAAAGAGGCAGAGGACTTTATCGACAATGCCGACCTGACAGAATATGACTTGTCAGTCTTAACCCCTATTCGTTTTGAATTTCAACCAAAGCAACGAAGTATTACCATGCGGTTGTCAGAACCCTTACTAGAAGCCATCAAGAAAGAGGCAGAGCGTTCAGGAATACCCTATCAGCGGTTTATTCGCCAAACACTCGAAAATGCCGTACATCACCCTGAAACCCACTGAAACAGTGCCGTAGGATGTGCCAACCAACGGGCGGCGCATCTCTCGCGATTGATGCGCCTCGCTTTCGCTCGGCAGCATCCAATGAGTTCTGGGTTCTAAGATACGATCAAGAAGACGCAGAGCGTCCGGGGAGGCATTCCCACGCTGGAGCGTCACTGCCATTCAGTTAAGCCATAAGTGTGAACCCCGTAGGGTGGATGCCGATAGGCGATCCACCATCGCCGGCCGCCAGCCATCCGAACCCATTTCCAACAGTCCGCTATACGCAAACACAGCGAACGGTCATCGGCTTCGAATCGGTGGAACCCTTGTCAGGTTCCACCCTACGGGCTAGAAGACGCAGAGCGTCCGGGGATGCATTCCCACGCCGGAGCGTGGGAACGATAGGCCCCCGCAAGAAATTGGCAGCGGCCTGGCGGCCGCTGAAAGTGAAAAAACAAAAACGTAAAGGGTAACAGGGTAAAGAATAAAGGGTTAGTCCTGGGCCAGACGGAAGCCGATATCGTCGTAGCGGAGGACCGGGAGGTCCCTGATACGGTTCGCCGAACGCAAGATGTCCAGTCCGAAGTTCCAAGAACCACCGCGCACCACACGGCGTCCACAATCGCCCTGATCTTGTTCCAGCCAAGCCTTGCCATCAATCGGGGCATTCTGATAATTTTCATGCCAGCAATCTTCTACCCATTCCCAGGCATTGCCTGCCATATCGTAAAGTCCAAAGGGATTGGGTTTTCTGCCGCCCACCGGATGGGCTCTTCTTTCTGAATTATCATTAAACCAGGCGTACTCTTCAGCCTTTTCCTGCCCCCAAGAGTAATCGCCGCTAGTGCCGGCGCGAGCAGCAAATTCCCATTGGGCTTCGCTGGGCAAATGATAGTGTTTGCCGGTTTTCCGGTTTAACCACTGCACATAACACTGAGCATCTAGCCAACTCACATTAATAACTGGCTGTCTAACCCCGTTGATTTTTTTGATTATCAACCGCTGTTTGAGTATTCTTAGCATTGCATTGCTTGAAATCAATAAAACTTAGGGCTATCGCTATGACATTTATCCAGATAGAACAATTGACGGTTTCGGAAAAAATCCAGTTCATGGAGTCGCTTTGGGACAGTTTATGCGCTCATTCCGAGAATATAACTTCCCCGGCATGGCATGGCGAGGTATTACAGGATCGGGAAGAAGCCCTTAAAAGCCAGGCCGACGGCTTTGTGGATTGGGAAGAGGCAAAACGGCTTATTCGAAAACAGGTTTCATGAAAATTCAAATCCTGCGATCGGCGCAACAGGATTTGATTGATGGTTATCGCTTTTATGAACAGCAGACCGCAGGTTTAGGGCCCTATTTCCTGGACACACTTTATTCAGATATTGATTCCTTAGTACTAAACGCCGGCATTCACCCTGTTTATTTTGGATCATATTTTCGCTTGTTATCTAAACTGTTTCCGTTTGCCATTTTTTAACGGGTTAAACAGCAAACGGCTCAAATCTACGCTGTGCTCGATTGTCGGCGAAATCCGGCCTGGATAAGGAAAAAACTTAAACCAAACTAAGGGTGAGCTGTTTAAATTTATGACTTCTCATCTTTGGATTACATCTTATTGACATACTTGCCATTGCCGGCAAACTATTCATTAAGGCTTGCCGCTTAGCTCGTAGGGTGGATGCCGACAGGCGATCCGCCATTCCCGGAGCATCGGCAGCCCAGCTAAGTTTCCAACAGATCATTTTGAACATACAAGATGTACACTTATCGGCTTCGAGTGGCGGAACCCCTAGCGGGTTCCGCCCTACGGCCCTAGCGGTTTGCTTGCGGTAAGGTAAGCGATGCGTTCCATGGATACCGATTGGGAGGATTCAACGATCGGACGCAGCACCTGCTCGAAGAACTGCCGCTCTTCGGCAGTAAACCGTTCTTCCAGAATTACGCTAAGCGATGGGGCCCAAGGGTGCGGCGAAATACCGATAAACACATCCCAAGAGGAAATGTTGGAGGTAACGACATCGATGTGAAGCTCCAAATGGGTATCGGCAAAGCCCGCATTCATAACTAAGTCGATTAAATCCCGTTCAGAATAGTTGGCGATCGGACTCGCCGAAATTTTTTCTTCAGTATCGGGAAACTGCGCGGATTTCCATTTGTGCATCAGTGGCATAAAGCGATCCGCCGAACCCGGCGGACGGGCATCAATAACCTGTTTGAGCGCTCTCGCCACCAAGGCTTCGTCCCGAAAAATCGGTTCAGCAATGGAAATACGGCCACCGGGCTTTAGAACTCGAAAGCATTCGCGAAAAGCGGCGCTTTTGTCTTGAACATAGGCAAGAACAGCGCGAGTGGTCACTAAATCGACAGATGCATCGCCGATATCTGTTAGGTTGTCGGCAGCGGATTGAAAAAAAGTGCATTGATTCCAAAGTCCGCGCTGAATCGCCGCCGTCTTGGCATGTTCAAGCATGGGAACGGAAATGTCGGTAAAAATAACACTGAGCGACGGGCCTATACGGTCGATGGCGCGAAAGCCAATGCCGCCCTCGCCGGCGCCCATGTCGACGAGCGTCATGCCTGAGACGAGTTTTGCGCCGTCAAGAACGCGGTCAATATATTGATTGACCTCGGTGTTAATAACGCGACGGTATTCGGGATCGCCGGCGTGACGGCGGTGTAGCAGCCAATCCGACCAGACATCGGATTGATCATTATTTGGATAGTGATTCATTCATCCTTCAGCCATCAATTATTTGAGCTTTTCCACATCACTCTGAAAAGTTACCTTCTTTACAATGAATTCAAGGCAAAATCAACCGAAATAAAATACATTTGCCAAGCATCTTGGCATTATTCGTAACACTTTGAGGAGTACACACCACGTCCCGCATTAACGCCGAAACCTTAGTTAGTATTAATCGTTTCATAAGTTCTTGCACTAAGCAGACTTAATACCCGGATGATCCGGATTTTGACGCCGTATCCAAAAACCTCCAGTGCAAGAACTTATGAAACGATTAATACAAATGGCTGGTCTCTTCAAAAAGCGTCCAGCTTTCCGCCGTTAAATTGAAGTTACTATCGTTTTTGGCTGCGGTCAGAGCAGCGTTAACGGCTGAAATATAAGCATCCCCAAGAGCAGCCCGGTCTAAGCCGGTGTCATTACTGAATTCAATCATCAGCGAGCGAGCGCTGGAGAAGTTTATAATTCTACTCGGTTTTAAATTGCCTGAGAATTTAGTGTTCAGGTTCTCCGTCAAATATCGCCATGTTGTTACTGAAAGCAATGGGGTCAGTGTTACGCTTACCTTTACCGCTGAGGGTGGTGCAGCGTTATTGGGCTTGTCAAAAGCGGCCTGGTTTTGTTTGTCGGGTTGAAAGCCTTGAGTGCCGGTCAGAGGGCCGGTTATCCATGCACCGGCGGAATCATAGCTTATTGTTTGTTCGGCTTCGCCTGAGAAACTAACAGTGCCGGCATTGCCGATATTATCGATCATAATAGTGCCGGTCTCCTGATAACCGCCAAACCAAATTTGGTAAGTGTCGGTTGGCGTTAAAGTAGCTCTGCCGATATCCATACCGCAGCTTGTGTTAACAAAAATATTGTTGCCTGCGGCATCCATCAATATTTCGTGCGGCTTGCCTTGCAGACTGTTAGTAACGGTAATTAAGCCGGCTGTACCCTTTGTGGGTGAACCGAATATACCGAATATGTTAAGGCTGACTGTTTGTCCTACATTTATGGGCTGATTCTTGCCGCTTACGGCGAAGGCCAGACCCGGCCTTAAAGTACTATTTGTGTAATTGACATGATAAGAAGCTATGTCGATAACGAAGGTGTTTACATCTTCGTAGGATACCGGATTCCTACCTGTCGGAAATGGCCGCATCGATTGCCAAATGACGGTAAACGTGCCGTTCACCCTCTTGGCAAGATATAAACTTAAGTTATTTGTTTTTAGTGCTGCAAGTTGATTTGGATCGATCAACACATGAATGGTTCGAGCTGTCATTTCGATTACCTCTATTTGCTGAAAGATTTTTAGGAAAGCGCCACCCCGTCTGTCAGCGAATCGACAATTCGTTACGTCAGGGCTCACCGGCATTGAGAACAACCCCGCAGCAACGGGTTCGTCTATTTGGTATTTTAACTTTGTTTATCAATGCATTAAGTGTCTATCGAAATTCGGAGTTGACGTTTTCATTATGACTGAACACCCTATCTAAAACAATTACACTTCATTACACCAAACCACTAACGCCCTGAATAGGTTGTTATATTTTCAAAATCCGCCGCATCCAAAAACCTCCAGTGCAAGAACTTATGAAACGATTAATAGGGTGCGCTGAACAAAAGTGAAGTGCATCGATCGCGACAGATGAGCGAAGCTTATACGATAAATCTGCTGACCGCATGCCAGGCACTTTAAACCATAGTCGTTTTGAGCTTGCCCTATTACGGTTGGCGCCAATCAATTCCTGCTCGGTAAAAACGATAAGAAGCACTCTATAGGGCGCAATAGGCGCTAGCCGTATTGCGCCGCAAGTTGGCTAATGCGTCCTATGGTAATTGGGGGCTTATCGCCTTGATCGGGAAGACGCAGAGCGTCCAGAGATGCATTCCCACGCAGGAGCGTGGGAACGATAAAACGATAAAGATTCGGGTGATAACCGCTTTAATGAGAGGGCGGAAAAGTCGGCTCGATACCTTCGAACTCGGCATCCGGATGATGCTTTGTGATCAAGCCTCTAATAGTCTCTATCCGGTCTAGCGGGATATCGACCAGCACCAGCAGTTCGCCGTTTTCAATGGCGGCTTCGAATTGTCTTAAGCGGGTGTTGCCCATGCTCATTCCCATTAGGCCGCCCGCCAGAGACGCGATGGTTGCGCTTGCCAAAATGATACCCAATAGCGGTCCGCCGGCTATGACAAATCCGGCAAAGCGTAAACCGATTAATCCGACCAGCAACCCCGTTGACCCGCCTAAGGCCAGCCCTCGCTCAGCCGCTGCCAGAAAATCGGTTTTTATGTTTATTCCGGCCTCATGTAAGCCTTCCAGCGGGGTGTCCCTTTTAGCCAGTACATGAATATGCCGGTCTTCTATGCCTTCGGAGTGGAGTTCGTCAACAATTTTATGGGTGATTTCAATATTGGGAGCTAAAAAATAAATTCTTTTCATGGCGTTCTCCTCTTTTGATGCTGTCACGTTGTCGTGAACTCTTATAAAAGCCGATGTTTATTTTCAAATGGCGGATAGCCAAGCTGTCTTCATAACCAGCTGATTTTATATCACATTGAAAAGAATAACGGATTTCTGGTTTACATCTCCAACCCGGACCGGGTCCGGTTAAGCCGGTTTTTAAGGTTTATGCCGATATTGCCGTCGAAGGTAGTTACTGTGAATATTGCGCTTGAGATGTTAAATTCGCCCAATACGATACCGGTAATGCCCGTCAAATATGCAGGGCCATTCAAAATAGCTTTTTGTAAGACACTCATAATAATACTCAATAAGCTAATTCTTAAAGGTCTGATACGATACTTACAGATTTAATATACATACAAATTTTTTTCGCCATTTAAGCCAAACATCAAATCAAAATGACATCTTCAGCCTGAAGTCCTTTTTTGCCTTGAGTGACATTAAATTGTACTTTTTGCCCCTCATTCAGGGATTTGAAACCCTCGCTTTTGATATTATTGTAATGGACGAAAACATCGGAACCGTTCTCCTGTTGGATGAAGCCGAAACCTTTCGTTGCATTAAACCATTTAACAGTACCGGTAGTATTTTTTGCAGCCATAATTTTTCTCAATTAAAATTTAAATAACTTCCAAATTAAGGAATAGCTTTTTCCATTTCGGCAACCGCACGATTCATTGCCGGGATGTCTTGCGTCCGCCGCAAAGGCTCATTAGGAACAATGTTCTTCACAAGACTTAAAATTTTCGCCCACTGCGACAGGATAGTCGGCGTCAGTCCAGTCCTCCAGGCCGCCTTCGTAAGCTGACACGTTGGTATAGCCTGCCGTTATCAACTGATGTGCGGCGCCTTTCGATGCACTGCAATGAAACCCGCCGCAGTAAGTGACGATGCGGCGGCTTTTGCCTTGCGCCCCCGTCATGGCTGCAACCTTTTGCAAAAACCCGGGTTCGGATACCGGGGCGTTACACGATCCCGGGATATGGGCTTCGCTGAAGGAATCTTCCGATAGCACGTCGATCAGCAGAAAATCTTCCTGGTTTTCCTGCATTTCTTTCAACTCTTTGCGGGTTAGTATGTTCATGGCGGCAACTCTCGTGACGGTATTTTTGGTTAATCAAAGCAAAGCAAAGGGGCCGGGTTCGTCCGATATGACTATAGATGTTAAGTAATTGTTTTTTATTATTAAACATCAAGTCAAATCACTCCGGCCCCTTTGTTTACCCCTTTTGCTCCTGCAGCATTAGCTTTTCTCTTAGCGGGAACTCTAACGATTTTAATTAGAAATACAATTCGTACAACTACACAGGTAATACTACCTATTCGGTAGTGACGCCGATGAACTGCCATTAAGTTAAGCATTTAGACGAATGCAGCAAATAGTGTAGGGTGCATTATATGCACCATTAGGCCGCATTTTTTTCTACATGCCCGTTAATATTCATGATTAATCGCACTATTAGTGGTTTTGGTGCATAAAATGCACCCTACGGGATTCATACGTTTGGCTTAACTAAATGGCAATGACGCTTCGTATGGGAACGATGACGACTGTATGCCGTCAATATTTTTTGTAACTATTCAGTGAATTCTTGATACGCCCATCAATTCGATGAAATTGAAAGTGTTTTGGTACGCCCCTGGCGGGTTACCATGCGCCCAACGAATTTAACTTTATCTAAACTCAACGAGTTGCGCATCTAGCCCACCCTACGCTGAGTAATTACTATTTTTTATTTAAAATTAATAGCAACACCGGAATATTTTTCAAAAAATTTACATTGAATATCGTATTGTTTTAAGCGTACGATAATTATTGTTTTCAATCCAGGTTCGGAGGTTCTTGTCATGAATCCTTTCATTTGGCTTCCAGCGATGTTCTTACTTGGCCTGGCCTTAATGGCCTTGTGTTATGGTTTCATGAAAGCCTGTCAACGCATCTAGCAGCGAGGGTATCGCTATGATTTATCTGACCGTCATCGTGGTTTTCCTGGTATTCATCTATCTGGTCGCTGCCTTGGTAAGGCCGGAGTGGTTCTGATGCAGGCATAGGCTGCAAACAGTCACTGATAAGGAGGAGATAGAGTTATGTTTATCCAAACCTGGTTACTTCCCTTTGCCTTGCTGACCACGGCCAGCTTGCTGGCGTTTCCGTTAAGCCGTTATCTTGTCTGGATCATGGACGGCAAATACCGGCCCGCAGCGTTCCTGGCCCGGATCGAAAAATGGCTGGACTGCGGTCCGCAGAACTGGATGCAATATACCGGCTCGCTGTTGATCTTTAACGCCCTGCTGTTTATTTTCGGTTTTCTGGTCCTGTCGCTACAACCCTGGATGCCGCTTAATCCCGACGGCAAGACCCTGCTGGCGCCGAGCACCATCTTCCACAGCGTGGTTTCTTTCATGACCAACACGGATTTGCAGCATTACTCCGGCGAGCAGCATCTGTCCAATTTCAGCCAGATTTTCTTCGGCATCACCAATCTTTTCGTCTCTGCGGCCGTTGGCTTATGCGCCTTGATCGCCATTATTCGCTCCCTGCGCAGCGACACACATCTCGGTAATTTTTTCCTGGACATGTGGCGGGTGCTGGCCTATTTATTCGTGCCGATCGCCTTCGTCATCGCCCTGATTTTTATTAAGCAGGGCAGCCCGATGACCTTCGAAACCAGTTTTCAGGCAACCACACTGGAACCGGCGGTCATGGGTTCCGGCGCCGACGGCCAGGCACTGCCACAAACCATCGCGCTCGGGCCGGTGGCGGCTTTTGAAGCCATTAAAATGCTCGGCACCAACGGCGGCGGTTTTTTTGGGATGAACTCGGCGCATCCGTTCGAGAACCCCACGGCCCTATCGAATTTCTTCAATACGCTGGCCATGATGCTGTTTCCTTTTGCCCTGGTGCTGATGTACGGGCGGATGTTGCGGCGCTTCGGCCATGGCCTGGTGATTTTTTCGGTGATGCTGTTGTTGATGACAGGCACTGTGGCCTGGTCGGTTTATTTCGATACCTTACAGCCCAACCCCGGCCTGACCGCCCATCCGCTGACGCGTATCTACGATATACGCGGCGGGACAGCGGAGGCGGACCGGCGGATTACCCTGCCTGCAGTGGCCGGTTTGCCGGTGGACCAGCATCTGGGTAATCTGGAGGGCAAGGAATTGCGCTTCGGCACTTCGGCGGGGGCGACTTTTGCCGCGTTAACCACCGATGTGACCTGCGGCGCGGTCAATGCGGAAGCGGACAGCCTCAACCCCCTGGCGGCGCTGGCTCCCATGGTGGGAATGTGGCTGAACTGCATTTTCGGCGGCAAGGGTGTCGGCATGATCAATATGCTGCTGTACATTATAATCGGCATCTTCCTGGCGGGGATGATGGTGGGACGCACGCCGGAGTACCTGGGAAAAAAAATCGGCGCTCGCGAAGTCAAGCTAGCGATCATCGCCCTGCTGATCCATCCGCTCATGATCTTGATGCCCACCGGCCTGTTTTCGGCGACCGATTGGGGCTTGCTGGCGGTGAGCAATCCCGGCTCGCACGGATTTTCGCAAATGCTTTACCAGTTCTCTTCCGCTTCGGCGAATAACGGCTCGGCGTTCGACGGACTGGCTGTCGCTTACGGCTTTTACAATAATCCGTCGCCTGCCCCCACCGCTATCGCCTGGGACATCGCTACCGGCACTGTCATCGTCATTAGCCGTTATATTCCTATCATCGCGCCTATCGCGATGGCGGCCTACCTGAGCGAAAAGAAATCCAGCCCGTTCGGCCTGGGCACCTTGCGCGACGATACCCTGACCTTCGGCGTACTGTTGCTGGGCACCATACTGATCGTCGGAGCTTTGCTGTTCTTGCCGGTTGCCGTGCTGGGGCCTATAGCCGAACATTTGGGTCCTATTCCTTTTGGCGGTTAAATGACATCGTCGGCTGGGTAGATACGGCGGCAAGGCGTTGGGCGATTGTTAATTAGGAGGATGACATGAAAGATACCCCGTTATTCGGTCAAGCGGCAGCTTTGCAGCGCCGGCATAAAAAACACCGGCTGCTGGATAAAAATATGGCGGCGATTGCATTTAGGCAAGCCGTGCTGATGTTCCGGCCCGATATACAATGGAAAAATCCGGTAATGTTCGTGGTTGAGGTCGGAGCAGTTCTAACCCTGCTCTACATCGCGGATATCGCTTGGGGCGATAAGTCGAGCCTGGTGCCGTTGGACTATTTCGTGGCGGTGGATATCTGGTTGTTTTTGACCGTGCTGTTCGCCAACTTTGCGACAGCGCTGGCAGAAACCCGAGGCAAGGCACAGGCCAATTCGCTGCGGCAGGCAAGACACCAAACCCCGGCTTATCGTCTAAACAGCGACGGCGAAACCGAGACCGTGTCCTCTGCGGATTTGAAAGCCGGCGACCGGGTGGTGGTTCTGGCCGGACAGATAATACCGGGCGACGGCGACATTATCGAAGGCATCGCCAGCGTCGACGAGTCGGCGATTACCGGCGAATCGTCGCCGGTAATCCGGGCTGCGGACAGCGATAGGACCGGCGTCACCGGCGGTACCCTGGTGTTGTCCGACCGCATCGTCGTGGAAATTTCCAGCGAAAGCGGCGATTCTTTTCTCGACCGGATGATAGCGCTGGTGGAAGGCGCCATCCGGCAACGCAGCCCCAATGAAATCGCCCTGACTTTGGTGCTGTCGGCTTTCTCGCTGATTTTTCTGATAGTCGTCATTCCGCTTTGGGCGATGGCCTGGAATGCCGAGCAATATATGACCGCCTATCTGGGCCTTTCCGTACCGTTGAAAAGCCTGGGCACCGACATTCCGACCCTGATCGCCTTGCTGGTCTGCCTGATTCCCACCACCATCGGAGCGCTGCTCGCCGCCATCGGCATCGCCGGCATGGACCGGGCCTTGCAGGCCAATGTGATCGCCAAGAGCGGCAAGGCGGTCGAACTGGCCGGAGATGTGGATGTGGTGTTGCTGGATAAGACCGGCACCATTACGCTCGGCAATCGCAGGGCCACTAAGTTTTTGCCGCTGGGAGCCTTTACGGTGGACGAACTCGCACGGCTGGCCGCTTTGGCGTCGGTGTCGGATAACACGCCGGAGGGTAAGAGCATCGTGGATTTGTTCGTGCAACGCAGCCATAAACCTCTCGACATTCCGCCGGTGGTTTCCGCCGTGCCTTTTACCGCCCATACCCGCATGAGCGGTATCGATCTTCCCGATGGCCGGGAACTTCGCAAAGGCTCCCCGGATTCCATTATCGCGCTGGTTAAAAGCCGGAACGGACACATCCCCGGAGATTTGTCCGCCATGATCAGGAGCGTCGCTTCCAGAGGCGCAACGCCGCTGCTGGTCGCCGATAACAATAAAATCGCCGGCGTCGTCGTGCTTTCCGATATTTTAAAGCCGCATATGCGTGCACGCTTCGACCGGCTTAGACGCATGGGCCTGCGCACGGTGATGATCACCGGCGACAATCCGCTGACGGCCGCCGCCATCGCCGCGCTGGCCGGCGTGGATGAGTTTATCGCCGAAGCGACCCCGGAAGCCAAGCTGGCCTATATCCGCAAGGAGCAGGCGGCAGGAAAGCTGGTGGCGATGATGGGCGACGGCACCAACGATGCCCCGGCCCTGGCCCAGGCCGATGTGGCCCTGGCTATGAACGCCGGCACCCAGGCGGCCAAAGACGCCGCCAATATGGTCGATCTGGACAGCGACCCGACCAAATTGATCGAGGTCGTGGAAATCGGCAAACAATTGCTGATTACCCGAGGTTCGTTGACCACCTTTTCCATCGCCAACGATGTGGCAAAATATTTTGCCATCATCCCGGCGCTGTTTGCCGGTACCCTGCCGTGGATGAAGAGCATCGATATCATGGATTTGTATTCGCCGACTTCCGCGATTCTTTCGGCGGTGATTTTCAATGCGCTGATCATTCCGGCGCTGATCCCGGTGGCCCTGAAAGGCGTCCAGTATCAGGCGCTGGGCGCGGACGCGCTGTTGCGCAGGAATTTACTGATTTGGGGCTTGGGCGGTGTTATCACGCCCTTCATCGGCATTAAACTCATCGACCTGTTGATGGTCAGCCTGCATCTGATCCGCTAAAGTCGAACAAAACCGGGAGGAACGAATATGTGGCAGATTATTTCCAGGAGCATCCTGCTGTTGACCCTGGCTGTCGTGCTTTGCTGCGGGCTTTACCCCTTGGCGCTGTGGTCGGTGGGACAACTGGTTTTTCCTTTCCAGGCGAACGGCAGCCGCATTATAGGGAATGACGGCAAGACGCTGGGTTCGCGGCTGATCGCCCAGCCCTTCGGCAGCGATGCCTATTTTCATCCGCGCCCTTCGGCAGCCGCCTATAACGCGGCGGCGTCGGCGTCTTCGTCGCTGGCGGCATCCAATTACGCTTTACGCGACCGGGTGGCGCGCAGCATAGGGCCTCTGGCCGGCTATGCGGACGGCCCGCAAGCCGGGCAAGCGGTGGCGCCGCAACTGGAACACTGGTTCGCACAAGACCGGCACCGCCTGCAACCGCATATCGTTGCGCAATGGGCCACTCTGCATCCGTCGCTGGCGCAGGCCTGGATCAAGGCGGACCCTTCGCACGCCGCTTTCCTGGAAAACTGGGTAAAACGCCATCCGCAAATAGTAAGTCAATTCATCAAGGATAACCCGGCCATTCCGGCGCCTACCGACGTCGATTTAGCCGTGGCGTTTTTTAGTGGTTTCTCCGAAGAAAACCCCGGGAAATTTCCGGTGGCGGTAACGACCGGCAGCGCCACCGTTATCCAACCGGTTAGCAACGGCCCGGACATCCAGTCGGTATTTTTTGACATGTGGCGGGGAGAAAACCCTAGAGAAAAGCTTATAAACCTGCCCGGCGACCTGGTCACCACTTCGGCTTCCGGCCTCGATCCACATATCACTCTGGACAACGCCAACTATCAACTGGACCGCGTCGCCGGCTGGTGGGCAGCGGACTTGAAACGCGACCCGGTGGCGGTAAAACAGGACATCCAGGCTATTCTACAGGCGAATGCCTCGGCGCCCTTCGGCGGCCTTGCCGGAGAGAAATTGATTAATGTGCTGGAAGTTAATCTGGAATTGCATAGGCGGTTTGGGGCGGGATGAGCTGTTTTAAGCGGGGCGTAGGATGTGTCTACGCCAGGAGTCGCATCCTACCTGCTTGATTAAAACAAAATGCATATTTTAGGGTTTCAGCTTATGCCAGACGATCCACCATTTGAGGGCTATTAATCCTTTCCAACAGATCCGAATGACCAAACTATTTGAACGTTCATTGACTTCGAAATGGTGGAACCCTTGTCAGGTTCCACCCTACGCGCTTCGAAAATCAGTGCTGAACGCTTGCAAATATTGAAAGCCGTTTATCATAACTCGCGCTATATTAGATCGAATCCGACATTGATAAGCGACCAGAGATATGAATCAATTCCATCAATTGCCAGGCGTTGAAGCTGAAACCACCGCCGTTGATCGCTTGCGCCTTTTTTATTTAGGGGCTGCGGTATTTTTATTGCTTATGATGCTTATTGGGTTCCAACAGTTTTTTCTGTATGGAAAGGCTTATCCAGGCCGTGAAATCGCCGCGCCGATTCGCACTTTGGTTGTTTTGCATGGGATCAGCATGTCCGCCTGGGTTGTGCTGTTTCTGGTTCAGACCTTATTAATTGTTCGGGGGAAATACCCTATTCATAGGATGTTAGGGGGAATTGGTGCAGTGATTGCCGCTTGCATTTTTATTCTTGGCATACAGGTAGCCATTGAAGCGATACGAGCTAGCCCGGCCGGGTTGATGATCTGGAGCCTAACGCCCAAGCAGTTCATGGCAGTGCCCATCTTCAACATGCTAATTTTCGCTGGTTTTGTGATAGCAGGCATAGTGAACCGGCGACAGCCTGAGGTCCATCGGCCGCTGATGTTGTTGGCCATGCTTTCAGTGTACTCGGCAGCTATTTCCCGGATTGACGCCATTAGCGATTTGTATCGAGGCACCATTTTGGAAACATGGTTCGGTCCATTTTTTTCGACATTGATGGTCGGATTATTATTTCTGTTAATCAAATGTTTGCTGACGCGATCATTGAACCGGGTTTATGCAATTGGATATTTCGGGCTTGCCTTTGCAAATATTTGGGTCATTTGGTTGGCGAAGACCAATACCTGGGATCGGATTGCAAGGTTTCTGCTAGGATAAACAGCAGATTTTAAGCCGAATTGATTTCGATATCTGTTTTGCGAATATACTCGTCGCACCTCAAATTTTGATGATATTTTTCATATGTCTAGCTTTGTGTGTTTACTTCCGATTCAGTTAACTTTTTTCCTCAACGCTCACTACCTGCCCTCTTAACGCAAGCAGCTTGAGGCGGTTTGAAGCCAACTTCCGACAGCGGGCTTCGGTGGACCTTCCACCATCTTTCCCTAAGCTTCTCCAGAATTTTCAGCAAGAGCCTGAATCCTTGGCTCCCTAGTTGAGATTTTTTTCAAAAATGATGTTCACATTAATAGGCTTTATGGACATATCACCTCTTCTCAATAGATTATTGTAATGATCCAATAAAATCCGTAAGGCGTTGAGATTATTAATCTCTTTAAACCCGAGCGCAGAATTCTGATCTGAAAATATCAAGCTGTAATTACCCATAGGTAGTATAGTTTTTTTCTTAAGCTGCTTGTCCAAATCAGGCCATATGTATTCCTTATTGGGTGAATTCTTGACAACACTAAGTTTAATTAAGTTATCTTGTTGAGGCTGGTCCATTTCGATGTAGGCCTGCTGTCCGGGGACGACCGTAAGGGTGCGGCAAATCGGTAGGCCCTCGATTTTCACGGTTTTCTCCTCGTTGGATATTGACAGAATATTTTCACCCTGTGATTTACAGGGCGGCTCAGGGAAAAAAGCTAAGCTTATGAATACGATGAAAAGCAGAAATAAGCAATAGCTAGCCAGTTTTGGTAGGATGCCACATTGAGTAAGGCCGTCGGAAGCTTTGTCAATAACTGCATAGCTGTTGGCCGCGCCAGGAATAATGGCAGCAATATAAATGAGCCAGGTCGAATACGTATCCGTATCCGTTTCTAAAGTGAAATTGTTGTCTTGGAATAATTCAACGAAAGCTATCGCCATAAACACCAGCGTGCCTGCTATGATCCCGGTCATGGTTTGTACGAAATGTTTTGGGACATAATTAAGTCCCACCCCTTGACTTAAAAGGCAACCCATTCGTATGGCGATCATCGCAGGTAGAATGGGAGCCGCCCCCGGCTTATCAATTCCATAAAATAGAACCATTATTAACCCGCCAAGCCCAGCCCATATTAGCTCGACCAGCACCCCCGGGAAGCGATTGGGATACAGGACTACTGCCGATGCTCTTACAGTAATGAAAGGAACCAAAATAATTGGAGCTATAAACCCAAAGCTGAGCAGTTTGCCGAATAATGTGGCACTAAACATCTGCTTTGTGATCGAATACCACAAAAACCCAAAAAAAGCGCTATAAGCTATCGCGCCGTATACTCCACCCTTAAAAGCCGGCATGCAGGAACGCAAATAAAAAGCCCACCCCCGCTGTGGATAAATGTAAGAAAACAACTTGAGTTCGAAGTAAAAACTCTGAAGCCAAGTCAAGGTTTTAACGCTTAATCGAGAGCCCCTCGAACGCAGTCTCCCCAATAACGCATAGGTCTGCAGGCGTTTATTCTTATCGCTCAACCGTACATGGAAAGCATCAGCCAGTAAAGGGAGGTACTGTTCATCTAGGCTCAACAATTCTTCCTCCGCTCGTGCCCGGACAGAGGCATCTGCATCGTTCAAAGCTGCTTCGAACAATCTATTAACGGCCTGAGGAGTTTTCAAAACCGCCAAGGCGGTCATTGCATTACGCCGCAACTGGGGACTTTCCGAGCCCAAATACTCATCAATAATTTCAAGAGGATCGTTATTCATCCCATAAATCTCCTGGACCAATATAAAATATCATCGCGTTCCCCATCCTTGGCTTTCATGAGCATGCTCCTGAATATAACTCGAATAACTCCCCTCGACAGGTTATCGAGTTGATACCCTCGAGAGTTAATTGCATTAAGCTCCTTAAGACCCAATATCAGTTCGAACCTGCCTTCCTGCTCGATTTTTTCCAGCATTGCAGCCATGTTATCACTGCCATCATTGGGTGATGTTAAATTGGCGTAACAAGCAACCCACTTTCCGATGACCCTCTTTTCAAATCCATATTCAATGGAGATACGCAACATCAATTCGGCGGCCCAGTTACTCCAGGCAATATTTTCGCTATATTCGTTAAGAGCAAGAAAATCTCCTATCCCTATACTCCTTTCCACGTTCAATCCAAAATTTAAAGCTTCGTAATGACTTAGGGTATCCAAAGCTTGACGGAAATGCCTATAGGATGAATTATCGTAGAGCTCTCTTGCTACTTCTTTTCTGATAGGATCAATTAGAAACTCATGAGTAATTTCCACAAATTGACCGCCAAGCCTGCTCTCCATTCGTACAATATTGCGATTAATGAGGTTGGCTAAGCAAGCCTGCCGACGTTGGACAAAAGTCCGATTCCAATCCAGGCTGTGTCGGCTGTTCGTTGCAGATGAATCATCTTCCTTGTCTATTTTTACCTTACGGAAAGGGGCATGTATCAATTGTTCATAATCAACAATGTTGCGGGTCCCGCTTATGGTGATTAAGGGTTCCAACATTTCGATGGCAACGCGTCTGTCGTCCGTATCTAAACACTCGAGATAGTCCTGCAAAAACGTGCTCAGGATTCCAGCCGCTCCATGCAAGCCCAGATAAATATCGAGCCCAATCAATTCTTGGTCGGATTCGGTTGTTGAACTATTGCTCACCTCCCTGTTTTCCGTGCTTTCGGAAAGTGTTCTTCCTCGCACATCCCATAATTTCTCGCAAACGATTTGCAGATGAGTTGGTTCGACGAAGCGCAACTCTTTACTCAAATCATCAATGATTTTTCCGTAAAGGGAATCCTCATAACCAAACCCATAATACCGGGCGGGCTCCTCAATGGCCCGCCTAGCGCCTTCCTTGACCAGTAAATCGAGATGATAGGCGGATTGAATGAGGTCAGGAGAAAAACGGACAATCCAGTTGAGCCTTGATATCCATTCGCTACGCATGGAAATAACATAGCGCAACGGCAATGAAGGTTTATTTTCAGACAAACCCATCCTTCCGAAATTGATATCTGTATAACCGCGTAAATAAAGCGATTGAAGTTCGTCAAAAAACTTCCATCTCAGACGCCAATCGGGAATATCGCTCCTTTCCAATTTGACCGGCCCGGGGTTGACAAAGCGAGTGAACAATTCCTCAAATTGGTCAAATATCAATACCAATTTCAGTGGTTCTCTGTATTTCGCAAAAACAAGAAACAGATTCTCGAACCTTTCCAGCAATCCCCATAGAGGATTAAGCGTTTCCAGCTTGCAGAGAATCTCTACATAGCCAGCATGAATAAGCGGATGTAACCATACCTGCAAGACTTGGCTGATGGGGGTTTTTCCATCAAAATGGAAAGCATCATCAGTACCATCGGAGTTTGTTTTGATGAAAGCACCCAGATGTTCATTCACCGAATGAATTTCTAAAGTGGCCATCAACAATCGACAAAAGTAGGGTGTCACCTGCCCAGAGCCCAGCCAATGCTCGTATTGTTGGCCAACTGTTTCTTCCAAAACCATGGACGCAATCAATGCACGTTTAACGGGGCTGCTGTGCGGCAGATTATCATATCGCTGCAATAATTCATCCAACGAAGGATCTTCTCCGTTTTTCGTCAGTGACTTGATAGCCCGTTCAATAGCTTTTGCCTCAACCTCGGGCGGAGGTAAAAGGGTTTGTAAAGTCGTTCGCCAAGTTCGACTCAATGGGATCGTTTTGTGGAAGAATTCTGACCGGAATCCAGCCGCGTTGTTCAAGTTGGGGAATGATGCGCGCGTTTAATAACGACGTTTTTCCCGCCCCGGATTGAGCATGGAGTAATGTGAAGCGGCTGGAAAGTATCTTCGAGAGAAGTTGTTCGGCCTCTCGGTCCCGCCCAAAAAACAGGCTGGCGTCCTGGATTCCATAACTTTGCGGGCCCTTATAGGGTTTTCCATGAGAATCATCAAGCGAGGTGCTTGTCGTCATTGCTACCCCCCAATTGCTACAGAGAGTCTTTGTAGCAATAAATCCAGAAATAATTCATCCGATGTATTGATGATTTCCAGCTTGTAACGTTTAAGCGCCTCTTTTTTGATTGGATCCCAGCTTTTGCGCAACATTAGATAACCACAGTCTGATTCATCCCCATCCTTAGTTTTCATCAACAGAGCATAGCGCGGGTAATTCTGGTTTTGAGAACCTTCGCGGAGAAGAGATTGGTAGCAAAACCGGAAGTCAGGATCCAGAATCCTGCTTCCGAAAAACAAAATGGGTGTGTTATTAATTATTTCACTAATTTGAGCTGGGATGTTTGATTGTCTCCCTTCATGCCAGAGGAAATCAAGATGGTGATCAATCGTGATGATACAACTGTTGGGCACATCGAATGAGCCGTGAATTTTATATACAATCGGCGATGTCAGGTTGGATATAGAGAAGGATGTAGAAACACCGCAATCCTGAGAGCTTAAAAAACTTTGACAATTGCAATTATTGATCAATTCGTCGAGGGCGTGGGTGTTATTTCTGTTCACTACTTTAGACGGCCCAGAAGTGCAATCAATCGAAATCCCCCCATCCTGTTCCAACCGAACGTTTTTATATTCGTTGACATCGATGCGTTGCGTCGTGCGGTGTTGCACCAGTCTTGAAAATGATAACCCAGCACGCAACAGACAGCGCTCCAGCAATATATCGTAATTGGTAGTAATAATCAGTTGGGCATTGACATATTGTCCGCGGCGTAGTGGACGCTTGGCGGCAAGGAGCAACAAATTCGAAAGCTTTTGGTAAGTCGGGGGAGTAACGTCCGAGGCCATTTTGATTTGCTTGAAAATGGCGTTCTCCAGAACCGAGTCAGTTTTGCCTATGGCGAAATATGCTGCTGTAGCATCAATAGTGGGCAACAAGTTTTGATAGTCGTTGCCAATCAACTGGAGATTCTTCATCAACTCACGGCTTATGATGTAAGGACTTATCGCCGATGTTAACGGGGTGGAATTAATTCCTTGACCAATAAAAAAAGTTATGTTTACTGAATCGAAGGAAGCAGCCAAATCATCAAGCGCATTTTGGATCAAGACGTCCTCCCGATCATCGGAGGAGTCAGAGTTTGTCAACTTAGGTGCCTTGTCCAGAGAAGGCGACTGTTGAAATGGATTCTGGCCACCGGTAATGGCCCAGTGCAAACGTTTAAGCTCGACCGGGTTGTCCAAACCCTTGCGAAAATCCGCAACAATGAAGTTCCGAAGAAAAACGGGAAGCTCTGAAATATCAGGAGCGCCTGGCAATAACAGCGGGATAACTTTTCCTCCTCCCTTCACCTGCTGATCGATGGCCGTCTCCATTTCGAGTTGCTGCCAGTCGCCAACTCCTTCTTGGCCGATAATGATAGCAACATTGCGGCTATTTCGTAGACCTTCCTCCAAAGCTTTAGCCCATTTAGTTCCCGGTGGCATTTCATCCGAGTCTAGCCATGATTTAAGCCCAAGATCGCACAAATCCCGTTTAATTTTTCGAACGGACTCCTTTTCCTTGCTGTTATGACTAAGAAAAATGTCGAATCCGGGTTGAATAGCTTCAGCAGTCATTTTATCCATATTCGATGAGTAAGGAACCATGAAATCGCCATGAATTTGCCCGAATCAGACGAGTAGGCTGGCGAGGATAGTATCATCTTTGTTGTTCCAGGTAAAAACTTCACAGACTCTCATTGGATTTTGTAAATAATCAAGGAAGGACAGCCAGTTACCCAACTGCCGCCGGGTCATCAGAGGCGGTCACCCGCCTCCGATTTCCACAGAACGTAGCGTGCGGATTCCCGCACTACGCTCTTCAGTTATTGATTCACAACTCAGCTAATGCTTGCAGCCTAGTATATGGCAATGCAATCTTCGGTCGCTGCAACGGAAACAGTGTTTTGATTTTCTGGAATACTTCCCATGTCACTTGGCTTTCCCGGTTTCGACTGTTTAGCATTTTCCGCCAATATCTTTCAACATACCGGTACACCTTTGCCAGGGAAGATAGTTTCGAAACCGGTAGGTTTTATCATTTACCGCTTTGTTTGCTATCCCCTACAGGGGCATTGTTAATTTAGTATAGCTAGTTCTACTTTGTCAGATTATGTTGTAGGGTATGCATCGCATACCTTTTCGGGCCTTGAATGCTCCAAGGCTTAAAAAAGGTATGCGATGCATACCCTACACAGCAAACAAGTCCGGCTTTCTCTGTCGAAAATCGACCTTAAAAACATTGTTTATGTAATCTGACAAAGTAGAACTAGCTATACTAAATTAACAATGCCGAATAAAATTTGCATCTGCATCAACCGCTAACGCCAGAAACTAGTTGTCTTTAGAATCAACGCAATCAGTAATGATGCTGGTGACTGAAACAATTTCTGAGGATTGGGTAAACAAGGTCAAAAACTCTAATCGAGCTTCATCACTTAAATATTTGTAAAATTTTGGTCGGTAGATGACATCAACCAATTCCGCCAATGTAGAATCAGATGCAACGATCTGAAAATTTTTTAGAGCTAACGAAAATGCTTTTGCGGAAATTGACTTCGGTAAAATTGCGACACTAATCGTCAGACTCGCATCGATTACAATTCGCTTAGGTTCAGCGATTGTCATGGGCTAAAGCATTAATATCTTCTTCGCTTAAACCGTCATTTTCAGCTTCGTTACCAATTTTTTGTCTGAAAGCTTCGTATGTCTTTGCTGCCGCATCTCCTTTTAATGGAGATAATTCACTCATCAACTTCATTACTTGCAAGAGTGTATTTGCCGTATTTCCGGTAGCCGATAAAACAACAGAAACTGGCCGGCCCCGACGAGTGATTAACACTGGCTCTCGTTGAGAGGTGTCGATGAGTTCACCGAAGTGATTTTGAGCGTCTAATGAAGTCATGGTGCGCATAATCAATTCTCCTGTTTATCAAACTAGCTGTTACAGCGATTTCAGCTGATGAAAATTTATTCCGTTGATTTTGATTACGCATTCTGTACCTGTTCGTCAACCACGCAAAATCTGATCAGAGCCATAGTGCGTATTAGCGAAGCGTAATACGCCGGATGATCGAAGGCAAACATGCGGCGTAATACAGCTATCGCCTATTTACGCCCTATGGATTATGCCTTATCGCGTTGTAGTTCCAGTGAAAATGATCCGGCGTGACGACTGGAATCATTGAAGCTATGGATACCACCGACACTAAGTTCCAATTATTTTTTCTTGTAACTATTCAGTGAATTCTTGATACGCCCATCAATTTCGATGACATTGAAAGTGTTTTGGTACGCCCCTGGTGGGTTACGATGCGCCCAACGAATTTAACTTTATCTAAACTCAACGAGTTGCGCATCTAACCCACCCTACGCTGAATAATTACTTTTTCTTTTTAACAAAGCCCACGAAAATCGTAAATAGAATCACTGTTTCAAATTTTGCAACAAAGCATGTCATTTTTTGAGCATTGTTATTGAACGCAATCACACCTATAGTTAAAGCGTGTTTAATTTTCAGTAAAAAACATGACTGGTCTACAAAAAGACCTTCTTACGTCTTACGGGCTGAACTTTTGCTACTGGTGTAGTCGGATTGATGTCCTGTGAATTTATAATTTCAAGTGCAT
The DNA here is from genome assembly GCA_963765965.1 of uncultured Pseudomonadota bacterium. GTDB lineage: Bacteria > Pseudomonadota > Gammaproteobacteria > Methylococcales > Methylomonadaceae > Methylomonas. Next base: position 27,559 of record CAVXZR010000129.1, read on the forward strand.
TGTTTGCAGCCGCCACCGTTGCCGGCAACAGCAACATGAATCGTAAAAATCAGCTCGATTAAGTGATGGCTTCAAATTTGTGTTTTGGTCAAACCATTATTAAACGTTACACTCCATCAAATCTTATTAAATTAAGGATATAGGCAATGCAAGTCAAAAACTTTCGATGCGTTGTGATCAAAAAAGGACGCATCCTCGGCCAAATCGCCGGCAAAATGATTGTTGTCAGCGATGTTTTAACATCTTTTTTTAACTTAAAAAAAGAACCTCTCATTGACGAGAAAAATTTCCACCTATCAACCCTTGATGCATCTAAGTTTCAAGCAGTTGCCGGATGGGGGGAGATTACGCATATCTATTATGCTGAAGATGAAATCTTTTTTTCTGATGAAAATTCTAGTGCAGTCAGTCAGCCGCAAGCGCAAACGAAGTTACCTAAATCAAAGCGGTTAGACAGTCCATTTACAGTTGCCGCTGAAATGGCCTGATTTTTTTAAGCTACCTTGTCGTGTTGGAGACCATATACCGTTAGTTTCACCAGAAACCCTGCTCAAGACCATTACTGAACAGCAAACCGAAATTATTGCGCTTAAGGAATTAGTCGTACAGTTGGAGCTTATGTTGCAAAGGCAAAGCACCAGAATCCTTGCTCAAGAATTAGGGGATATGCTGAGCAAATATCCGGAAAAGCTGGAGAATCCAATAATCGCGTCACTTAACTTGCATTGACCAAGCGTCTAGATTCAAGCAACTTCGAATTGAAACAACAACGATCTATGGAGTCAGACTCGATTGGTTAGACGCAAGACTAGAGATAAAATCAACCGAGTCTGACCGCATTGATTTATAGCAAATGTCCATCTAACTGCTAAACGAAGCGCCACCCGCTGGTTGGCACATCCTATGGACCTGTGGACGATCCAGAACGAAGCAGGTGATGGTCGCTTGAGTCTAAAATTATATCAATGCAACCTTATAGCCCGAAGATGAAGGAATCGTTGTCGTACCCCGAAAGGGCAATAGGTCAGGATGCTTTTAAAAGTCTTGATTATAGCCAGAGATATCCCTAAACTAATAATCAATATTGTAATTAGTATTATTAATATCCATTTATAGATTTTTGAGCTATGTCTTTGAATTGAGCTTATATCCACAACGAAGAGGAATGATTCATCCGGTTTATTATTTATCAAAAGATTCATTATATTATATATTTGTAAAAAACTAATAATCATATGAATTAAATAGAACACATAACTTCTATGAGATAGCAAGCATTTCTACTTATGTACACTGGTTTTGTAAACAATTTAGTGAGAAGTAAGATAAGAATATATTTGCGAAATCCATAAGACCGAAATTAATAAAGCCAAGCACAACTATGATGTTAAATATTCTCTATCAATTATGCAGAGTAACCCATTATTATGTATGGTTAACTTTAGATTGGAGAGCATGCCCATTGAGCATTTTCTCGAAATTTTCTGATGACAGTGGAGGACTTTTATAAAAACCCTGATAATAATCACAACCCTTCCCCCTTAGGAAATCTAGCTGCTCCTTCGTTTCCACTCCTTCGGCAAGCACCATTAACCCCAGAGTATGGCCCAAGCCTATGATAGCGGTGATAATTTCCTTATCGTTCTCTTGTTGAGGTATATCATCAATGAAAGTCTTATCGATTTTCAGCATATTCAATGGGAATCGCTTTAGGTAAGCCAACGAAGAATAACCTGTGCCAAAGTCGTCTATAGCCAGACTAACACCCAAAGCCCGTAACTTTCCGAGAATCAAAACAGCCTCCTTTTCCCTTTCCATCAGCGCACTTTCAGTTAATTCTAATTCCAGATACTCAGCGGGGAAGTTCGTTTCGCTCAGTATGTCTGAAACCGTACCCGTGATGTTGCCATGACGAAATTGGTATGGCGAAAGATTGACTGCCAACTTAAGAGGCGGAAGGTCAGCTGCTAACCAGGCTTGCCCCTGACGACAAGCTTCTCTGAGCACCCATTCGCCAAGCTCCCATATCAGTCCGGTTTCTTCAGCTATTGGGATAAATTGGCTGGGCAAAACAATCCCCTCTTTTGCATTATGCCAACTCAGCAGTACTTCGGCCCCCGTAATATTACCTGAGCTAATTTCTATCTGGGGTTGATAACTCACCGCTAGTTCATTTCTGATCACTGCTCGACGTAGCAAAGATTCCAAATTGATCCGCCGTAAAGCGGCATGCGTCAATTCTTCAGAATAATATTTAAAATTTCCACGACCATCGGCTTTGGCTCTATATAAGGCCGCATCCGCCTGTTGCAGAAGTTCTTCCGAGGTTTTTCCATGATCAGGAAACAGGCTAATACCCACACTCGCACCAATTCTAACTTCCGAACCATTGCCTAAGTGAAAGGGTTCGCCGATGGCGGCGATGATTTCAGCCGCCAACCGGGCCGAATCTTGAGTATGTGATAAGTCTTCCAATAATATGGCGAATTCATCACCTCCAAGCCGGCTAATGGTATCAATGCCGCGGAGCCGGCTTGTCAATCTATGGGCTACTTGTTTTAATAAGTCATCGCCGGTAAAATGACCAAACCTATCGTTAACATGCTTGAATCGATCCAAATCCAGCATAAGTAGCGCCGCAGATTTGCGCTCACGTTGCTCTAAAGCAATGCAGTGCTCCAGGCGGGCAAACAACAGCAATCGATTCGGCAAACCGGTCAGCGGATCATGATGAGCCAAAAAATCGAGCCGGGTTACGATGTCATTAAGCTGAGCAATGTTGGAAAATATCCAAATATAATGAGTGACTTTCCTTAGCCGATTTCTTATGGCGGTTATGCATAACATTTGCAGGTAAACTTCACCGCTTTTTCGCCTATTTTTGATTTCACCCTGCCAATAGCCGTTTTGATTGATCTGGGCCCACATGTCGGCATAAAAAGCATCATCCTGTTGGTCTGACTCGAATATCTGTACTGTTTGCCCTATCACTTCCGTCGCAGAATATCCGGTCAATTCTGAGAATGCTCTGTTGACGACAAGTATACGGTTCTTAGCATCCGCAACCATCACGGCATTTCGAGTGGATTCGAACAGGGAAGCGGCTATCGGCGCGAAAAGGTACAAATCAATAGCGTGTGATCGAGAAATTACCCGTTCCGTCTGGTGCCGATGCGACTCTTCGTAAGGGATTGCCATCCCAATCGAATGCAAGTGCAATTTATGCAATTGATTTTCTTTCGTGCTGACGAGTCGTGGTTCAGCGTCTAGAAGGATTTTATTTGATTTTTGAGTACTTTCGGCCTGCTTGTTCATAACTTTACCCCACAATGTGTCCAATGCCTGCCACACTATAAAAACCCACTGACTTAACACAAAGCCTGTTTCAGGGGTTTTCAATGAAAATTATCATCGCCTTCGCTATCGAAAAACATTGCTAGTGGTGGGTAAATCTACAACAAGTTCCGATCTATCAGACTTTCTTCATGCTGCACACAATACCTGATTTAATTTTAATATTACATTATGATGCTCTAATTAATACTTAATTAAATATTAATTAAAATTGCGATTTCGTTAATTTTAAAAGGTAAAGTTCCAATGTTCGCAGTAGTCTTTTTGTTGGCACGAACCTCTCGTATAAAGATTCGTACCGATCATGTAGGCTCTAATTAATGGCCGGTTGAAACTGCAAGTACTCATGACAATATTGTAGTATAATTAACAGATATACTGACGCTCTAACCGGCGGCAAGGATAGGCAGAGCGCTGCCTGTTGCATCACTACCAATCGATACGGTGTAAACAGACGCAGCGCTTTCGGCGGCAGAAACTACATATTCGGCACTTTCACCGGACACTGTGGAGGCAGCGCTGTAAGCAAAGTCAATATCGCTAATAGCCAAATGGTAAGTGCCTACTGTGCTGGCACCATTAAGAACGGTCAATGTAACTAGCTTATTGGCCGCATCATTAACCGCTGTATTGCTGTCTAGAATCGTTACGCCATCAACAGGCAAATGGATGCTGGCTTGCAGGCTACCGCCATTAGTGCTGTCTGAATACTGGAAGCTTCCTGTTCCAGTATAGCCAGTAGCGCCGATCAGCGTTGCGCCAAGACGAGTGACGGTGACGGCAGGAGTGGAAACACCATGATGATAGCCATCTGCAATAGCAGATGCGTTAATGCCGAAAAACAGTGCGGAAGCCAGAACTGGTAAACAGATTTTTGAGGTAAATTTCATTGCGAACTCCATATATTAAAATTAAATAACTCACATGAAGTTAATTACCAGGTGAATTGATGCTATTCCCAGATGTCCTAACTTTTTCTTGAAGGCTTTCTTTAGCCAAAACATCTAAAATCGGTTAGTCATCAACCTGAAAGTTTGTTGGGATTACGATCATTAATCGACACCAACTAAATCTATATAAGCACAAACCATGCCAATATATAACCAATTGAATATTAATACTTTTAATTTATACGACTTAAATTATTGAATACTTTAATTGCAGTAATAACCATTAGGGTATGCAAAAATAGTATGATTTCTTCAACTAGAGGCTTAATGCAGAGCAAATAGGGGTGCTTTGCTCCATTTTCAACTCACATAGAGTTTTAAATATTATATAGGTAGCGTATATTGTCATTTAAAATTGACACATAACTGTTTTTTGATAATCGATATTTTACGAGTAGCGTAACGATTGTATTAGAGTTTGGAGCGTCACCATGTATTTGCGAGATAAAACGGCGGTCCGTTATAGCCGACTCTCTATTGGGGAGGAAAGCAAATTCGAGGTTGCCCATTTCGATGAGAACGGATTACGCGTTAATGGACCACTCAACTGGTTACATAAGGTAACGGCGTCCACGCCCTGTTTTACCACCTGCAAAACCTGTTGTACGTTTTTGAAACTGGCTACCAAGAGTTTACCGGGCAACTGATAACGATCAAGCAAGCCTTGCAGGTCGCTCACAACCCCAATACCGTCGAAACCCAGGTTGTCGATCCGATTCAGATAGGGCGCCAGGCAATCAGCGCCGTTCAAAGCAGCCAGCATGCCTTGCTGAACATTGTAAATCGCCGTGGCCAGCACTGGAATTTTGTGTTTTTTGATGTGTTTGATGGCCGTTAAGCCTATGGCATGGGCGGGTATTTTTACCGCGATATCAAACGGCAGGTCATGCAGTTGTGGCCTCGGCGATAGGATATGCTGAACGTAGTGAAGCGCATCTGTCGCGATCAATGTGCTCTCTTGCGTCGGCACAGCCTACGACGCTAAGAATAAATCATTAGATATTATTAATAGATTGTTGAACCAATGGCACTGGCGCGCCCTTGGTTCATTGATAGAGAGTGGTGTGAACAAATTCTATTGTTGCTTTAGCTATCCTAAGCGCACTGGTCTGTGTATGGGATTAATTTACCAATGTCATGATGCGGCACAGCAATCAATTTACGGCAGTCGTTAACTAATCTTTGCCAGACACTAACAACACCAGCAACTGGAAGGATATAGATCAACCAACCACCTGTATTTGCAAGAAAAGCTTCGGTCAGAATTTTGTTAATTTCGGAATTAATTAGCTTGATTTCCGTGCTTTGGCAATTTTCAATGATTGCCCGGCGCTTATCGACATTTTCCTTTAGCTTTTCATTTTTACTGATTGCCAGTTCAACATCCACCAAGACGGTTGCTGTTAATAATGGCAGTCGATTGGCAAAGGTATTGATAGCATCGTGCGTCATGTTGAATGCTTCTATATCCTGCTTTTCTATACCTTTAATATAGTCCATTCTCAGCCTGTCACGCAAAGCAAATAACTTGTTCCTTAAATGCTGGCGAATACCGGGCAGGATAATACCATCATACATAAAGTGGAATGCCGCTATAAACATTGTTGCAATAATAATGTAGGCCATCACTTATCACTCGATTTAAATGTTGCGTTGGTTAACATGTTTTGAAGCTCTGATTTTTCTTGGCTAATCCTGTTGGTTTCATCGGTAAAGTTTTTCCTTGTTATTTTGGCATGTGTAAACCACGCCACACTTTGAATACCCAGCAGAATATATGCCATCATTTCTCCTTGCGCTAATTTGCTGATAACATCGCGCATCAATCCGGATAGGTCTTCGGGTGGAATCCTAAACAAGATGACCATTAAGACCGAGCACACGCCTAAAACAGGCAATTGGCCTTTGTTTATGGCTGCTAAAATAACATCCCTGGCAGCCCTGGGCCAATTATACTAATTATTAATTTTTTTAGGCAATGTGATATTTATAGTTAGCTATCAATAACATTCAAGTCCTAGTTATGCGACAAACAGCCGCATAACTGGCTACTTAAGTGAGAAGGATAGCGACTATCCTCTGTTTAAAGTCTACCAATATGGTGTAGGTTTGGCTATAACATTAATTAATCCATGATTAATTGAGATAAGGTAGATTTTATTGCATTCCAGTCGAAATTTCTGCAAGTGTTGTTCGCAGAAATTTTCGTGAACGGTTCGTTGGCATCGAAAACGTTTGCCGACGCTAGTGTTCTAATGATAGCCGACAGTCAGTTTAGCTATGTTTGGCCGAGTCATCCACGCAAGATTTCTGTTTAAGTTTCGGTAAAGGCCGCCTGCGCGGCAGGCGTGAGAAAGCTGTGCCGGTTGCGTATGGCTTTTCCAATATTGCCGGGTTCCTGGTTGTTTTACGGCCTAAAAAGGTATGCAATGCATACCCTACGCTGCTAGCCTATCAAGCCAAAAGCCCAAAACTCAGCGTGGAGATTCCGGACAAAACCATAGGATGATGAACGATAGCAAACACATCTGCCGCGAGCAATGCGCCTCCTTGCGTCGGCACATCCTACTAAGAGATTTTTAATCTTAGGGTATGATTGGAAACAATTTCCCGCTATGAGATATCTTATTGGGTATCCATGCCCCGTCTAGTCCGGATTCAGCTAATTCTTTGAGAGTGACAAATCAGTAAAATGAATCGGATAGCGAAACCGTTCATCTTAGGTTTTATTGTCGTTGGCCTGCTTAACCGCGACGCGCCTGCCACCGAAAATGGCGGCAGCAACTATCTGCCGGGTTTCTACGGCGATTTCGAGATGGGAACCATGCCCAAAGATAAAGGCTTTTACTTCAACAACATGTTTTCCGCTTATCAGGATCCTAAGGCTGTAACAGGGACTTTGCTGGAATTGCCCGGTATAATGTATGTCACCGATCAACATATTTGGGGGGGTGATTATGCCTTTGGCATTTGGCCGGCCTTGCAGGTCGTTAAGGATAATACAATAGCGAACAATCGGGCACGCATAGCCTTGGGCGATCCTTACATCATGCCCGCTTCACTTAGCTGGGACTGGGGCGATATCAAGGCCGATATTTTCGAGGGCGTCGTCGCCCCGGCTGGTTATTATGAAAAAAACCAGTTAAGTACCGGCAGCAATATCTGGACTTTCGATCACAATCTGGCTGCCACGATCAAGCTGCCTGCCGGTAATGAGCTGTCCATTGATTTAGGTTATATGAACAACACTCAAAATAAGGCCACCCACTATACAAACGGCGACGAGTTGCATTTTGATTATATGGCCGGGCATTATTTCCAAAGCGATTTCGCCCTTGGCATTGTCGGTTCTTATTATCGGCAGGTGACTGCCGACCAAGCTCCCGCTGATATACTCGCCAAGGTGTATACCGCCGCGAATACGATAGGTCCCGTTATCCTGTATATTCCGCATATCGGCAAAAAGGATGTCAGCATGTCGTTAAAATGGCTGCACGAATTCGATGTGCAGGGCCGATTGCCTCAGGATTACATCATTTGGCGGGTTTTTTCATCCTTTTGAGCTGATGCGCGAGTTGATTGAATAAAGGAGATCAAAAATGACAAATCCATTCTTAATGTTTCTGATGGGTTACTTGGCAGCACCGATTTTAGCGTTATCCATTAGCATCATATTCGGCGACAGGGTCACCGCCTATTGTTATATGGCATCTGCAGTCATATTATTAATCTCGGCCATTATCTATGCCGGCAGCCGCAAAAAAAGATAATCCTGAAACATCTGCCGCGAGCGATGCACCTGCTTGGGCCGTCACATCCTACGGCTCTGCGGCCTTATGAAGCGGGTCGTCCGGGATTCAAAATCCTTTTAGACGATGTGGTCGGGAGCTAATACACAGGGATGTATCCCATCACCCAACTCAACCTGCACAGTTGTATGCTGAATGTGAAAACGATCATGTAATTCTTCAGCTATCTTAGCCATGAAAACATCGCCGGGGTGACCGTCCGGCATGACTAAATGCACAGTCATGGCAGTTTCCGTAGTGCTCATGCCCCAGATATGGAAATCATGCACTTCCGCAACGCCCGGCAGACTAACGAGGTAACTTCGGACTAGCAGCGGGTTGATGCCCTCCGGGACGGCATGCAGAGCTAATTTTATCGACTCCCACAGAAACGCCCATGTGCTGACCAGAATGACAATGACGATAAGCAAGCTCACTGCCGGGTCTAACCAGAGCCACCCGCCGATAAGGATTCCTGCCCCGCCAAGCACCACGCCAAGCGAGACGGCGGCGTCTGTAGCCATATGCAGGAACGCGCCGCGAATATTCAAATCCGCTTTTCTGCCGGACATAAACAATAACGCCGTCGCGGTATTAATCAATACTCCCAAAGCAGCAACCCAAATGACGGTTTCAGCGGCAACAGGCGCAGGACTCATCAGGCGCTGCATCGCTTCCCAAGCAATGCCGCCGGTTACGACCAGCAGCAGGACGGCATTGGCCAGCGCCGCTAGAATGGACGAACTGCGCAGCCCATAGGTAAAGTTTTGGGATGGGACGCGGCGCGACAGCACATTTGCCCCCCATGCCAGCAGCAGACTTAATACATCGCTCAGGTTATGACTGGCATCTGCCAGTAATGCTATCGAATGCGCCAATAAACCATAAAAAACCTCGACGGCGACAAACCCGACGTTAAGCAAAATGCCAACGGCAAAAGCGCGACCGTAATTCTTTGGCGCGTGACAATGGGTATGCTCCTGTTCATGTTTATGTTTATGTTCATGTTCATGAGTGTGCGTATGTGTCATGGAGTTGCCCTCTCGATTAACGCGAATGGCGTGCGCAGTGCTTGAATGGACTGCCGCAAGACCCTTATCCATCAAGACATCCGCCGCGATTGATGCGCCGTCTGATGCCGGTACATCCTGCGCAGCTAAATTTATGAATACGTACGCATTTCCTTGAGGATGATTTTTTCGTTAGCCAAGCGCTTGGTAAGTTCCTCGTCCGTCAATGACAATGTCCCCGCGTTGTGGGTTTCCTCAGCCTGAATAGTCACATTAAACCCCAGGCTCTTAAGATGCTTGCCGATGATGGCGATGGCATGGCTTTTGCCGCAATTTGCCGGCCCTTCTATTGTGATAGTGATCATTTTGATTCCCTAAGGATGTAATTATTTTCCAAACTATTTTAATGTAATAAGGCCATTGCCATTGTTAAGGTTTTGGGGGCAAAAGTTATTTTACCCCTTCATGCCCTATATGCGCCAAAAGTAGTAACTATTCAGCGTAAAATCACCCGCAATTGCTGGATCGCGTATCCCCACGCAGAGCGTCCAGGGATGCATTCCCACACCGGAGTGTGGGAACGATGGCGTCCGTACCCGCCGCCGTGAATATGCCGAATAGTGACTATCACCTTACTTCAAGCGTGGCTTAATGCCGCGAATATCCCTGAAAGAAACCACCGCCAGCAGCTTGTCTTCATCATCGATCACGTAGACATACATGATCACGTCCATATGCCGGGCAATCTCTCGAAAGTTGGTCATCACCATAGAGACAGGGGGCAATGCCGGCATTTCCATAAACTGTTCGGTGGCATACAGGAGAATGCTTTCATCATGATGATCGATGATTTTTTCGACTTTGAAAGCCTGTTGTCTATCGATCGCTTGCAGCAGTTCCTCCGCTTTGGCTACCGGCAGCACCGCAATAAGATCGGCAGCCCTGTAGGGTATGCACTGCATACCCTAGGCTTTCGGCTACGAATAACTAACCTGAAGCGGAACGGTCTAAAGGTATGCACTGCATACCCTACGATTTTTGGATGCACTCAATGTCCCTGCGTCAACCCTGCCCTTCTATCCGGTACCATTTCATCAAATTGTCATCTGCATAAGCGAAAATGACCGGAGTTACTACGGCTAAAAAATGCCGAATTCCGCGATTCGGCAGTTTATTGACCGGCATCCGCCTTTACTGCCGTTTTTTGCCAGGGTGTTCTGGGCATCGGCTACAATATCCGTCTCATCAGACCAATACAATCAAAACAATTAAACAACTATGCAGGGATTTTTGCTTGGGCGAACAGACATGATGCGCCTCTTTAAGATTTTTTTCCTGGTTTTAGCCAGTGTTTTTACTGCAACTGCCTATGGCGAATCGGCAGAACCTTCGGCGCACGAGGAAGGCTACGATTTGATGCAGTGGCTGGCGGACGAGGGCTTACACGATATACACGACGAAAGATGGAACGCCTACGGTCAAATGACCTTTATCAATAACTGGAAAAGTGCGTTTCCGGCCCAATATACCAATTTAAACAATAGCGGCAACTCTTTACTACCCTCTCAGGAGCGTAGCTTTACCGGCACGGCGACACTTTATCTGGCAGGCAAGGCCTGGAAAGGCGGCGAATTTTATTTAGTGCCGGAAGTGATTTCCGAACGGTCTTTGTCCGGTCTTAAAGGTTTGGGCAGCGTGATACAAAACTTCGAACTGCAAAAATCCGGCGGTCAGGAGCCTAGTTATTATATGTCCAGAGGCTTCTATAAACAGACCTGGGGCTTCGGCGGCAGCAAACAGGTCGTGGCCTCGGACCCCATGCAATTGGGTACCACGGAGGACAGCAGGCGTTTTGTATTTCGGGCAGGCGGATTCAGTATTCTGGATTTTTTCGACAAGAACAGCTATTCCGGCGATTTACGCAAGCAGTTCAATAATATGGCGTTCCTGACCTATGCCGCTTACGACTTTGCGGCCGACGCCAGGGGCTACACCTGGGGTGTGGTGGGCGAACTGGATTACGACGATTGGGCGTTTAAATTCGGCCATATTTTGACGCCGCGCAACCCCAACCAGTTGGCGCTGGACATTGAGCCTTTCAAATATTATGGCCAGCAGTTTGAAGTGGAACACCGTCATGAGATTGACGGCCAACCCGGCGCGGTACGGATTTTAGGCTATCGAAATGTCGAGAACATGGGAAAATTCAGCGACGCGATTGCCGCATTTAATGCAAATCCGGCCCAAAACGCCACCACCTGTACCGGTTTTAATTACGGTTCCGGCAATGCATCGGCACCGGATTTGTGCTGGGCGCGCAAGACCAATGTTAAGATGGGTATCGGTTTGAATGTGGAACAGCAGGTTTTAGACGATATCGGCCTGTTTTTCAGAGGCATGTATTCGGACGGTAAAACCGAAGTGTATTCTTATACCTCTACCGACCGCTCGATATCGCTGGGCGGAATAATGAAGGGTCATCGCTGGGGTAGAGGCAAGGATTCCATCGGAATAGGCTATGCCATGGGCTGGCTTTCCAAACAGCATATCCAGTACCTGAGCATGGGCGGTATCGACGGCTTTATCGGCGACGGCACTCTGCGTTACAGACCGGAACAGGTGGTGGATATTTTTTACAGTTTTAATGTCTGGAATACGGTATGGTTAACGGCCGATTATCAATATATTGCCAACCCTGCCTACAATACCGACCGGGGTCCGGTGGATATTTACGGGGCAAAGATTCATGTCGAGTTTTAATGGCCGCCGTCCGCCGCGTTTTTTATACAAGCGGGTTAGAGGCGTAGTCAAACAAAGAGCCGATTTGCGGTCAGTGGCACGCTGATGCACATGCTAGCGTCAGCCTAAAAGAACCCGGTTACGCGGGAAAAGCCACTGTGGCTAACAAACCGCCCAGTTTTTCGGAGCAGGAAATTTGGTAACTATTCAGTGAATTCTTGATACGCCCATCGATTCGATGAAATTGAAAGTGTTTTGGTACGCCCCTGGTGGGTTACGATGCGCCCAACGAATTTAACTTTATCTAAACTCAACGAGTTGCGCATCTAACCCACCCTACGCTGAATAATTACGAAAATTGTAGTGAACCGCCATACGATAAGGTGTCGCCATCGTGCATCAGGCGGGTCAGCATCTGTTTTTCGGCAACCGAACGGATCGCCCAATCCGCCGCCAGCCAATGGGTAAAGAAAACCAGGCTGAGAATGATAGCCAGACCGCGATTAAGCCGCCGCCTTAATGACACAAGGATTTGTCTCCGAAGATATACCCTTGGCCGCGGCGGGTTGCGATCAAATCCTTGTCTAATTTGCGTCTTAAGCGATTGACGTATACCTCTATGACATTACTGTCCGGATTGTTGTTGAGTTCATAGACATGTTCCAGCAAATAGGATTTGGCGAGAATTTTACCCGGATTCGCCATAAAGTAACGCAATAGCCGGAATTCCATAGCGGTGAGTTCAAGCGGCTGCCGGCCATCCACGCAGACGGTATGCGTTTCTTCGTCCAACACCACGCCAAACAGGCTGAGCCGCGTTTCAGCACGGTCATGCAGGCGTCTTAGCATGGCATGGATACGCGCCAAAAGCTCTTCCGTATGAAATGGTTTACCAAGATAATCGTCAGCCCCGGCATTAAAGCCATCGGCCTTTTCCTGCCAGGCATCCCGTGCCGTTAAGACAATCACCGGTAGCGTATTGCCCTTTAGCCGCCACATCCGCAATACTTCAATCCCGGAGCATTTCGGTAGGCCTAAATCCAGGATAGCGATATCGTATTGCTCTTTCGACCCCATAAATTCGCCTTGTTCGCCGTCACAAGCCATATCCACGGCAAAACCCGCGTTAACCAGTTCGGTTTTCAGGTAATTGGATAAAGGTAGATCATCTTCAATGAGTAAAAGCCGCATCGTTAAATATGACAAAGTTAAAAAATACTTGTGTTGAAGAATCCCGGCATTATTCCCGGCGCATGCACTTGGCTTGGCAAGCCAACCAAAGATGAAAACACGGCAATAGCAAATGATCAATGCTGATAACCCTATCATTCCTGATGTTAGATAATAGTACGTCGATTTTGTACCGAATTATCGTAACGGGCTCACAGATCGGACATTTAACATTTAGGAAGAGCGCCAATTTTTCCCAGTCACAGCGGGTCGTGGCAGAGTAGTTGTTTCGCTGGAATATATCTTGAGTACAGCCCTGTCTGCTTGAGCCGCTGCGGTGAATCCGAATATTATGGAGCAAACCCGTCCTAAACCGCTTACCGAAAAAGCCGGTTTATTTTCCGATTTTGGTCAAATCAACCGGACAATTGGCTGATATCAACCACGCCAAAACCGATTTCAGCAGAGCATAAAAGCTAATCTATTGTTAAATAACAAAATACTTTACTGGCCCGATAGTTGCTTTATATTGATAGACAGCATTATTAACACAGACCGTCAAGGTGGTTGCCATGAAAACAATTTCTGAACAAATTACACGTTTTTTAGATTTGATCATTGAAAAAATCAAGAACATTTCCGGCGCTTGAAAGCCGGGATATCGATTTCCGGTTGGTATTGACCGCTAAAACGGCGGCTGAAAAAATTCAGGAACTACCACATCCTGAATCGTTTGAGAACATCTGAATTAGCAAGCCATCTCGCCGATGGCTTGCTAAAAAGGCGCATTTGCTAGACTAAGTGGTACAAGCAAGCCGGTTTTAGCTATCTCCCGACCTAAAGGCCAAGCATCACCCGTACCACCCCGCTAGAATTTACCCTGCGGTTTGCAATAGTCAAGTTAACCAGCATGCAAAGCCGGAGGAGGCATTATTTTGATATTTTATTCAAAATAACTGTTTTCAGGTGTTTTGCACGCTCTCTAATATGGGCGCTTATACGGCATGCCTGTTGGCCGGATAGTAACCAGAAATTTTTGTCAACAGCTTGAAAATATCTAAATTATAAAAAAACGTAACTGTTTGTTCTAATCGTTTAGTATGCGAAACAAGTATAATAACCGGTGCGCTACGAAAAGAAATACCTTCGCAAGGACGGCTCACGCGTGCCTATCAAACTTCTTGTGCATCTGATAACGGATGATGCAGGCCAACCACTGCAATTCTACGCATTTATCACCGATCTGACCGAACAGAAAAACCATTTAACCATCATCCATCATCACACGTCCATCAGAGGCTTTTTCGGGAAATGCCGAATTTAGAGAGTATTCAAAACCCGGGGCTCAAGCCCAAGTGCTTACCGATTCGCTTAATCTGCGACCATCCACGATTTACGTATACTGCTAAACATATCGCAAATTTTGACTATCGCATTGTAGTATTTAGTTCCATATAAACTATAGTTCTGGCTGACTTTAGCAAATTCACTCAGGAAAATACTCAATGGCGCAAAAAATTCTGTACTTTTTAACTTCCGGCGCAAACATTAGTCCATTTGACGTCACTCTCGCCGCAGATGCAGGTTTTGATATGGTGGTGCCGTTTACCAATGTAGAACCAAAACAAGTAACGTCCATGGTACAGGATGCTATTTTTTGCCGTCCACCCAATCGTTTTAATGATACTGGAATTTTTATAGGCGGACGTGACGTCCATTTGGCGACTGATATGTTTCAGAATGCCAAACATGCGATGGTCGGCCCTTTTCAGGTTGGCGTATTTGCGGATCCCAATGGTGCTTATACTACTTCCGCATCAATTGTCGCGTTGGTTGAACAGGTTCTAAAGACTAAAAAAGCCAAAGGATTGCCAGGGCGTAAAGTTGTAGTATTCGGTACCGGCCCCGTCGGACTTTGTACCGCTATTTTGGCTGCCCAACAGGGAGCTACAGTCAAACTCTGCCAACTGGTTGCCGACGACGATGAACGAGCGGCCCAACGTTTCTGCGAGCGTTACCAAACCCAAGTGGAATGGGCTTCCGCCCAAACTCTGGAGGAAAAAGATAAACAAGTTCAAGATGCCGAGGTAGTCATCTGCGCAGCACGGGCAGGCGTACGCATTCTCGAAAGTTCTTTAGGCAAGGCTGAAAACCTGGTTCTTGTTGCCGATTCCAATGCTGTTCCACCTACCGGTATCGCCGGTATCGGTCTTAACGATATGGGAGCAGTGATAGAAGCTTCCGGCGCTAACTTCCTGAGCATCGGAGCTTTAACCATAGGCAATTTAAAATACAAAACTCAGTTTGGCCTATTTGAGCAGATACAAAAATCCAAAAAAGTAGCGTTAATAGATTTTCCGGACGCTTATGTGTTTGCCTTGTCGGTTCTTGAGCAACAAGCTATGAAACTCGATTAAGGAGTTTGATGGGGCCATCGTTAGGATAATTTATGGTAACTATTCAGTGTATTCACGGAGGCGGGGGGCGGACACCATCGTTCCCACGCTCCGGCGTGGGAATGCATCCCTGGACGCTCAGTGTCTTCTTGAGTACATCCTGCAATTTTTCACAATCTAATCACTCAAACAAGCACAGACAACAAATCCGTTGCGCAAAATATTTGTTGCGCAACGGATTTGTTGCTAAAATAACCGGCATCTAAACTTGCCCGGTTAACCGTTATGTCCAAACCTATGCAAATCGTCATTGGTAATCCCGCCACGGACAACAATTTCTATCCGCGCGACGCAATTTGCAATAAATTGCTGCTTGCGATGGCGGTGGAACACGTTTTGTTTCTGGCGCCGCGCCGTACCGGCAAAACCAGCGTGTTACTACATTTACAGGCGCAGGCGCCCTGCCGGACGGTGTTTTTGAATCTGGAAGAATTTAATCATCCGCGCTTATGGATACAGAAAATGGCTCAGGAGTTGAGCAGGATTCAAGACAACCCTTTATGGCAAAATCTGAAACAATTAGGCGGCCAGTTCCACCGCCTTAAAACAAAATACGGCCATATAGAAGCTGCGGAATGGACTGCAAAAGCCAGTGGCCTGACAAAAGATTTAGGCCGGCTAGGCGAACCGGTATGGTTCTTACTGGACGAGTTTCCGACCATGATAGACTTGATTGCAAAAAATCACGGTGTGGCATTAGCCGAAGAGACGTTGCATTGGCTCCGCAGCACCCGCCAGGAAAACATCGCCAGCCCGGTCCGGTTTTTATTGACGGGCTCCATCGGCCTGGACAGCGTGTTGCGCCGGCATGGCATCCGGGGCGTCGCTAACGATTTTCGCCGGGAAACACTGAAACCGCTTCAAGAAAAGGAAGCGCTGGAAATGGCCTTGAAACTGGCTGAAGACAACGGAATTGCGTTGGAAGCATCTTTTGCACTAGCCTATATACAGCGGCTAGGCCCGGCCCGCTGGCCGTTTTTTATCCAACTGTTTCTTGCAGAATTGCAGGATGCGGAAAGCCCCTATAGCCTTGATCAGGTTTACCAAAACATAGCCCTCAGCAACCGTAACCAGTACGCGAGCAATATGCGGGATCGGTTAAAAGAGATTTTCGAACCGGCGGAAGCAGACATCGCCCGGCAATTATTACGCCTGACGGCTGGTTCGGATACCGGCCTCTTCAATGAAGAATTACGCTCCCGGCTGGCCAATGTCGAAGACGCCGATTACGGCTACGTGCTGGAAGTGCTGCAACACGACGGATATCTGACCGAAACCGACGAAGGCCGCATCGTGTTTTACTCGCACCTGCTCCGCGATTTCTGGCGGCGAAAAGGGGGGCGGGCATGAACCGGCTGCTACGCGACCTTAGCCGAAATCTCTATAATCCGCAGGCGATTAGTTCCGAACAACTGCTGTCGGAATTTCTCGACCGCCGGGGTTGTCTAACACGCATTCTGGAGATTTTGCGCCACAACACGCCTGACAGGCCGCAGCAGCATGTGATGTTGCTGGGTCCGCGCGGCATGGGCAAAACCACCCTGCTCTGCGCCATCCGCCATTCCGTGAGGCTGGATGAGGAATTGTCCGCCATGTGGTTGCCGCTGCAATTTGCCGAAGAACAGAATAACATTGGCGATCTGGCGGATTTTTGGCTGGAATGTCTTAGTTATCTGGAACAGACTGATTTAAAACGGGTGACGGTGGCCGAGCAGTTACGCAACGAAAACCCAGCCGATCTGGCCGAAAAGGCGCAAGCGGCTTTTTTCGGATTGCTGGCGACTACCGGCAAACGCGCCCTGCTGCTGGTGGATAATATCAACGACATATTCACCAACATTGATGACGGCCAGGCCCTGCATAAACTGCGAGCACTTTGGATGACCGATCCGCGCATGACCGTGATCGGCGCCGCACCGAGTTATTTCGAAGAAATCACCTCTGTGGACCAAGCCTTCCACGATTTTTTCAGGGTTTTCTCGCTGGAACGCTTGAATCAACAGGAACTCGAAGACTGTTTACGGCGCTATGCGGCATTGTTCGGCGACGACAAGGTATTACGGGTTATTGAACAAGCCCCGGAACGCGTCCACGCCTTACGGATTTTGACCGGCGGCAATCCGCGCCTGGTGAAGCTGGGTTATCGGGTATTGCAGGAGGGACTGGATGGCGATTTGCGTCAGGATCTGGAACGCTTGCTGGATGAAGCCACGCCGTTTTTTAAGCACCGTATCGACAGCCTAAGCAAAGAAGCCCGCCGCACCTTCGACGCCATCGCCCGCTACTGGGACCCGGTGAGCGTGGACGACATCCGCCGAGAACTGCGCAAACCGTCCAACTATGTCAGCGCCCAGATCAAACGCCTGATAGACGACGGTTTTGTCGAGGAAGTCAGCGGCGACAAGAAAAAACGCTATCAGGTCTGCGAGCGTTTTTACAATGTTTATTATCTGTGGCGGCTAAGCCGCGATGGCCGGAACCGCTTGCGCTGGCTGGTGGGGTTTATGCGGACATTCTATAGCCGTAAGGATTATCAGGACTGGAGCAAACGGCTTGAGAAGGAATTGTCCTCCGAGCAGGTTAGCGAACCTGTGCGGGGGGAGAAAATTGCCTTTCTTCATGCTATGTGTGTAGCGGCAGACGGGGATGAACGTGCGCTTGTCTTTGAAACTTTGGTGCGGGATGCGGTTGCGCATGATAGGGATTGGGAGATTGATGATGCGGCCAAGGACGATCCCGTTGAATTTTATGGGTGGCGGTATTTGGCTGCGGAAGTATTGGGATTATTGGATGTGGAAACTCGCCGGACGTTGCGTTTCCGGCCTGGAAATGATGATTGGTGGCGGCGTTTGCATCAGGTGTTGGGTGAGGCTGGTTTGATGCAGGCTCAGACACGACTAGAGGCATTGGGGGGGTGGCGACAGGATACGGCTGTTCATGCTATGGCCGCGGGAATGATGTTTCTGTATTTACTTAAGAATATTTCAGCCTCTGAATCAGCTATAAGGAAAGCCATTGAAATCAATCCGCAATATATTTCAGCTTGGAACAATTTAGGGGTCACACACAACAACCAAGGCCGCCAACTGGAAGCCGAAGTGGCCTTTCGTAAGGCGATTGAACTTGATCCTCAGTTTGTCCTTGCCTGGAACAATTTAGGGGGCACACTCGTTAACCAAAACCGCTATCAGGAAGCCGAAGAGAACTGTCGTAAGGCGCTTGAACTCGATCCGCAGTGTATTGATGCCTGGATCAATTTGGGTGAGTCGCTCCTCTACCAAGGCCGCAATCGGGCAGCCGAAGACGCCTATCGCAAGGTGTTTGAACTCGATCCGCATATTGCCTATGCCTGGAACGGTTTGGGAGTCACACTCGAAAAACTAAGCCGCTATCAGGAAGCCGAAGACGCTTATCTGGAATGTCTAAAACTTGATCCAAAATTTGCATATGGTCATTACAATCTGGCTGGCCTAGATCTCAAAAGCCTCGGACAAAATAATGAAGGCTTATCCCACCTAATAGAAGGCTTGTCATTAGCCCCTCAGAATAATAACGGAAAATCCCTGCTAGCCCAACACTGGCAAGCCGCCCTACCCCTTGCCGTCGCTAACATCCTCAACCATCAAGCCGGGCCGGAGAATCTGCGCGAGGCCATTACCGACACCCTATTGGCAAAAGCGGCAAGCGGCAAAACCCAGCAAGTCCGGGACGCCCTGCTTGCGCTGGAAGACGCCGGACAAGCTATCTTCGAACCGCTGCTATTGGCCTTGCAAGCCCTGGAAGATCGGGCCATTCTGTATCGCATCGCCCGCGAAAAACGCGATCTGGTGGTGGATGTGATGAAGCGGATTTCCGGGGATGAAAAAATTAATATCCATTGAATCGTAGGGTGGATGCCGACAGGCGATCCACCATTCTTGGGGCATCAACAATCCGAGCTGACTTCCAACAGTTCCTTTCAATCAAACAATCGGAAAGCTCATTGGCTTCGAAATGGCGGATCGCCTGTCGGCATCCACCCTACGTTGCTAATTTTTCGCCAAATCCTGACAGTTTAAGTTGACGCCCTCCGTAAGCGGTATAGAATCGGCATATTGGCTTATGGCTATCTGCGGTTTGATAGTTTCCCGGTTTATTTAATTAAGGAGTGCGTTATGAAAGGCGATAAGAAAATTCTGGAAATTCTCAACGATTTGCTGGCCGGGGAGTTGACTGCTTCCGATCAGTACTTGATTCACGGCGAGATGTATGCCGATTTCGGTTTGCAGCATTTGGCCGAAAAAGCTTTGCATGAGTCCGAGCATGAACGCGGACATGCACGCGCCTTGATCCAGCGCATTCTGTTTCTGGAGGGCGCGCCGAATCTGGCAAAACGCGATGCGTTGAAGATCGGCGGCACTGTTCCGGAGATGCTGCAAGCCGATCTGGATGTGGAATACCATGTGGTCGGCGAGCTGAAGAAAGCGATTGCCGCCTGCGAAAAGGCCGAGGATTATGTGACCCGCGAGATGCTGGTGACGCAACTGGAAGATACGGAAATGGATCATGCCTATTGGCTGGAGCGGCAGTTGCGGCTAATCACGCTGCTTGGACTGGAGAATTATCAACAAAGCCAGATGAAACCCGGCATTTAATCCAGCGAGGATAGCGATATGAAAGGCGATAAAAAAGTCATCGAAATTCTGAATAAGGTTTTGAAGAACGAATTAACGGCTATCAATCAGTATTTTCTGCATGCCCGCATGTTCCGGAACTGGGGTCTGGAGAAACTGAACGATTATCATTATAAGCAATCGATCCGGGTGATGAAGGAAGCCGATGAGGTAATCGAGCGGATTTTGTTTCTGGAGGGCCTGCCCAATCTGCAAAATCTGGGTAAGCTGTTGATCGGCGAAAATGTGGTTGAATGTTTAAAAGGCGACCTGGAATACGAGATCAATACCCAGCGGCCCTTGCTGATTAAAGCCGTGGCTTTATGCGAAGAGTTGCAGGATTATGTCAGCCGCGATTTGCTGACGGAGTTGCTGGAGCATTGCGAAGAAATTATCGACTGGCTGGAAACCCAGCAAAGTCTTATCAAGGATGTCAGCCTGCCGAATTATTTGCAGTCACATATGGAGCCTGGGGGGGATTGATTGTCTTAATTAATAGTTGCGCGAAGGCTAAGGCCCCTCCAATACTGCCAGCCAACCGAAAAAACTTTCGCCATGAAAAGTTTTGATGAATAGAGACCTGAAACCTGCGAAATTTTTAAAAAATGTCGCGGGTTTTTTATTTTTAGGATTTGGCGCTTGACAACACTCTAAAACTAAATGAGAATGCTTCTCAACAATTTAATGCAGAGGAGCCGATTCGATGTATGTTTGCTTGTGCCATGCTGTGACTGATAGCGATATCCACCAGGCCGCCAAAAACGGCGCTACTACGCTCAAGGATTTACGCCGCGAGTTGGGGGTCAGTGTCGATTGCGGCCGTTGCGCCAGCTGTGCGCGTAAATGTTTGAAAACCGCAAACGAAAATTTTCTGGGGGATCAGGAAGCAGCTTGAGTCTGGTTTTTGGCCGGTTATCAAGGTGTAGTATGTGCCGAGCGCAGCAAATCGCATCTTTGTGCGGCTAGACGGGGTATTCACCCCACCCGTAACGTTTTATCCATCTTAATGCCACTAGAACCGTAGGGAGGAACCCGACAGGGGTTCCGCCAACTCGAAGCCAATGAGCGTTCGTCTAGGTCGAACAAAATGACCGGTTGGACATTCGGTCAGGTTTTTCGATAACCCGCGAATTGTGGATCGCCTAGCGGCATCCACCCTACGGCCCTAACCCAACCGCGTGTGTGGCTGGACCCATCCAACATTTTCAACTTATCCCCCCCGCGCCTTTAAAGCCGCCAGCGCATCCCCTGCCGCCGTGCCGGGTTGCGTAGACGTTTGACCGGCGTTTTTCAGGGTTTCGCTGCCTTGTTGCAGGGCTGCCTGTTGTTGCGCAGCCTGCATCTGCTGCGCCCTTTGCTGCCTGATCAACGCCAACTGCCGGCCGGAAACTATCAACCCCGGATCCACCCCCAACTTATCGCTATACACCTCCGCCCACTGATCCGCATCAAACTTATCCAAAACCTCCGGCTTAGCCTGCGCCACCTGCCCCAAGCCCGACACAAACCGGTCTATGCCGTTAATCGCCACGGCCTTTTGGGCCTGGGCCAGCATCGACACATATTCGATATTCAAATCGTGGCCTTGCAGTTCCTGTGGCGGCGGCGGCAATAGCCCGGCATTCAGCAGGCGTTCGAACACGGTTTCCAGCAGAGGGTCCAACAATTCATTATTAAGGCGCTCGATCACCGGCCCTAGCATCAGCATCTTTTCCTCGTTACGGGCCGCCACTTCTGTTGCTGTCATGCGTTGGTCCTGTTCGGAAATCATCATGAACAAATCCGAATAAAACGCGCCATTGATCCGGCCCCGCACATCCTGAATATCCAGCAGCAAGGTTTGCAGATTCAGATTCACTTCGAAAGCGGTTTTAATGCCTTGCGCAGGCGTCGAGGCGTCGTAATAGCTGATGCCGCCGGGAAAGATTTCGATTTCCCGGTTCTTCATGGAAGCCGGCACTTGCAAGGGCGGATTGGCCTGATAATCGATGGCTTGCGACTTGCGGAACTGCTGGATTTGCAATTGCTTGATATCGCCCAAAGCTTCCATGCCGGGACTATTGCCGTAGATATCGCCGCCCTGTGCCGCCCACCTGGGAGCTACGCAGGGAAAGCTTTGATAGCCGGATTCGCGCAGCAACTTGCCCTCGCCGCCGGACAATTCCCAATAACAGGATTTCCAGGGCATGTTCTTCGCATCCCGTAACCCGCTATCCCGATCCTGGCGCGGCTCGATGGCATGCCGCACCGTGATCCAGCTATCCAGTTCGCCCCGGTCAAAAGCATTTTGCACCGCGCCGGAACAATTTTCCCGCCCGAACTCTTTAACAATCTCCCCCACCGTCTTATCGAACTCGCGGTATAAGGTCACCACCTCGCCCTTCCAGTCCGTGGCAATGGCATACTCGCCGACGGTAAAGGCATGCAGATGGATGATGTTTCGATAATCCTCGGCTATCAACGCCGCGCCGGTGCCGAAAGCGCCCAGTTCTTCATACAGGCTGTGCAGTACACGATACGCGTTGGAACGCGCCAGCACGTCTTCAATGCGCTCGGTCACTTCCGCCAGCCAAAGCTTGACCGGCTGATACTGCAACAAATCCCGGTCGCTGACCGACAGGCGAAACCAGGGCCGCGAAGGCGATGTCATGCCGGACATCATCCCGGCCGCCAGCACCCTTAAGGCCCGGGTGGCGGTGCTGTCGTAAATGGCGTTATTGCGTTGCCAGCCTTTATCCCTGTCAGACACGAAATAGCGTCCGTTACGCGGCAGCAGATAGCGGCTAATGTCCGACCAATGCCCCCACCAAGTCGAACGCTCTTGCTTAAGCGCCGTCCAGCGTTTATTCAGTAATTCCGTTGCCTGCTTATTCATCACTGGCCCAACAGGGTGTTTTTGCCGAGCTCATTGCCCAGCGCTGTAGTGTCGCCCATGCCGCCGGTGAGTATGGTGCCGTTTTGCGGTGCTGCATTCTGCGTGGCCGTATCGGCTCTGACAGCCGCCGCTGCCGGAGCTTGCGCATATTGCGGGGGTGGAGGTGGAGGGGGTGGCGCTGCCGGTGCTGATCCGCCGAAACACATGATAATTCCTCGCTGTCGTTGATTTGCGGCGAGTGTAGGGATTGCAAAATAAATTATCCGCACTGTTGCAGCCGAAGACGATTTCGGGTTTGACTTGGCTTAAGGCGGTAATGAATCAAGGCCAACCGGCATGGTTAAGAAAATTATGGTCCGCATTCTCCCGGACCGGGGGAAAGATAATGCTGAAACCTAGACTAAAGGTATAATCTTTTGTAACTATTCAGTGAATTCTTGATACGCCCATCAATTCGATGACATTGAAAGTGTTTTGGTACGCCCCTGGTGGGTTACGATGCGCCCAACGAATTTAACTTTATCTAAACTCAACGAGTTGCGCATCTAACCCACCCTACGCTGAATAATTACAATCTTTTTTAGCTTTCGAAAGAGGATACGGGTTAGGGTTTTTTTTGCGGAATGTCCTGATTCGATTTCTAAAGATCATAAGCACTCTAGTTGTAATCGGGAAGAAATTGCGCCAGGCGCATTCCCGCCGGTCGAATGGCTAGCCCCCCTAGCGGATAGAAAAGGGACGGCAAGCAACTGGAGGAAATAAAAAAAGCATTTATAAATCAAGCACTAGCCAACTTAACAATTCTTAATATTTAAATACTTGGGTCAAATCAGCATGCTCTTTATAATATCATATAATTAATCATGAATGAGTAAGCTTAATTTTCATATATTGCTGAATTGGATAAGAATCATTTTAAGGGACATGGCACAGTCAATAATCTTTTATCACGCACTGTCATTGCAAAAAACCTAAGTTCAAAAGTCATTTAATTTATTTTTAGCCATTCGCAGAAGCCGGAACGGTCTGTGCGTTTCTAATGGGCTACGGATTGGAGGTAAGCAAAATCCGGATATTATGAGTTAGTTTAAGTTCGGCTTTTAAGCTGAACAGTTACTTTTTTAACTAAAAGCTTTATGGCGGAAGTATGGCCGATCGTGCTCAATATTGTGTCAGCCCGGTTAGTTATTCAGAATTAACCTGTTTAATACTCCGGTCTTTCTATATATAAAATATTAGTAACTATTCAGCGTTGACCAAAGATAGCAAATTACGCCAATATCGTTTCCAGGCTCGGCGTGGGAACGATGATGCTCCGTGTAGGAACGATGAAACAAACAGGGGACTGAAAAAGTACGGGCGTTGATTTACATCACGGTCTTTCCCAAAACGCGATGCCTCTTTTGCACATTTAGCTAAATAACGGAAATTATTTTCTATTTTAAGAAAATTGTAAGATTTGGGTTGTACCCTGAACCGGCCTGCAAGAACAAATGTATGTATAAACGCATTTAACCGCTACACCCATTTAACCTTTGACTCAATTTAACAGCAAATTACAGATGGATACGTCATTGCAGAAAGAACAAATAAAATCGTTTATACCTTGGGTATTCGATCACTTACGCTTATCGTTCATCAATCCCTGGAAAATGTTGGGATTGGGGTTGCTTATGGTATCGGCTTTAGCTTTCGGCTGCTGAACCCGCGTTTGTGGTTTAAACAACGGGATCTTATGTGTAGGTTAGTTACACCTAACCATAGGCTAACAAAATTTTTCAGCTTGTCCGGTCTATTTGAACCGGGACTATCATCCCATAAAAGGGACTTGCGCCATGCATTGCCATATTTGTCAAAACTGCCAATTTTGTCAGTTTCTTTAATGCCGAAAAGCAAGTCAGCCTAAATTTACAAGCTATTGATAATTATAAATAAACGATCAGAAGGTGTTTTAGGGCCGGATTAAACCAAACGCAAAGCCCGGTTTACAAAGCTTTGCCAGTTCTGTCAGCTTTTGATTTTTAGATTTATTCTAGGCTAACAAACTATATAAGATATTGATTTTATTGTTTTATTTATTTTGGCACGGCATTTGCTTTATAAGTTTTGCAAACGTTGGATCAATGAATATCGGGAGTCGGTACGCGGGAACCGAAAAGAGGGTATCAAAAGCCGCTTTTCTTCCCGGAATACACGGCAAGTTGTTGATCTTCTCGTGCGGACTGCTCTGACAAATCGTATGTTAAACGCAAATGTCAAAAAAACTTTTGCATACAGATTAACCAAGTTAGTGACCGCTCATTTGCCAATAACCGGTAAACCTCTTTATTGAGCACTCAAAAGCGCTTAACCAAGAGGGAAGTTCTTTAGCTATTATTACGGAATCGAGAAATGAATTCTTTAACCAGTAAAAACCATGTCCAATCCTTTTTCCCATGGGTATTTGATAACTTGCGCCTAATTCTTGCCAACCGAAAAACGCTAGTCCTATGGATTGTCATGATTTCGCTGTTGACCATCTGGAGCCAACACTAACTTTAGCCGTTACCGGCCATTTAATTGCCGAGCAGGTGGTTCAGTCGAATTCTTGGGGTAAGTCTTGCCATTAAAGATTAATGCCGCTTCATAAGCGGGCCTGGCACTCCCCCCCTATAGCCAAACACCGATGGTGTGCCATCCATTGCCGACAGGCGGTTCGCCAAGCTTTGGACATCAAAATACCTGACAGTTTATACAACAATCCAGGACACCCAAACATCGGGAAAGCTGGGGCGAAAAATTTTTCGCCCCTACAATTTTGTAGCTGGCGGAACCCTTATCAGATTCCGCCCTACGGCCCTGCCCGTCAAATAACACGCCGTCTTATCTCCATCCCAAGCTCGAATAAACGGCTTGACTGACTCTTCTAGCAATGCTGGCTGAACGTCAGGCTTGACCGATGCTGTTGCGGTTCCGCGCATTGCCGAAGCTCTGTGAGAATTTGTTCACTGTCCTTCTTATCGTTCATAACCGACGGCGAATGCCAGTATCAAAACCCATCCCACTCAAGTGCATAAACGCGATAACATAGTTTTACACTTGCCAAACATGAACAAGACGTGTTCATCTATTATAATCGTCAAATGTTTGTGCAGTTAACGCCGGTATCAATTTCGCTTCCTAAGACTGGAAAGGGATAATTTATGAATGAGCTGTTTTCGCCTGCAATGATATTGATGGATCGCCTGCGTTTTCCGGCAAAGTTCACCGTGCTGTCCATTATCGTCTTAGTCCCGTTAATGATCATGTCTATAGTGATTATTAAGCAGTTTCAGAGTGAAGTCCGGCATCTGGAGAATGAACGCAAAGGCTTGGCCTACGTAAAATTTTTACGGCTGCCCGTCGAACATATTCAGCAACATCGCGGCATGACTAGCGCCTATAAAAACGGGGCCGAGCAATTTAAAAACCGAATTTTCAGCAAGCGCCAGGATATTGACGGCTATTTTAGCGACTTAATAAAAATCGACCGTGAATTATCCGGCGATCTTCACACCCAGGGCTTGGTCGGCAATCTGGCTTCCCAATGGGAATCCATTAAAGCCCATTCCTTTGACCAGGATTGGCCGGCAACTTTAAAGGCGCATAATGCGCTGATTGGCGACATGCTCGCCTTATTCGAACATGTCGCCAATGCGTCCGGGATTGTTCTCGATCAAAAACTGGATAGCTATCATCTGGGTAATTCGATTACCGAAGTGTTGCCGCAGATGATCGAGTTTATGGGGCAGGCTCGCGCGGCCGCAGCGGGCATTGCCGCCGGCGGCAGCCTGAATCCGGCAAAACTGCCCGAGCTGTTGACGCTAATCAGCAATATCGAGATCTACAAACAGCACCTTGAAAAGGGATTGAAGGTGGCAGAGGAAGATAACCGGGCCTTGGGCTCCGCTATCAACGCGGCAAATGAGCATTACCGGCAATCTCTAGCGGTTATGTTGAACATGTTGCAACAGCAAATTATCGACAGCACGCCCATTACGATCAGCAGCGAAAAGGTATTCGATACCTCGACTGCCGCCATTTCCGCCAGTTTTCAACTGTATGACCAGTTGCTTGAAAATCTCGATCAACTGTTTTTGGAGCGCAGCCGTTCCGCCGAACAATATTTGAACATGACAGCCGTTGGCTCCGTGCTGGTGGTTTTCGCCGTGATTTACCTTTTGATAGGATTGTCATTTTCGATCAATCGCAGCGTTACCGCCATTAACGCCGGAACCAAACGGCTGGCCGGCAACGATTTTACCGCTAGAATCGACATCCGCGCCAGCGACGAGATGGGTGAGATTGCCCAAAGCTTCAACACCATGACTGAATCGTTATCGGCGTTTATCCTGACAGTAATCGATACCGGCAACGACTTACAAAAAGCATCGAAAGAAGTCTATGATGTAGCCCATCAAACGGCCAATGCCGTCGAACACCAACGCCGGGAAACTTCATCCGTAGCTATCGCCATTAACGAAATGAGCGCCACGATTCAGGATGTCGCAAAAACCACTAATGATGCAGCCGATGCCGCTATGCAAGCCGATTAAGCTAGTCAGAGTAAATCCGTGGTTGCAGTCGCTACCGCATCGATCCTGGAATTGGCCGGGGAAATAGAGAATGCATCCAGGGTCATTGAAAAATTGGAAGAGGATAGCAAATCCATCGGTTCGCTTCTGGATGTTATCAAAAGCATTGCAGAACAAACCAATCTATTGGCATTAAACGCGGCGATTGAAGCTGCTCGCGCCGGCGATCAAGGACGAGGCTTTGCCGTCGTTGCGGACGAGGTAAGAACGCTGGCGACCCGTACCCATGAATCCACTTCGGTCATCGAAGGCATGATCAACAAACTTCAAGGCGATTCGAGAAGAGCCGTAGATGTCATGCAGCATAGCCGCATACAGGCTCAGCAAGGGGTGAAGCATACGGAAGAAGCCATGCAAAAGATTGAAACCATCATGAGTTCCGTGACTGCCATCAACGGCATGACCATGCAAATTGCCGGCGCGGCTGAACAGCAAACTACCGTAACCGAAGAAATCAACCGTAATATTATCCATATTAGCGATATATCGGCGCAAACTTCAATTGTTTCCGAACGTACCACGGTTGCCGCCAATCATTTAAATCAGGTATCGCATAATCTGCAATCACTGATTAATCAATTCAAAATCGCTCCTGATTAGCAAGATTACTCAGCCGACATGTCGAACCCCGTAGGGTATGCATCGCATACCATTAGGCCGTTCCGGTTCCAAAAAGTTATCCGTTGCCAAAAGGCAAATGGTATGCGATGCATACCCTACATTGCTAATCAGGAAATCGCTTGAGCAGTTAAAGCTTAATCTGCCGGTTTCCGGGAGCAGCCGGATTTCGGGCATTTAGGTATTTGCCGAACCTTAAACTTAATTGATGGTCTGATCGATACATTCACCGGAGATACCGAAATGATCCATTCCGAATTGTTAGAAGATCAAGGCATATTGATCATCACGCCCGAAGGCTCGCTTCAAGAATCCGATTTTGTTAGATTGGCCGGGTTGGTTGACCCGTTTATTGAATCCAGGGGAAAATTGAACGGTATTTTAATTCACACGCAATCTTTTCCGGGCTGGGCCGACTTTGCGGCGTTGTTGTCGCACTTGAAGTTTGTTAAGAACCACCACCAGCACGTGGAAAGAGTCGCTGCCGTCACTGACAGCGGTTTTCTGGCTATTATGCCAAGCATCGTCAGTCATTTTATACAAGCAGAGGTGCGGCATTTTGATTACGCCGACAAAGAAAGCGCTTTGATTTGGTTACAGCGTTTTGATATTTAACTGCAACAGTATCCGATTTTAAAGAAGATTTGTAACTATTCAGTGAATTCTTGATACGCCCATCGATTCGATGAAATTGAAAGTGTTTTGGTACGCCCCCGGTGGATTACGATGCGCCCAACGAATTTAACTTTATCTAAACTCAACGAGTTGCGCATCTAACCCACCCTACGCTGAATAATTACGAAGATTTTAAGCGATAGTCCTTCGATACGGCAGCCAGAATCGATAGATGGACGCGACGCAGAGGGGAACTAAATCAGTTAACGCCGCCCGTTTTATTTGGGTTTCGATTTGCACCATTTCTTGATCCGACAAGTAATCCGTACCCAGCAGATAGATGGGATAAAAGGCTTCCTGGCCATCCGGATCGTCAAAGAGCGGGAGCCAATGCTTTTTGCACAATTCAATGCCGCAAAGAAAACCGCGAGCCCACATTTTGGCATCAAGGTATTCTTGTTGATTTTCCTCATTTACCAGAGTTTCGAACAACAGTTCGATATGGTCCGGATCGCGTTCCAAGGCTGCTTTGATACTATTCATATGCCGAACGATCAGATCGATAATATGTTGAGCTTTATCCATCGATTCGAACTGCGGCATAGTTCCCTTGCCGCTCCCCCAGATACCGGAAAACCATTGATCGAACGCCAGCCGGGCAGGAGCAATGACTACAGCAGTCAAATAACCATCCAACGCATCCAGCCACAGAGTCTGTTCGGGTATATTGTCGGATATTAAAAATTGATCAAGTTCATTAAGCTCCGCTTCGGAAAGCGGCGATGAAAGGTTGGATTTCGGATATTCGCTACGCATGGTTGTTTTAAAAGCAAAGGAATTGCGGACTAGTAGTGAGTTTCGTCAAAACGTTGACATGAAAAATCGGGATATTTTCATAATGAATATTTTATTATCAATATGTTACTGGGTGTATTTCCCATGAATCAACTGTAAATACCTTAGCGGAACGAACGACAGGCCGGCTATTTAGTCAAATAAGAAAATCAAGAGCCCGCCCATGCAAAGTACAAAGCCGGAGTAACCGTTTTTGAAAATTTTCAGCAACCGCCGAGGACAAAGGCCATTTCTGCCAAGCCTTTCGGATCTCTACGATTTATACACCGAAAAGCCGCGTTGATCCGGCTATCAGCTGTCTTTTAAATTTTTACACGTATGGCACTCATCGCCGGCATGATCCAACACTATTCTGACCGAATCGATCATATCTTCCATGTTTTTAAATGAATTGATAGCGTCAGGATCATCTTCGATAATTTCCAAAGTCAGTTCCATGTAATCGGCATTTCCGGTCAGATCGATGTATTCGCCGTCGTGAAATTCGCATTCTTCGATGGCGCCGATCTTGACGCAAAGCTCAGCGGCAAAGCTGAGTTTCTCATCGTTTTCAGTTAGTATGTGCTGAATGTGTCCCATAGCGCTAACCTCTTATCGTGGTTGGTAATTGAAATTGGTGGTGTTCGAAAAGCACTCGATTATAACAGCTAAAATGATGCTACGAAGATTTGTATCATTTTTGCCGGGACGCATGATTTCCCGATATAAAAATGCGTTGTTCCAATTTTCCGGTAAGGCGTTAAAAACCACTCAAGTCATGCCGAAATCCGCTAAACTTGGTACGATCCTAAACCGGATTTTGCTAACCCTTCACCTATCGATAGCTGACTACTCGGACGATTATTGACTGGGTTTAGCTTTATAAAAGACACTTTAAACTTCGGTTGGTGCGATTTCAACCTCAGGCGTTCAGGTTATAGAATTATTCGGTGCCGAAAATTAACGCGCTTGGGGTATAGATGAACAAAAGGAGCCGTATATGATCGGGCAAAACTTATTATCTTTCATTTTAATCCTTATTCTGACCGCCGTCACTAGCTCAAAAGCAATGGCGCAATCCGCCCCGCCGCTTACCGATGACATACAGATCGTGCATTTACTGAACCGTATCGGCTTTGGACCCTCAGCAGACGATATAGCCAAAGTCCGGAATCTGGGTATCGAGGCTTATATCGAGCAACAACTTAAGCCCGCTTCTTTACCGAAAAATGAAGTTCTGGAAACCCGGCTTTCAGAATTAAATACCCTAAACGCCACTATCGAACAATTAAGCACGGACTTCGAGCCACCGGCAGGGCAATTTAAAAGCATGCCGGAGGATGAACGCAAAGAAGTCAACAAAAACAAAAACCGGATAGTTTTTGAGTTGGCCCTGGCCAAAGTACTGCGCGCCATTGCCAGCCCTGCCCAGTTGCAGGAAGTCATGGTCGATTTCTGGTTTAACCATTTTAACGTCTTTGCCGAAAAAGGCGCCGATAAAATCTGGATCGGCACTTATGAAAGGGATGCCATACGCCCTTACGTGTTGGGAAAGTTCCGCGATTTATTGCATGCCACGGCGCAACACCCGGCGATGCTGTTTTATCTCGATAACTGGCTGAATACCGCGCCGGATAGTCCCGGCGCACGCGGCAGAAAAACCGGTATCAACGAAAATTATGCCAGGGAAATTCTTGAATTGCACACGCTGGGGGTTGACGGCGGCTATACGCAACAGGATGTGACCACGCTGGCGGAGATTCTCACCGGCTGGGGTTTGGCTAACGGCAAGGAACTTTGGCAAAGAGCCAATTTCTTTTTCAATCCGCGCCGCCATGATTTTGCCGATAAAACCTTGCTGGGCTATCCGATAACCGGAAGAGGCGCAGTAGAAATTGAAATGGTGATAGATTTGCTGGCCTCGCAGCCGGCAACCGCCAAGCATATTGCTTACCAACTTGCCCAAACCTTTGTTGCCGACGATCCGCCGAAAAGTCTGGTTGAAAAACTCACCAAAGCGTTTCGCAGTTCGGAAGGCGACATTTCTGTGGTGTTACACACGCTATTGCGTTCAAATGAGTTCTGGGACAAACAATATGCGCAAAACAAATTCAAACCGCCGTTCCGTTATGCGGTATCTGCGTTACGGGCAAGCAACATCGTACCGCAGGGAGATACCCGGCCGATACAAGGCGCGCTGCGAAATATGGGCGAACCGCTGTATCGCTGCCTGACGCCTAACGGTTACGCGAATACCAAAGAGCAGTGGCTTAATCCGGACGCCTTGCTAAAACGGATTGATTTTGCCAAGGGTTTGAACCGGTTTTTGGATCCGGCCGACAGCGGCCGGATCATGCAGAACCTTGGCGAAACATGGAGCCAAAATACCTTGAACACTATTCAGGACGCGGCTCCGAATTTGAAACCGGTGCTATTGTTGAATAGTCCGGAATTTCTCTACTACTGAAACGGAGGCAGAACCGATGTTAACACGCCGTCAGATTTTAAAGAGTTTACTGGCTTCGGCCGGGCTGTGCTTGTTGCCGCTGAGCCGCAGCAGTTGGGCTTTGTCATCCAAGCAAAGTATCGACAAACATTTCATCGTCATCCTGATGCGGGGCGCCGTTGACGGCTTGAGTCTTGTCGCGCCTTACGCGGAACAGAATTATTACGACCTGCGGCCGGCCATTTCACTTGCCAAACCCGGACAGGAGGACGGTTTGATCGACCTGGACGGCTTTTTCGGTTTGCATCCGGCATTGGCAACTCTCCTTCCGCAATGGCAGGACCGCTCGCTGGCTTTTATTCATGCCAGCGGATCGCCGGCTGAAACGCGTTCCCATTTCGAAGCGCAGGATATTATGGAAACGGCGCTTCTTAACTCGGCTCTGGCTAAACAGGGCTGGATGAACGGCCTTGCGCAAGTCTTGCCGGATAACCGCGCCCCGACCCGCGCGATTAGCACCGGCAATGTCATGCCGAAGATCTTTCAGGGCCCGGCCAGTATTTCCAGCCTGCCCACCGGCATGCGCGCCGATAAGGCTATAGCCGCCGACAATCCGGATATGGAAATGAAATTCGAACAATTATATGTATCGCATCCCGAGTTGGCAGGACTTTACCGGCAAGCCATCTCGGCACAGGAAACCATGCTGCGGGATTTGCAAACCGAAATGCAGGCTGCCGACCAAGGCGCGCCGCTTGGCGATGCCTTTACCGTCACGAGTCAAAAAGTAGCCGGCATGATACGCAACGATGCCAGCATTCAACTGGTTTTCATGGATGCCGGCGGCTGGGATACCCACGTCGCGCAAGGTAATGGAAAAGGCCAACTGGCCAACAAACTGGAAAAATTCGGACAAGGATTATCGGCATTGATTCAGGGACTTGGCCCGGCTTATAAAAATACGGCCATTCTGATTATGTCCGAATTCGGCCGGACGGTTGCCGAAAACGGCAATAAAGGCACCGATCACGGACATGGCAATCTTAGCTGGCTGCTGGGCGGCGAAGTCAACGGCGGCAAAATCTATGGCCGCTGGCCGGGCCTGAATACCGAACAACTATGGGAAGGCCGGGACTTGAAGGTCACCACGGATTTCCGGTCTATTATAGGCGCGGTTTTATCCAAACACCTTGCCCTGAATACCGCAAGCGTGCAAAAGGTCATAGCGGAGTATGCGCCTGATGTTGGTTTGCAAGGGATTTTTAAGGGGTAGTGCTGTGGGAATGCATCCCCGGACGCTCTGCGTCTTCCTGATAAGCCGCGTAGGTGAGGTTGCGCTCTTTGCAACCCAACCTACGCGGCCAAATCAACCTTATACCCAAAAAATCGTCAACCCACCGTAGCCTCGATACAACAACGCGGAATCGAGGATTATCGAAGCGAACGCCACCCTCCCTGCCCGGAAATCAATGGTTACAGCACCCATCACCAAACGAATGGCACCAGACGATACTTGACCCGTTGCTGATATTCCGTATATCCAGTCAAATTTTTCGCAAGAAAACGTTCTTCGTCAAACAATCGCCACAGCAGAAACGGGATCATAGCCCCAAGCACAACCAAGCCCCGATACGAGCCGAGGGCAAGCGGGATACCGAAAAGATAGATCAAGGCACTCGCATACATCGGATGGCGGACGACGGCATACGGCCCGGTAGTAATAACCTGCTGATCTTTGGCAACTTCAATGGTTGCCGACGCAAAGGTGTTCTCCCGATACACCAGGAAGATGAAATAAAACCCAGTCAACACAAGCACGTCTCCGGTTACAATACCACCAAGCGGCACGGCAGACCACCCAAAGCGGAAATCCAGTGCCGGAACCACCAGCAAGGCGATGAATCCGATAGAGACGCACCACATGATCAACCGCTGCACCGGCTGCTTTTCCGCAGTCGGCCCACCCTTCATTCGTCGCTCAAGCAGCGCAGGATCGTGCCTCATTAGGTACAGCGTTGGAGGCGTTGACGCGCCAATGTCGATGGCCAAAAACACCCATGCCTGCCAGTAGTAAACTGTCCCGGCAGGCACAAATAGAAAAGCCCCCATGATAACCCCAAGAGCCACAAGACTAAGCCAAACTTTTGTGTTGAGATTCATCACAAGCAGCCTCCAAAAAAGGGGTTAGAATAGATCGGCACTTGCTTAAGAGTATAGTTTTTCTAAATCAATCTGTTACAAAACATATATTAGCGTAGGTTGGGGTGAGGATATGAACCCCAACGGATCGAAGCCGAAAAACGTTGGGGTTAGCACCTAAACCCAAACTGTGCGACGATAACACAAGGTTAGTTAGCTCACAGCAGCCGTTTCCCGGATAGACACGCTAAGCGATCTTTATCGCGGCAGCGTCTGGGAAACACTGTTGGGACCATATTTTTCCACTTTAGTTGTAGCGGCCTGAGAACATAAATCACAGGAACCATATTAACTGAGAACAACTTGTTAAGACTCCGGTATCGGTAAAACCGGCATAACTTCCACAGAGTCACCCGGAAAGATCGTGAAGTGCGGATGTTCTTCGAACAGTTTGGCGGCTTCCTCGTGCGAATCCGCGCGAACAACCATATAGGCGCTCAACTCATTGCTTGTGTCCTCGATACCGCGTTGAGTTATCTTTTTCGTCTTACCGAGCGGTCCGCCCATGTCTGACAATTGCGGCTTGATGTTTCGCGCACCATGCTTTCCATGCGGCTATTCCTTCCTGCATCTTTGCTTTCCGCTCTTCCTCCGGAAGGGCGTTCCATGCCGTCATGCGCGGGCTGGTCTTGCTGCCGAGAAAAACGGCGAGAAAGGTGTCATTCGTACTCATAAAGCCTCCTTTTTTTACATGTTATGGGTTTGAAAGGGTGCGTTTAAACAAACAACACCAAAGTCGCATAGGCATTATAAACGACTGTGTTTGTAAGTCACATGGACAAAACTAACATCCCATTACCGAACTTCATTCCGCCATATTCATCGCCATAAAGCGGCCAGTCGCAACCGGCGAAAATTGGCCGATTTTGAATACTCGTATCACTCCGAAAATAATTCCGGATAGCTGCCGTTCAAATCAGCTACATTAAAGTAGGTTGATCGGCATCAGACGACCCATTGCAGCCGGATGCACTGTTTTAATGAGTGGCAACAATAGAGCTTATACTTGTCGTCGAACACTGGAGTTTTTGTATGATATACAGAACTATTTAATCACTTTTAGGTTTTAAATTTACCGTTTAGAGGACACGCAATGGTTGACATGAATACAGAATTCCTTGGGGGAGAATTAGCTGGCCAGTCCCGCTCCCCAATTAACGAAGATGAATTGGCACAACTTGGGTACCGGCACGCATTGACAACAAAACCCCACGGCAACGAACTGACCACCTGTATCGCTGTGCCAATCGCTTGGACGCCAAACGAAGAACGCCAAGCAATCAAAGAAAAGTTCAACATTGTCACCCAACGCAGGCCAGGAAAGCGATCTCTCTGATTATGATCATCGCCCTAAGACTTAACATCACAATCCACCTGACATCTGGCAAGCTGAGCCTGCATCCGTCCGGTGATTTTTAACGTTATTTTTCACTGGTGCGTTTAGAATGAAGACTAATCTGATCAAAGCTAGGCTTAGAGAACTTTTTACCGAAGCTGAAAAGCTGGGACGCGATCTTGCTCTACATCAGCTCGATTGGGCTGAGTGGGGGGCAAACGGGCACCCCGATGGCCCACCAGATTGGCTTATCGAGAAAGACGACGAATTGGTAAAAAGCCATTTGAGAGACTTGCTTTCTCACTCTATCTAACTACAAACTACAGTCTGCCTATTGGACTCTTCTGGGCTACACGCTTACCTAGCCCAGTTCCATCGAAAGTTCGGCGATCCCTTCGATGCTCATGGTGCAGCGTCGAAGTATGACATTGACCACTACTGGTCCGGCGAGCCATACAACGTTTTCCTCGCTGACTTGATGCAGTTCCTCGCGCCTCTTGATGTACTAGGCGACGAGTCTCGCTACCTCAAGCTGTCTGGTATTCAATACCTCGAAACCATCCTCCGCAACACAGCCACCATCATTCACAAGGCAGGAATCTGCCCGGCATCGGAATCAGAGGTCTACAAGTCGGTTCGTACCGTATTGGAGTCCATATTTCCGTCAGCGAAAACTCCAAAATCAAACTTTCTCAAGACTGCCCAAGAATACAAGCCGTCTATCTTGCTCCCCGAGTTGTCTGCCGCTATCAAGTACAAATATGCTGATAGCGAAGTCAAACTAAAGGCAACCATCGCACAAATTTCTGATGACGTGAAAGGCTATACGGGTGATAGCGACTACAACCTGTTCTATGCCGTCTTTTACGTAAAGGACGATTTTTGGGGTGAGGACAAATTCAGCACCGCATGGAATAGGCACGGGTTCACCCATTAGCCATCCGGTGTCAATACGTTAAACAAAATCCTGCCGATCGAAATCAGCATCAATAAATCCATATGTAATAAGCCGCTCTTGCCAATTTGTGGGCCACCGCCCTAATCGCAATAATGCCATTCGTCTTGCGCTGTTTGCGTTCAAAAAACCGTTTCGCCAAAGGTTCGTAACGCACGGCAAAGTGGGCGGCTTCCGAAAAGGCCCACGAGAGATATTTGTTACCGCTCTTAGCGTTGCCTTCGCCTTTTTTCTTGGCGTTACTCACCCTTTCGCTTTTGACACAGCGGCAATACGAGGCGTAATCGCCTACTTCGGCAAAGCGCTGGATATCGCCGGTTTCCAAGGCGATGGTCATTCCCTGGATAGGGCCGACGCCGGGGACACTGTTCAATACTTGGTAGTCCGCTCTGGGCTTGACGACCTTGAGCAACTGACTTTCTATCTCGTCTACTTCGGCCTGTATGCTGCGATAGACCCTCAAGCTGGCTTCCGCTCCATTTCACCCGGCAAATCAACGCTAAAATTGACCCGCCTCAACTGGCTACTGCTGATTTTGACCCCCGTTTGCCGCCAAATCTGGCTTTGCAGACTAATCAACTGTTTACTGGCCGTATGCACCAGAAACATGCGCCGACGCAACAGATCACGGATACCTCGCTGTTCTTTGGGATAGATATAACCGGTGGGCAATATCTTGAGCCGCATCAAATGCGCCAGCCAGAAAGCATCATGGCGATCATCGGTGTATTTTAAGCCCGAGTATTGTTGTACGGCTGTCGTGTTAACCAGTTTCATCGGGTAACCCGCCGCTTGTAAGCCATCCACCAACCAATACCAGTTAAAGGTCGATTCAACCGCCACCCCCACTAAACCCGATCGATACGGTTCCAGCGCACTGAGCGTTAAAGGTAAATCGTTCTTTAATCGCCGTTCATAGAGCCTTTTATCTTCATCATCAATAATCACAACCACATGGTTATTGGAATGCAAATCGATACCGCAATAAAATGCCATGGTAGCCTCCTCGTTTTTCTCAAGTGTCAATGGCGGTCAAAGTCCGCGTTAATTAGGACGAAGCCTAAACAGGGTTTTGACTATTGTTGAGTTTGGGTGTCAAGGGCAAGACGCAAAAAATCGACACCTATAAAAATCAAAAGGGCGTCTATTTTTTGTGGCTTGGCGAAGCGAACCCTTGACTCACAAACTCAACAAGTACACTATTTTGGCAGGGGGTGCAGGGTTTGGGGCAGAGCCCCAAGTCTAAATAAGGGGTTTTTTCCTCATCTTATTTAGGCGTTTTATCACCGCCGTTTGCCAACCACTGGAGATGGCTAGAGGATTATCAGGTCTTGCTTTTTGCATTCTGCAAAAAACAAGACCTGACCCTGACCCTGACCTCACGTTGAACGGGCAAATCGCGATCCTAAGGCGACAATCATCGACGTTTTACCAATGACCGTAGTCGAATGTATTGCCGACAGTAGGATGATGGCATGGCTTTCTGGAAAGGTCTGTTCATTGAAACAGGCAGTGGGGCGTGGTATATTCAGCATTGTTAGATATGAATACCGGAGTTTTTACTATGGCTACTACCAGCTTGAGTCTTGGGGAACATTGGAAAGTCTTCATTAGGAGTGAAATCGCCAGTGGTCGCTACGGCTCAGCAAGTGAGGTTGTGCGGGATGCTTTGCGCGAACTTGAGGAACGCAAGCATAAACTAGCAGCGTTACGGGTGCATCTTGCAGAGGGCGCTGCGCAAGCCAGTAGAGGCGAATTTGTACAGGATTATACTGTTGCCGCCGTTATTCAGGAGCTGGATAACGAGGGATAATGGCAACTTATAGGATTACCCCCAGGGCGCTTAGTACGGCACAAGGTCAGGTCTTAGTACGGCACAGGGTCAACGGCACAGGGTCAGGTCTTGCTTTTTGCATTCTGCAAAAAACAAGACCTGACCCTGACCTCCTGCTGACCTCCTGACCTCGCTTGTGACCCTGACCTCGCTGACCTCGTTACGTACGCGAAAGTAGTTACGAATGCTTGGTGTGCTTATCGGCGCCTATCATGATCCGTGACAGTCAGCTTTTCAGCCAAAGTGCGGGAGATCGTCAGACTTTAGAGAACGTCGGCAGTCTGAAGTATTGCTGACGTTCATTTCGCTGATTTTGGCAATTAGCGAATGACCGGAGTTGGCCGATGACCGCCTTTCAGAGTCAATAATCACCAGTGTCAGCTTTATGAGCTTTTTATCTTATTGAAGTTAGCATGTTGGGTTGCAAAGAGAGCAACCCAACAGCCCTACCTCCTAACAACGGGAAAATAAATTTCACCGGTCACTTCCGGACTTCGATACACGTCATCCGGAATAGTTAGAACCAGCTATACGCCAGGCATCGCCAAAACGGTTTCAAACTACCGCTTGTCAGCGCCGGGAACTCAACATTAGACGGTTCATCAGGTCTTGAGCAAAACCGGAACTTCTCGCATCCGTTGGCCAATCATAGACGAAAACAGTGTCATCCGGGATACGCAGTGAGAAGTTGAACCCAGTCCACATGAATGTGATTTTCATGAGCTACACCGAGAGCGATATCGTTATTCGGATTT
The DNA here is from genome assembly GCA_963765965.1 of uncultured Pseudomonadota bacterium. Classification (GTDB taxonomy): domain Bacteria; phylum Pseudomonadota; class Gammaproteobacteria; order Methylococcales; family Methylomonadaceae; genus Methylomonas. The sequence goes on from CAVXZR010000129.1 coordinate 66,758, forward strand.
TTTTTGAGCCGATGGCCACCGTAGCCACCGCCGCCACCGGGAATGTGATAATGAAATGGTCGATTTCCAGGAAGCCAATCGGTATAAAGGATGTCGTGCCAACGGATTTGGCTTTGCATGTCGATCAAAGCCGCAACGATGTCATCGGCGATCATTTTTTCGTATTCATTGGTGCTATCGAGCATGATATCGACTGCAAGACCGGCAGTATGCCTAGAGCCGTCATTACGGATCGTGCCGATTCCGTTACCTTGTAGTTCCGGTATGACAGCTTGCAGCGCATAAGACAGCTCTGCAACTGCGGGACAAACTGTGTTAACTGGGTGATTGGGCATAATCAAATCCTCTGTGTTCAGTCAACCGGCGGAATATAATCTTAGGTTATATGAGTAAAAATCTCGGGCAACGATTAAGGCATACCAACGAACAAACAGTCATACACCTCTGAGTGGTATGCCGATAATTTAAACCTTACCATCAAGGCACGTTAGGAATCTGTTAATTATTACCTTGCTGTGAAACCTGGAATCTTAGTAATTGCGTTCAACTAAATCGGTGCTTTGAGGGACTGAATTGACAGTAAAATAACTTGCGCCAATGGCTTTAGCTCTTCTGTAGCGCATCTCTAGCGATTATAACGTCAACCGGATTGTTGAATGTTCCATCTGCAATGGACCGGTTTTGATATATTGTGATGGATGGTGACAGATTTAAACTCTACCATCTATACCAATTCTTTCGACTTCGAGGGTTGGGCTTCCTATCGCCAGCCCCATACGCATCAACTTTAGAAAATAATTGTTATTTATTAGTATGTTATAAATATTGATGAATTATATTCCTTCAATCCCGCTATGCGGTGGATATCTGTTAGTCCCTTTCATGCATAAGCACGCCTAAGTTCTATCCGTTGACAGGTGTTTAGCTTTTTCTTTCGCTTATTCATTGAACAGCCATGATTGAACCTGTCAGCCAGTTCTTTTAGAAAGTTAGCCAATGCTTCCAGGTCATCAATGCATTTGGCTAAACCGGATGATTGCTCCTTAATCATTTGATGGCCTTTGACTAGACTACGGTCAGGCTTCCGCCAGAGGCCGGTCAATACTATCCAGTGCTGAACGATGATCGCTAGTAATTTGGCATAGATTTCACAGAGTATACGCTCCGGTTTTTCACTGCGCGAATGTCCTAGGCCGCTATGGGATTTCCACAATTTAAAAATCAGCTCAATTTGCCAACGAACACCGTACATGACAAAACAGTCTTCATGGTTTAGTTTTTCAGGTTCGACATTGGTGATCAGGATATTCCAATCACACCCGGCAAGATTCGCTTCGCTAGGCATTCTGCTGTGCTTTCTGCCGTTATTCAGCATTTTGGCCCGTCGCCGACCCGCTTCTTCCTCCGGTAATTTCCAGAATAGCATTCGCACAGTCAATTGTTCCTTGACGCCCACTTTGACCGCGATTTCATTTCGCATCTGCCCTTGTTTGAGTAGATTTAGACAGTGACTATTCAAGTTTATCGGGGTGCCGCCCATTGAAAAAACTTGTGTACCGGGTTGCAGCCGAGAAATCCAATATTCACCCGTGCAGCCTGTTGTTTCATGCGTCCAAGATTGAAATAGCCCAAATCTTGTATACGTAGACTCCCTTTTTCGTAAACAGATTCGGCCACAGGGCTACG